>DASQEN010000105.1:0-12920 GCA_035633635.1 Gemmatimonadota bacterium | reverse complement strand
ACGACGCCTCTCCCCCACCCGCGGGACGTTCAAGCTCGAGCTGAGAGGCAAGGGCGTCGTCCTGGGGTCGTTCACCGACACGGATGACGGGATCTCAGAAGTGATTAACGGGACCCTTTCCGAAGTCGGGGTCGCTGGCGGGAGCGTCGTCAACGAATGGGCGCGGACGACCTGGACCGTGGAGTTCGAGCGCTCCG
The DNA here is from genome assembly GCA_035633635.1 of Gemmatimonadota bacterium. Lineage (GTDB taxonomy): Bacteria > Gemmatimonadota > Gemmatimonadetes > JACCXV01 > JAHWKZ01 > JAICNR01. The sequence continues at coordinate 12,723 of DASQEN010000105.1, read as the reverse complement.
GAAACGACATCCGCATCACGAAGCCGGAGCTGATCATGGCTCCGGATGTCGACGACATGCGTTGCGATCCCGGCGTCGTGGTGCAGACATGATGAGTCGGGCGGCATGGCGGATCGGCGGAGCGTCTGGGACGGTCGCGGCTGTCACTGTCCTCGGGCTCTTCCTGACGAGCGCCGGCAATGCCACAGGCCAGTTGCTCGCCCTCGAGCTCCTCGGCCGCGACGCCGATCGCGTGAGCCGCGCAGAGACTGCCGGGCCCGACGGCTACACCGACGTTCACTTCCGCGTGAAGGTCAAATTCTCACAACCCACGACCATCCGCTCGATTACCCTGCAGCGCCCGGGAGATGGTGACCGCCCCGGCGGCGATCTCGTCTACCGGACGAGAGACTCGTCGGGAGAGCTGCTTCTCGTCGAAAGCGACGGCGAGCGTGTGAACGGGGGGTTCACGGACCGGCTGCTGACGATCGACCGCGAGGATCTCTACCTAGGCGACAACGGGACGCTGGACGTGGGGAGCCGGGTTCTCGTCGAGATCACACTCGCAAGCGGGGCGTTCGTCCGCCGCGCCTTCACGCTGGCGCCACCCAAGAACCGGCTCCTCGGGATCTGGCAGGTGCACTGCGATCCCGGCAGCCCCGACGCCTTCAAGCCGATGACGCTCTCGGGACGGCTGTGGATCGACCTCGGCGAGGACGGCAGCGCGACCCGGGGGATCAACGGAATCCCGCTGGCCGGGACCCTGGAGGGCGACTCCATCGACGTGGCGGGGGAGTCCGCGCTGGGGCGGGCGTCCGTCCGCGGAGAGCTCGCGCGTCCGAGTAACAAGGGGGGACGGCCGAGCGCAAGCGGGTGGCTCGAGTACCTGCCCGTCGAGGCCCGGTGCGGCGGCGGCCCGTGGTGGACGGAGTGAGCATGCAGGAGCCCATGGGCAGGACCGGAGCGCTCGCCGGGACGGCGCTGGCGATCCTCGCGCTCCTCGCGGGGGCGGAGACCGCCCGCGCCCAGTGCGATCCAACGACTATGACCGAGGGCGAGAAGGTGCGCCAGGCGGTGAGGACCAGGGACGAGATGGTCGAACTCGAGGAGATCAAGCGTAAGATCGAGGTCGAGCATCACGTCCTCACGATCTTCCCCGACGGTGTGGCCCTGGTGACGCCCCAGCAGGCCGGAGGGCTCTTCGGCGCCGCCGTCTTTAGGGGAGGTGTCCACCCCGACTCCATTCCCTCGCTGATCAGGACGCTGCGTGTGGCAACCAACGGTTATCTGCGCGACATCATCGAGCCGGGTCTCAAGAAGGCTCGGGAGTGCTGGGAACGCCTGAACGGGACGGCGCCCCCGCCGCCGGCACCGACCCCGCCGTCCGCGGCCGCTTCCGCGATCGACTGGCCGGTTCCCATGGACTGGCTCGGGGTCAAGGGCGTCGTACGCGGGACCTACGTCGCGGAATGCGCCGGCAACCCGAACCGGGGCTACTCCGCGATCAAGAGCGCGGGGTCCTACCGGCTGGAGTTCCTCGGAGACGGGAAGGTGGGTGGCATCTTCGGCGACGACGTGCGCCAGTACTCCGGGCTCGGGGATATCAAGGCAGACGGGTCGGCGAGCGGAGAGTCGCGCTCGACCAACGAGGAGGCGCCCCGCCTCGGCTGGATCGCTCAGTTCCAGCGCTCGGGCGTGGACCTTGCCATGTCGAGCCACGAGCTGGACCTCATGGCCGCCCAGCGAGGGCCTCATAGCATCCTCGTCGATTGCAAGCCGGGCTACATGCGACAGGAGTAACGGAAGAGGCCGTAGCCCCCCCCCGCCTATGTAGCCGGCCGGACCTCAGAGCTCCACCTGCGCCCCCAGCTCGAGCACCCGATTCGGGGGGATGTTGAAGAACGCCGTCGCGCGCAGATTGTTCCGCGCCATGAAGGCGAACAGGTGCTTGCGCCAGCGGGCCATGCCCGACCGGTTAGTGACCAGGATCGTGTCGCGAGCCAGGATGAAGGTCGTATCGAGCGGACGGAACTCGAGCGTCGGCTCCAGAGCCACACACTGACTAAGGAGGTCCGGGATGTCGGGAGTCTCCATGAAGCCATACCCGGCGATCGCGCGGTAGAATCCGTGGCCCAGATCCTCGACGGTGACCCGCGCCTGACCTTGCACCTGAGGGATGTTCCGCGAGACGATGGAAAGCAGGAGGACTCTTTCGTGCAGGACTTTGTTGTGCTTGAGGTGATGAAGCAGGACGGGCGGCGCGCCCTCGCTCTCGCGGGTCATGATGACCGCGGTTCCAGGCACGCGGGTCAGGCGGCCCCGAGAGATGTCGGCCAGAAGGAGATCCATCGGCAGTGTTCGCTCCCGCACGCTGGCTTCCAGGCGGGCGCGACCGGTGCTCCATGTCCTCATGAGGGCGTACACGATCCCCGCGACCGCTAGCGGCAGCCATCCTCCGTTCAGCAACTTCACCGAATTCGCCCCCATATAGGCCAGATCCACGATCAGAAACAGGCCCACCAGCAAGACCACCGGGAGCAGGGGCCACTTCCAGACCCTACGCGCGACGAAGAAGAACAGAATAGTCGTCATCGTCATCGTTCCGACGACCGCCATCCCGTAGGCGGCGGCCAGGTTCGTGGCCTCCTGGAAGCCGACGACGAGCGCGATGCACCCGATCATGAGGGCTGCGTTGATCTCCGGGATGTAGATCTGCCCCATCGCGGAGGCCGACGTGTGGACGATGTTGACGCGTGGGAAGTATCCGAGCTGTACCGCTTGTCGCGTTAGCGAGAAGGCGGCGGATATCAGGGCCTGGGAGGCGATGATCGTGGCCAGGGTCGCTAGCGCGACCATAGGGTAGCGACCCCACGCAGGGACAAGCTCGAAGAAGGGATTGCGCACGGCGCCGGGCGCGTTGAGTAGCAGGGCGCCCTGCCCGAAGTAGTTGAGCAGGAGTGCGGGGAAGACGACCGCATACCAGCCCAGACGGATCGAACGCCTTCCGAAGTGCCCCAGGTCCGCGTACAGCGCTTCCACCCCCGTGAATACCAGAACGACGGCGCCGAGCGCGAGGAACCCGATCCAGCGGTTGGCGGCGAAGAAGCGCAGGGCATGGCGTGGATCGACGGCGGCCAGCACGGCTGGCCTCTCCAGGATCTCGGCCAGTCCGGTTGCGGCGATCGAGGCGAACCAGACGAACATCACGGGGCCGAACAGCCTGCCGATCCGCGCGGTTCCGTGCTTCTGGACAAGAAACAATGGCACGAGGATGCCGATCGTCAGCGGAACGACGAGGGAATGGAGGCCCGGAGCGGCCACCTCGAGGCCCTCGACGGCGCTCAGCACCGAGATGGCCGGCGTGATGATGCCCTCGCCATAGAGGAGCGCCGCCCCGAAGAGGCCCGCCGTGACGATCACCGCTCGACGCCGGGCTCCGTTTCGATTGCGCTCCATGAGCAGGGCCAGAAGGGCGAGGATGCCGCCTTCGCCCTTGTTGTCCGCGCGGAGCACGAAGGTCAGGTACTTGATGACGACGACGAGAACGAGGGACCATACGACGAGCGACAGAACGCCGAGGACGTTCGCCTCCGTGGCCGGCAGGGCGTGGGCTCCACCGAAGGCCTCCTTGAGGGCATAGAGCGGGCTCGTCCCGATGTCCCCGTAGACGACCCCCAGGGCCGTGAGCGTGATGAGCGCCAGTCCGCGTGGTGAGTCTTGCTTGGATTTCAACTGGTCACACCTGCGAGCGCCACGCCGCTTCGGTCAGCGGCTGCCCGCTCGCCAGAGGAAGTAGACGGGGATCCCCAGAAGCACGAGCGCCAAGCCGAAGAAGGTATACACAGGTTTGGCGATGAGAAGGATCACGGCCACGCCGGCCGCGCCCACCAGGTAGAGGGCTGGAAGGATCGGATAGCCGATGGCCCGGTAGGGTCGCGGCCGATCGGGCTCGCGGATCCGCAGACGGAAGAGCGCCACGATCGTCAGGACGTAGAACAGGAGCGCGGCGAAGATGACGTAGTCGAGGAGCTGGCTGTAGGTCCCGCTCAGCGTCAGCAGCGCGGTCCACACGCCCTGGACCAGGAGCGCCCAGGTCGGCACGTGGGTCCGAGACGAGATCTTTCCCGCCGAACGGAAGAAGAGCCCGTCCTTCGCCATGGCGTAGTAGACCCGCGCACCGGCCAGGACCAGTCCGTTGACGCAGCCGAAGGTCGAGATGAGGATTGCGACGGCCATGATGACGAGCCCGGACTGCCCGAAGATCGCCTGCGCCGCGGCAGTGCCCACGCGATCCTGCGCGGCTCCCTGGATCTCGGGGAGGGTCAGCACGGCCAGATAGGCCACGTTGGCCAGCAGATAGAGCACCGTGACGATCCCCGTCCCCAGCGCGAGAGCGATCGGCAGGTTGCGCTCCGGCTTTTCGACCTCCGCCGCGGCGAACGTCACGTTGTTCCAGGCGTCGGAGGCGAACAGCGATCCGACCATCGCGGCGCCGAAAGCCAGCACCAGGGCCATCCCGGTCGGCGCCCCCGCCCACATATCGGAGAAATTCATGTCGATGGCGGCCGCGTTCCTGCCGATGGTGAGCCCGAGGAGGATCAGGCCCGCCAGCGCCACCGTCTTCGCGATCGTGAAGACGTTCTGCACCCACTTGGCCTCGCGCAGCCCGCGCATGTTGACGGCCGTGAGCAGGGCTACGACAACGATCGCCACGATGCGCTGCGCCGAAAGCCCGAACTCGATCTCGCCACCTGGCATCGGAAGACGCCCAAGGGAGAGGAATACATCCGGCGATACGGTCGGAAACAGCACGCCGAGGAAGCGTGCGAAAGCCACGGCCACGGCCGCGATCGTCCCCGTCTGAATGACGAGAAAGAGCGTCCATCCGTACAGGTACCCCGGCAATGCTCCGAGACCTTCCCGCAGGAAGACGTACTGTCCGCCGGCGCGCGGATACATCGCCGCCAGCTCTCCGTAGGCCAGCGCGCCCAGTAGCGTCAGGATGCCCGTCACGAGCCACACCGCGAGGAGCCAGCCCGGGGAGCCCATCGTGCGGGCGATGTCGGCGGAGACGATGAAGATGCCCGACCCGATCATCGACCCGACCACGAGCATGGTCGCGTCGAGCAGGCTCAAGCCGCGCCGGAAGCGTGTCTCGGGAGAGGCTTCCGCTACGCTGGGGCTGCGTTCGATGGGGAACCTTTCCGGGTACGGGTGGGCGATCCACGGTACAAGGACGATTGACTATAAGGGACACCGGGAATACCGTAAAGGGCCTTTTTTCCCGCAGACCTCCAATAACCGTGCAATTCCCAAACGGGACCATGGGAGCTGTATCCCATGGACCCAGAGGATAAGGAGCGTGCATGGAACTGTACCTCGTCCTGGGGATCAGCCTCTTGGGTCTTCTCTTCGCCGTCGCTCTGGCTCGGGACGTGCTGCGGCGGGATACTGGCACGCCCGCGATGCGGGAGATCTCCGATGCCATCCGGACGGGCGCGGAGGCCTTTCTCCGGCGCATGAACCGGACGATCGCCTTCATGGCCATCGCGCTGGGGCTCCTGATCTACCTGCTGTACTTCTTCGTCCGCGCGCCCAACATTCACGACCCCGCAAGCGTCGGTGACCTGGCGCTGTGGACGACGCTCTCGTTCCTCCTCGGCGCGGCATGCTCGGTGGCATCGGGCTACATGGGCATGTGGGTGGCGATCCGCGCCAACATCCGCACCGCCGCGGCCGCGCGGGAGGGCATGAACGGCGCGCTCCAGACCTCGCTTCGCGGGGGAGCGGTTTCGGGTTTCTTTGTGGTTGCCCTCAGCCTCCTCGGCGTGGCCGGGCTGTTCGCCCTGGTCCGCGCGGTCGGCGTGACCGACGACATCACGAGGATTCCGCTCCTGATCGTCGGATACGGGTTCGGGGCGAGCTTCGTGGCCCTGTTCGCGCAACTCGGGGGCGGCATCTACACCAAGGCCGCCGACGTGGGGGCGGATCTGGTCGGCAAGGTCGAGGCGGGGATCCCGGAGGACGATCCGCGCAATCCGGCGGTCATCGCGGACCTCGTGGGCGACAACGTCGGCGATTGCGCCGGCCGCGGCGCGGACCTGTTCGAATCCACCGCCGCCGAGAACATCGGGGCCATGATCCTCGCCGCGGGTCTCTATCGGGCCAACGCGGACGTGTTCGAGGCCCAGGGCCTCACGGTGCTCGGCATCCTGCTCTTCCCGCTCGTCGCACGCGCCTTCGGCATTCTGGCCTCCGCCGTCGGGATCCTCGTCGTGCGAACGAACGACCAGGAAGACCCCATGAAGGCGCTGAACCGTGGCTATTACGTCGCGGCCGGGCTCGCCATGGCCGGATTCTTCGTAGCCTCCCGCTGGCTCATGGGTCCGGAGAACTATTTCAACTTCTTTCTCTGTGGCGTGATCGGCGTCCTGACCTCGGTCGCGTTCGTGTTCATCACACAGTATTACACGGAGTACCGCTTCCGGCCGGTGCGCTCGATCGCAGAGGCGTCCCAGACCGGCCCCGCGACCAACATTATCGCCGGCGTGGCGGTCGGGATGGAGTCCACCGGGTATCCGATCCTCGTGATCGGCGCGGCGATCGTGGGTGCGTACTTCCTGGGGCAGCACTCCGGGCTCGAGGACGCGGGCCTCTTCGGGACCGCGGTCGCGACGATGGGGATGCTGGGAACGGCGGCCTACATCCTGGCCATGGACACGTTCGGTCCCATCACCGACAACGCCGGCGGAATCGTCGAGATGAGCCACCAGCCGGAGGAGGTCCGGAAGCGGACGGATCGCCTGGATTCGGTCGGCAACACGACCAAGGCACTCACGAAGGGATACGCCGTCGGTTCGGCCGCGCTGGCCGCGTTTCTCCTGTTCGGCGCGTACATCGACGAGGTCAGGAACTACATGCCGACCTTCGAGCCGGTGATCAACCTCAACAAGCCGGAGGTCTTCGTCGGCGCAATGCTGGGCGCGGTGCTCGTGTTCCTGTTCTGCTCGATGGCGATCAAGGCCGTCGGCAAGGCGGCGTATGCGATCATCAACAACGTCCGCGAGCAGTTCGCCAACAATCCGGGCATCATGGCGGGTACCTCCAAGCCCGATTACGGACAGTGCGTGGACATCGCGACAAAGGCCGCGCTCCGGAAGATGATCGCCCCCGGGCTTCTGGTGGTCGGCATGACGCTGGGAACGGGCCTGGCCTTCCGTTGGCTCTACTACGCCGGCGGGCAGTCTCCGAACGCGGCGACCGGAGCCGAGGTCGTGGGCGGATTCCTGATGGTCGGAACGATTACCGGAATCCTGGTCGCGCTCTTCCTCAACAACGGCGGCGGAGCGTGGGACAACGCCAAGAAGTACATCGAGACGGGGGCCTACGGCGGAAAGAACACGGATCCGCACAGGGCGTCTGTCGTGGGGGATACGGTCGGGGACCCGTTCAAGGACACGGCCGGTCCGTCGCTCCACGTGCTGATCAAGCTCCTCGCCACGCTTACGCTGGTGATGGCCCCTCTGTTCCTGTAGCAGGACGTTGAAAACGCCCTGCCGGTTTTTCAAGGAGCTGCTAGCGCCCGACCGCCGAACGGGCGGTCGGGTCAGGCGGCTCTTCGGTTCGAGAGGCGGTCGAGATCGCCGGGGAGCGTGTGGCCCTCCGAGCGGGCGATGTAGGTCGCCGCGGTGAGGTCGCCGGTCACGTTCAGCGTCGTTCGACACATGTCGAGGATTCGATCGACGCCGATGATGATCGCGATCAGCGCCGGGTTCACGTTCACGGTCGCGAGCACGAGGATGATGAAGGGGATCGAGCCCGAGGGAACGCCCGCCGTCCCCACACCACCCAGAATCGCCAGGTACAGAACCATGAGCTGCTGCGCCAGCGTGAGGTCGACGCCGGCGAGCTGGGCGAGGAAGAGCACGGTCACCCCCTCGTAGAGCGCCGTGCCGTTCTGGTTCGCGGTGGCCCCGACGGTGAGGACGAAGCTCGCGATCCCGCGGGGTATGTGCAGGTTCTCTTCGGCCACGCGCAGCGCGGTGGGGAGCGTCGCGTTCGAGGAGGAGGTGGAGAATGCCGTAAGCATCGCCGTCTTGCTGCGCCGGAAAAACTCGATCGGGGACATGCGCGAAAGCACGGCCACCGAAGCAGAATAGACGAGCACCAAGTGGATCCCGAGGCCCAGCAGCACCGTGGCCACAAACCAGATCAGGGTCATGAGGACGTCGAGGCCGAATCGGGCCGTATTCGTGAACAGCAGGCAAGCCACGGCGAACGGCGCCGTCCACATGACCAGGTCGATGACCTTCGCCGACAGCGCATAGACCGCTTCGAGAAACGCGATGAAGGGCGCCGTCACGGACGCCGAGACGAGCGTTGCCGCGACCCCGAGGACGAGCGCGAAGAACATCAGGTGCAGCATGTTGGGCAGCTCTGACGCCAGCGACGCGACCGGATTGCTGGGGACGATCGTCTCGACCACCTGCATGAGGACCGATTTCTCATCGCCGCGGCCCGCCTCTGCGGCGCTCACTCGGGCCGTCGCCTCCGTGCCGTAGCGGCTCTCCAGCTCGGCCGCAGTTTCCGCGGGGATCCGTTCGCCCGGACGGATCACGTTGGCGAGCCCTAGACCGATCAGGACCGAGATCGTGGAGAAGACGAGCGTGTAGGCAAGCGTCTTGAGTCCCACTCGTCCCAGTCGGCCGATGTCGCCCAACCCGGCGACGCCGACGACGAGGGAAGAGAAGACGAGGGGCACCACGATCATCAGGAGAAGCCGCAGGAAGAGTGCGCCGATGGGCTCGGTCACCTGGGTCACGAGCCATTCCACTCGCGAGTCGTCGGCTCCCAGAAGGGCATTTACAACGACTCCCGCCACGGCCCCGATCGCTAGCCCGAGTAGTATCCTTGTGTGGAGCGGCATCCCGCGCGGCCGGTCGGGAGTCTGATCGTCCAGATCGGTCGTCAGCTCCTGCTCGAAGGCGTCAGCGTCGCGGCGGTCCGTCATCGTCCTCCTCCGGTTCGTTTTCGTCTGGATTCAGCGGGTCGGTGCAGGCGAGCGGATCCTTCTACGCGATCCTATCGAAGGAGGCGTCGGCAGTAAGGAAATTCAGTCGTCTTCGCGGTCCAGCTCGACCAGCGCGGCGCCGTCCACGTCATAGCGGACCGAGACCCGCCATGGACGGCAGCACACCGGGCAATCCTCCTCGTACTCCTGGTCCGGGCCGCTCCCGGGGTCGAGGGTGATCGCCGTCTTCTCCGTGCACCATGGGCAGCGGACCTCCGCCTCCGTGTCCGCGGTGCCGTAGATCGATGCCAGCCAGTCCTCCGTATAGGGGCCCTTCACGGGCGCACCCCCTTGATGGGATCGGAATGCGAACCTATCCTTCCACCACTCCCCATCCTACCCGATTCATGCCGTCTTGTATACCCGAACCGCGCAACGCATCGCCGCCCTCGGAGGAGGTTTACGATGACGTCCGAACGAAATCGTCCGATGCGCGTCCTCGTGACGGGGGGTGCAGGCTTCATCGGCTCGCATGTGGCCGACCGCTTCCTGGCCGAAGGCTGCGAGGTCACCGTGCTGGACGACCTGTCGCGAGGAAGGCGGGAGCGTGTTCCCGCGGGGGCGGCCTTCGCGAAGATGGGGCTCGACGACCCGCGGCTCGAAGAAGTGTTCGCGGAAGGCCGGTTCGACACCGTGAGCCACCACGCCGCGCAGATCGACGTGCGGGTGTCTGTGGAAGACCCGATGCGCGACGCGCACACCAACGTCACCGGGCTGCTGCACCTCCTGGAGCAAGCGCGGCGTCACGGACCGATGCGAATCGTATACGTCTCCTCGGGTGGAGTCGTCTATGGCGAGCCGGACGAGATCCCCACACCCGAGCGCCATCCCAAGTTGCCGCTCTCGCCCTATGGGGTGGGCAAGCTCGCGGGCGAGTACTACCTCGCCTGCTACGCCGCTGTACACGGCCTTGAGTATGCAGCGCTCCGCTACTCCAACGTATACGGCCCGCGGCAGGATCCCCATGGGGAGGCGGGGGTGGTGGCGATCTTCGGTCTCCGAATCCTTTCCGGCGAGCCGATCACGATCTTCGGCGACGGGGAGCAGGAGCGCGACTACGTGTTCGTGGGTGACGTGGCGCAGGCGAACTGGCTCGCCTCGACGTACACACTGCCGCCCGCCCGCGAAATCGACGCGTGCGCGTGGAACATCGGAACGGGGCGGGGTACGAGCGTCAACGAGCTGGCCGATCTGCTGATAGGGGCCGCGGGCCGCGAGGTCGAGCGCGTGAGGGCGCCGGAGCGCGCCGGCGAGTTGAGACGCAGCGTGCTCGACTGCTCCCGCGCCGCGGCGGAGCTGGGCTGGCGCGCGGAGACCGCGCTCGAGGACGGACTCGCCCGAACAATGGATCACCTCAGAGAGGAGAGTCGATGATAGCGCTGCTCCTGCAGGGCGAGCCAGGGGGCCTGGTCGCCGATCCGTCGATCTGGAACATGGTCGCGTACGGCAGCTGGTTCGGCAAAACGATCCTGCTGATCCTGCTCGGCTTCTCGCTGCTCTCGTGGGCTATCATTCTGCAGAAGCTGATCGTGTTCCGCCGGCTGCGCGGCAAACGGCGCCGCTTCTTCGACGTGTTCGAGAGGCGCTCGAGCCTGGCCGAGGCCTACCAGGGCGCGCTGGCGATCGCGGACAACCCGTTGACCGAAGTCTTCAAAGCCGGCACGCGGGAGCTCAAGCACCTGAGCCAGCGTCCCGCCTCCGAGGAGCGCGCCGGCGGGCCGCTCGAGTTCGCCAAGGGCGCAGGATCGGTCGCCCCCACGCCCCGCGCCGCAACGGCGATCACGATCCTCGAGAAGGAATCGATCCACATGGCGCTCGAGCGTGAAGCGGCGCAGCAGGTCGAGGCACTGGAGAAGGGACTTCCGTTCCTGGCGACGACAGGAAGCGTGGCGCCCTTCTTCGGCCTCCTGGGCACGGTATGGGGCGTGATGGACGCGTTCCTGAACATCGGCCTGCGCGGAACCGGTAACATGACCTACGTCGCCCCGGGTATCGCGGAGGCCCTGATCACGACTGTGGCCGGGCTGGCGGTCGCGATTCCCGCCGTTATCGCCTACAACTGGTACTTGAGCCAGATCAAGGAGATCGCCGACGAGCTGGGCCACTTCTCGTCCGAGCTCATCAACGTGATCATCCGTGAGCGGGGGGTATAAAACATGCTGCGTCCGGTCAGACGCGAGCAGAGGCTTATGGCGGAGATCAACGTCACCTCGCTGGTCGACGTTATGATCGTGCTGCTGATCATGTTCATGATCATCGCCCCGATGAGCCAGGGTGGTATCCAGGTGCGGGTGCCGCAGACGGAGGGTGCGCCACTGTCTGCGTCCGAAGCCATCGTGGTCTCGATGGACGCCGGGGGGCGCGTATTCATCGACAGGACGGAGATCCGGCCCGAGGCGCTCGGGCAGGCGCTCGAGCAGATCCGCACCAGTCGCGGAACCGACCGCATCTACGTGCGCGCCGACGAGTCCAATTCCTATGGCCGCGTGATGGTCATGATGAGCCAGCTGCGCGAGGCCGGGTTCGAGGATGTGGGGCTCGTCACCGAGCCGCCTTCGGGGCAGCCGCGGTAGCGTCGTGAGCCGGCCCCTGCTCGCCTCTGCGGTCCTGCACCTGACGTTGGTCGTGGTCCCGGGGCTGCTTGCGCTGCGCGGGGTTTCGCGCCCGCTCATGCCGCCCGTCTATCAGGTCAGCCTCGTGAGCGGCGCCACCGTGGCGCCGGAGGCGCGGCGGCCGGAACCGAGGCCCGAGGAGACGGTAGAAGAAGACGAGCCGCCCGAGCCCGAAGCCAAGGAGAAGGTCCCGGACGCCGAGAGCGAGCGCGAGCCCGAGAAGACGAGCGGCCGGCCGGGACCGGAGACCCCCAGGCCGGGACCGGAGACGGGTCGGGAGGCCGGACCGGACCTGCCTTTGACTCTGGAAGGAAGGCCTTTCCGCTTCCCGTGGTACCTAGGGCAGCTGGTCAGCAAGATCGAGCGCCACTGGCGTCCGGCGTCGAACACGCTGCGCGCCACCGTGTACTTCCGGATCGCCCGCGACGGGGGGATCACGGACATCAAGGTCGCCGAGGAGAGCGGGAACTTCCTGTTCGATCAATCGGCGCGACGCGCGGTCGAGGCGAGTGCCCCGATGCCGCCGCTGCCGTCCGAATATGATGGAGATTATTTGGGTGTCTACTTCGATTTTGACACTAGGGTTCAAGTCCGTTGATGATGGCCGATTTCTGAACGGACTTGGAGTAATACCGTGAAGTTGTGGATGGCCGCGGCCGCTCGCCGAAGCGCGTGGGTACTGGTGCCGGTGCTGCTTGCGGCGCTGGCCGCGCCGGCGCAAGGGCAGCAGGAGGTGCGGCTCGGGATCCGCGGCTACGTGGATTCGAAGGTCAACGTCGCGATCGACGAGATGACGCCGACCAGCCCGGCCGCGAGGACGGTCGCCGAGGTGCTGGCGTTCGATCTGGGGTACTCGCTCCGGTTCAACGTGCTGAAGGGCCAGCCGGGGGTGGTGCGGAGCGCGAGCCCCGGGCCGGACTACGAGTCGTGGGCGATCTTCGGCACCGAGTACCTGGTGACCGGGACGGTGGCCGCGACGGGTGCGGGCTTCACCACGCGGATCGACATCCATCACATCCCGTTTCAGCGGTCGATCAGCCAGAAGACGTACGCGCTCCCCGA
>DASQEN010000104.1:0-6569 GCA_035633635.1 Gemmatimonadota bacterium | reverse complement strand
GATGACGGGGTCCGATCCCGAGGACGCGATCGGGTTCTGGGACGCGACGAATCGCGAGGACTGGAACATCTGCGAGCGCGGGCAGGCGGGGATCTCGTCGCGGAAGTACGCGCCCGGGCCGTACTCCCCGCGGGAGAGCCTGCCGGCCGCGTGGGATCGCGAGTACCTGCGGCGGTTCGAGGGGTTCGAGGAAGCTCCCGCATAGTCCGGAAACTCCCGCATAGTTGGCAAGCTCCCGCCTAATCGGGAGCGAACCCGATGAAGTCTTCGCTCGAGTCGATGGGCGATGATGGAAGTGGGTGGACAGAGGCGTCAGCGAGCGGCGCGAGGTCGTTCCACGCGGCGGCGGTGTAGAGTGACGCCAGGACACGGGCCTGCGATCTTCCGACGTCGACCTCGAACATCCCGCCCACATAGGCGTGTAGCTCTCGATGCCGGCATTCCTCGAGACAGCGGAGCGCCTCGATCCAGCCCCCGACCCGCGGCGCCTTGACGTTGACGGCAGCGGGGGGGATCTCGGGGTCGTCGAGGTCGACGGCGGCGAGGACGTAGCCGTCGAGCGACACCCGCCCGAGCCAATCGCCGCCCTGGTCGAGCGTGACCGCCTGCGCCGGCGGGTCCTCCAGCCAGGCCTCGGGGATCGAAGCGTGGGCGAGTCGTACCTGATCGAGATCGGACTCCCGCTTGAAGTCGAGGACCACGATCCGACGAGTCCGGGCGAGGGCTTCCCAGGTCACGGCGGACCATCCGGACGCCGGGACGTCGATCTTGATCCGGGCGTCGGGATTCCGCTCGAGAAGCGCCCCGATCGCCGACAGAGGATCGGCCTCGTGCCCGATCGACCAGCAAAACGCGACCGGCTCCGCGGCCCGACCGGAGAGCCGGAACGGGTTGGTATCACCTTGACGGAGCGCTAGGTCGATCGCCGCCCCCTCGACCGCTGCCCGGTGATACGGGTCGTCGAGCTCCTCGCCGAGGAGGAGCGACACCTCACCGATCGTGGCGGTTGTGCGGACGTCCAGCCGAGCGCATGCCGCGGCGAACGCGTTCTGCTCGCGCGGCGTCCAGGCGACGCACTCGCCGCGGCCCTGTTCGCCTGCGCCGCTCAATACCGCGATCCCCGTCGGGCGGCGAGCGCCGTCGTAGTAGCCCGTCACGGAAATCGCGGCGAGCTCGACCGCGAGCCCGTCGATCGCCACCGCCAGGGACGCCAGCCGATCCGCGAGCGCGCCGGGCCGCAGCGCGCGGGTCACGATGCGCGATCGGTCACGCGTCGCGCGCGCACCGCAGGCCGGCGAAGATCTGTCGGCGCTCGGGAAGATCCCAGTTGCGGAACGTGTTCCGGGCCACGATCGGAGCGGTCGCCCACGAGCCGCCCCGCAGCACGCGGTGTCCCTTGCCGAAGTGGACCTCGGAATACTCCGGGTATGGGAACGCCTCGAATCCCGGATAGGGGAGGAACTCGCTCGAAGTCCACTCCCAGACGTCGCCGATCATCTGGTGGCAGCCGTAGAACGAGCGTCCGCGGGGATAGGCCCCGACCGGCGCCGGCGCGTACGTGCGGGCACCGAGGTTGGCGAGGTCCGCTGCCGGAGGCGCGTCGCCCCACGGCCAGACGCGCGAGATCCGGAGCTCAGGGTCCCACGCGGCGGCCTTCTCCCACTCGAGCTCCGTGGGCAGGCGCTTTCCCGCCCAGCGGGCGTACGCGTCCGCCTCGTACCACGAAACGTGCTGGACCGGACGGGTGAGGACGAGCGGCTCGACGTGGCCGAACTGGACGTCGACCCACCCGTCCTCGCTGTGCTGCCACCCGGACGGATGCCCGCAGCGCTCTTCGGACAGCCAGGTCCGCCCCTCCTCCGACCAATGGTCGCGCCGCTCGTACCCGCCGGCCTCCATGAACGTCAGCCAGTCTCCGACCGTGACCGGAGCCGTGTCGATCCAGAACGCATGCAGCTCGACCCAGTGGACGGGGCGCTCGTTATCGTATGCGCCGTGGGCGCTCGCCGTTCCGGCCTGGAAGCGACCAGGCGGCACGATGACCATCCTCGTGTCCGGCGGGAGCTTCGCGCGGGGCGCCGAGAGGCGATGCGCGGGTTCGAACGGCGCATCGTTCATGAGCGCGACCGCTTGCAGGATCGTCTCCTGGTGCTGGGTTTCGTGCTGTGAGAGCATGCGGTACACGAAGCCGTTGGCTAGAAGCGGCTGACCGGCGTCGAGGTCCGCTACGCGGAGGCGTTCGAGCGCCGCGCGGCGTATCTGGCGAAGGCGACGCAGGAGCTCGACCCGGTCGGGAAGCTCGAGTGCGCCCCGCTCGGAGCGCGGGGTCCGGGCCGCGTCGTAGATCGTCTCGAGCTCGCCGCCAGGCTCGGCCTTCCCCCGCAGCGCGTCAACGGTTTTCACGAGCCACATCTCCTCGAATTCGGCCATGTGGCCCAGGTCCCACGCGATCGGCGAAAGGATCGACGTCACCTGGCCCTCGAGCTGCTCGTCCGACAGCGCCTCGACGAGGTCGAGGGTCTCGAGGCGCGCGGTCTGGAGCTCGCCGACGAGGCGGCTCGCCAGGTCCGGACCCGGCGAGCTCCGTATCCGGCGACAGAGAAGAAGCGCGAACCGACCCGCTTCGTCGGTGAAGGTCCGCTCCAGGGCGAAACCGAAGCGGGCCAGATCGGCGGATATGCCCCGGATCCGGTACTTGCGGCTGATCTCGGTGAGGACCATTTCTCCCGCGGCCACCCGGAACGAGCGGGCGATCGATCGCAGCTCGATGTGCATGGCGCGCTGGAAGCGGGCGTAGATCTCGATCCGCTTCAGCCGATCGTTCCAGAAGGCGACGTGGTCGATCGCCGCGACGTCGACCTCGGTGCCGAGCTCGCGGTTCATCCGCGCGAACAGGTTGCGGGTAAATCGCCGGCTCCATCCGGCCGCGTCGTCGTAGGCGGCCTCGAGCGTGTCGATGTCCTTGGCCAGGTCGAGACCGAGGAGGAGCGAGTCGTCCGGTGCCAGCGCGCGCTCGAGACGCGCAAGGAACGCGTCGGTCTCTTCGGGATTGAAGTTCCCGATCGTGGACCCGAGGAAGACCAGGCACATGGGCGATAGGCCGGTCACGGCGTCGAGCCCGCGCTCGTAGGACGTGGCGATTCCGGTCACACGGAGCCGGTCGTAATCCTCCGCCAGTTGGCGCGCGGCGCGGGTGAGGACCGAGGGATCGATGTCGATCGGCAGGTAGTGGACCTCGTTCTCGCCGGCGGCTCGGCGCCAGGCGTCCAGAAGATGACGGGTCTTGGCGGCCGAGCCCGCGCCCAGCTCGACGATCGGGACCGCGCCCGCCAGCTCGCGGATTTCGTCCGCCCTGGCCGCGAGGATCTCGCTTTCGGCGCCGGTCAAGTAGTACTCGGGTTGCTGGGTGATCTTGGAGAAGATCCGGCTACCCTCCTCGTCGTAGAGGTAGCGGCAGTGGAGCCAGCGGGGGTGGTCGGAGAGCCCGCGCGCGATCGAGTGGGCGAAGGAGTCGTCGGACGCCGTGGTCCCGTCCAGGTGGACGGTCCAGTGCTCGCCGCCGTGAAGGGCGAGGCTGCGAGCGTCGAGCGCTAGGCGCTGGTCGATCGTGCGCGTGCTGGTCTCCATCGGGCCCTATATTAGGCCGGTCGATCGAAATGGCGAACCAGGAAACCGATACCAGCGCAGGTCACGCGGTCGCGTTCGAAGGAGCGGGCTACACGCTCCCGGGCGGGAAATGGCTCCTGCGCGATCTCTCGCTCGCCGTCGGCGCGCGCGAGACCGTCGTGTTGGTCGGGCGCTCAGGTGCCGGTAAGACGACCGCGCTCAAGCTCGTGAACCGGCTGCTGGACCCGAGCGAGGGCCGGGTCGAAGTCGGCGGGATCCCGACCGATCGGTGGGATCCGGTGGCGCTCCGGCGGCGGACGGGCTGGGTCATCCAGGAGGTGGGACTCTTCCCGCACCTGAGCGTGCGGCGGAACGTGGGGCTCGTCCCGGAGCTCCTGGGCTGGGAGCGGGAGCGGATCGACGCGCGCGTCGACGAGCTCCTGGCCCTCGTCGGGCTGCCGGCGGCCGACTACGCGGCGCGTCGGCCCCATCAGCTCTCAGGGGGCCAGCGCCAGCGGGTCGGCGTCGCGCGGGCGCTGGCTGCGGACCCGCCGCTCCTTCTCCTCGACGAGCCGTTCGGCGCGCTCGACCCGATCACGCGCGCGGAGCTCCAGCGCGAGTTCCGCGATCTCGTGCGACGTCTCGGCAAGGCCGCGCTGTTCGTGACCCACGACCTGCGCGAGGCGCTCGCGCTCGGGGACAGGGTGGGGGTGATGGCCGGGGGACGGCTGGTGGCGCTCGAGACCGCGGGCCGGTTCCTCGAGTCCGACCATCCCGAAGCGCGCGCGCTTGCGGCAACGCTGGACGGCGGAGGCGGGCGCGATGGGTGACCTCCTCCGCTACATGTCGGCGCACCGCGGGCAGGTGGCCTCACTTCTGGGCGAGCACCTCGTGCTGGTCGGGATCGCGGTCGGCGCGGCGATCGCGATCGGCGTCCCGCTCGGCATCCTCGCGACCCGCGACCGGCGGGTGGAGGCGGGGGTCCTCGGCGTGACCAACGTGCTCCAGACGATCCCCAGCCTCGCTCTCTTCGGATTCCTGATCCCCGTGCCGGTCCTGGGCGGGATCGGTGCCACGACCGCGATCGTCGCGCTCACCCTCTATGCACTTCTGCCCATCGTCCGCAACACGCACGCCGGGATCCGGGGGGTCGACGCGGCGCTTTCGGAGGCCGGCCGAGGGATGGGGATGACCGACCGGCAGCTGCTCGCGCGGGTCGAGCTGCCGCTGGCTGCCGGCGTGATCGTAGCCGGCGTCCGGGTCGCGACCGTGATCTCGATCGGGATCGCGACGATCGCGGCCGCGATTGGCGCCGGTGGCCTCGGCGTCTACATCTTCCAGGGACTCGCCATGGTCGACGACACCGTGATCCTCGCCGGAGCCGTCCCCGCCGCGCTCCTCGCGCTGACGGCGGACGGCCTCCTCGGGTGGCTAGCGCGCCGGCTCACGCCGCCGGGCGCGCTGGGTGCCGCATCCGCCGCGAGGCCAATGTGACGGCTCGCATCCGCCGATGGAAGCCGCGCGTCGGGTGGAAACTCCGCCCGCTCGCGGTAGGGTCCGCCGCGCTCCTCTGCGCTGCGTGCGGTGGGGAAGACCCGGTCGTCGTGGCGTCGAAGAACTTCGTCGAGCAGGACATCCTAGGAGAGATCATCGCCCAGGAGCTCGAAGCGCGCGGGATTCCGGTCGAGCGCCGGTTTCACCTGGGCGGCACGTTCGTCTGCCACAACGCGCTGGTCGAGGGCGAGGCGGACATCTACGTCGAGTACACGGGAACCGCGTACACGGCGATCCTCGAGCGGTCGGCGACCTCCGACCCCGACTCCGTCCTGCTCGCGGTTGAGAGCGAGTACGCCGAGCGCTGGGACCTCGCATGGGCCCCGCCGCTGGGGTTCGAGAACACGTTCGCGCTCGTCGTGGACAGGGCCGATGCGGACTCCCTCGGCCTGACGACCATCTCCGATCTCTCGCGGGTGGGGTCGAACATGACCGCCGGGTTCGGTCCCGAATTCATGGCCCGCGAGGATGGCTACCCGGGCCTCTCGGAGGCGTACGACTTCGAGTTCGGCGAGGTGCGTCAGATGGAGCTGGGCCTCATGTATCGCGCGCTGGAGGACGGCCAGATCGACGTTGCCGTCGCCAACTCGACCGATGGGCAGATCGCTGGGCTCGACCTCGTCGTTCTGCGGGACGACCGGCAGTATTTCCCGCCGTACCAGGCGGCCCCCGTCGTCCGCCGCGAGACGCTGGAGAGGCGCCCGGCCCTGTGGGAAGCGCTCCAGGCCCTGGAAGGCGCACTCGACGATGAAGCGATGCGGGAGCTGAACTACCAGGTGGCGGTCGAGGGCAAGGACGCAGCGGCCGTGGTCCGGGCCTGGCGGGAGTCGAGGAAGTAGTTGATGAAGCCGAAGCTCCTCCACACGATGATCCGCGTCAAGGACCTGGAGCGAAGCGTCCGATTCTACACCGAGGTGATCGGACTCCGCGAGCAGCGCCGCAAGGTGCTCGAGAAGGCCGACGCCACGCTGGTCTTCCTCTCCGACGATGCCGGCCACCACGCCATCGAACTCACCTTCAACCACGATGGCCGTGACTACGACCTCGGAAACCAGTTCGGGCACTTCGCCCTCGGGGTCCCCGACCTTGAGGCCGCGCGCGCGGAGCTCGCCGAGCACGGCGTCGAGTTCAGCCGCGGCCCCTACCAGGTTTCCGCGGGGGGCTCGATGATCGCCTTCATCCGGGACCCCGACGGGATCGAGATCGAGCTGATCGAAACGCGTTGACAGTCAAGTCCTGCGAGAGAGTGAGGGAGCAACTTTGAGTGCCCAGCAGGTCGTGGCTTTCTTCGCTCTCGGCGGTGTACTAGCCGTGGCTGTCTCAGGATTCGCCTGGATTCGCAAACGACAAAGTTCGCATTGGGGTGTGGCCCTGGTTGTTGCGTCCGTTCCGGTGTGCGTCTATGTCAC
>DASQEN010000103.1:0-15008 GCA_035633635.1 Gemmatimonadota bacterium | reverse complement strand
GCCGGCGCCGGCGAGCGCGGCAAAAAGGGAAACGATCACGCTACGGTGCACTCGGGGTCTCCTGGACGGCGTCTTCCGCGACCGCACCAGCGGGGGCGGGCGGCGGCGGAGCGGGACCCGGCTCCGGGATCCCCGCCTCCTCGCGCTCCCGGCGAAGCGTCCGCAGCACCTGGTCGTAGGTGTCGGTGTTTCGAACGACGTCGACCGCGTCCTCCTGCGAGTCGGCGATCGCGGCCAGCGTGGCGCGTTGGGCGTCGGGGCCCGAGACCTCTTCGTGACGCTGCGAGGCCAGCACCTGGCGGATCTCCGGCGCGACGATCTCGAACGACCGATCGGCGTAGAACTCGCGGTGCTCCTCGTAATAGCGGCGCACCTCCTCGTCGCCGACCTCCATCCTCGCCTGCGAGGCGTCCCGCATGTAGGCCGAAAGGAGGAGCTGGTCCACCCGCTCGTCGAGCTGCGCCTGGCGCAGCGAATCGAGCACGACACCCGCGGCCTCGGCCCGCGCCAGCATGAGCTTCTGCTGCACCATCGACGCGAGCGCCTGGACCATGCCGCTCTGGTCGAGCTGGGCGATGGCCTGCCGATTCCCGGGAGGCAGGACCTCGTAGAGGCCCCAGATCTCTCCCAGCGGGATGCGCCCACCCTCGAAGGTCGCCAGCTCGAGGTCCCGCTCGCCGCTCTGCGGCGGCCGCTCCGCGTCGAGGATCCCGATCAGCGAATCGATGTTCGTTTCGTGGAACTCGAGCCGGCTGGTCTCCATCAGGTTGGTGATGTAGCGGTCCTCGGCCTCGCCCTGCATGGGTCGGGCGAGCTGGCTCTCGATCTCCTCGCGGACATCGTCGAGCGCGGGCTTCGATCGCTCGACGACCTTGAGGATGTGGAAGCCGAACTGCGACTCGATCACGGGCGCGAACTGGCCGACCGGGGTCTCGAACGCGGCCTGCTCGAACGACGCGACCATCTGGCCGCGCCCGAACGGCTGCATGCGGCCGCCGCCTGCAGCGCTCGAGGCGTCATCGGAATGCTCGCGGGCCGCCGCGGCGAAGTCCGCGCCGCCCTTGAGCGCCACCAGCAGCGAGTCCGCCTCGCGCTTCGCAGCCTGCATGCCTGGCTCCTGCGGGGAACCAGGCGCCGCCCCGCCACCAGGCGCCGCCGTCGGGGCGCTCTGTGGCCCCCGGATCAGGATATGGTCGAGGGTCACCTGCTCGCCGACGTTCTGGTCGTACCATTCCTGGAGCTTCGCCTCGTCGACCTTGACGTCCTTCCAGATCACGTTCTCGCGGAACTGGTTGACGAGGAGCGTGCTCTTCCACTCCCGCATCTGGAGGCTCTCGACGGGTACCGGCGTGTAGCGGTTGCGCGCGCGGTCGAGCACGAGGTGCGCGTCGATCATCTCGTTCACGGCGCGTTCGACGTCCTTCAGGTTCGCGCCGTAGTTGGCGCGCTGCATGTATCCGGCGACGTCCTCGACCGTGATCGTCTTGTCGCCCACGCGGGCGACCGTCTCGCTTTCGTCCTTCCCGCGGCCACATGCGGCCACCGCGGCGAGCGCCAGCAATACCAGGGCGCGCGGGAAAATGGCGGGCCTCGTGGCCACGAATGCTCCTCCGGCTTTGATGTGGTGAATCAGACAGGCATGGATGCGATCTCGGAATGGCGGATCGTCCGAGAGGTCATGGTAGATCGGCTCCCGATGGGGTGCAAGGAGATCGTACCCTACCCCGATCCGAGGGGTTCCGGCGCGTACGGGGCCTCACGCCGCGGCTTCGAACGCGCCCACGATGCCCGCGAGCACTTCGCGCAAGGCCCCGTAGTCGGCGGCGGTGAGCGCGAGCCGGAACGGGTCGAGACCCTGTACCTCGATCCCCGCGCCTCGCGCCTCCGCCGATCGCTGGATCGCCATGAGCCTGGGCTCGATTCCCGCCGGCCAGCGAAGCTCCGCCCGCGCCTCGCGCGGCCGGATGCGGATTCGCGCGAGCCCAGCCCGCGTCGCCAGCACCTTGAAATGGACCGCGTCGACGAGATGCGCGGCAGGCAACGGAAGCGGGCCGTAACGGTCCTCGAGCTCCCGGCGGAAGTCGTCGATCGCCGCGGCGTCGCGCAGCCGCGACAGGCGCCGGTAGAGCGCGAGCTTCTGCTGCGCGTCGGGCACGTAGTGGTCCGGCAGGAACGCGTCGGCGTCGAACGCCAGCTCGGGCTCGCGGGCCGGACGCTCTTCGTCCCCTTTGAGACCGTGGATCGTCTCCTCGAGGAGACGGAGGTAGGTCTCGAAGCCGACCGCCGCGATGAACCCCGACTGGTCCGCGCCCAGCAGGTTCCCCGCCCCACGCATCTCCAGGTCGTGAAGCGCGATCCGGTAGCCCGCGCCCAGGTCGGTATGCTCCTCGAGCACCCGCAGCCGCTTCTCCGCCTCCGCGGTCATCGCGTCGCGGGGTGGAGTGAGCAGGTAGCAGTACGCCCGGTGATGGGAGCGGCCGACGCGTCCCCTGAGCTGGTATAGGTCGGCGAGGCCGAACCGGTCGGCGCGCGCGACCACCATCGTGTTGGCGTTCGGCACGTCGAGCCCCGACTCGATGATCGTGGAGGTCACCAGGACATCGATCTCGTGGTGGAAGAGCGCCACCATCACGCGCTCGAGCTCCTTCTCGGGCATCTGGCCGTGAGAGACCGCGACCCTGACCTCGGGCGCGAGCGCTTCGATCAACCGGCGGGCGGCCTCGATCGTCTGGACCCGGTTGTGGACGTAGAACACCTGCCCGCCGCGGTCCACCTCGCGGTGGATCGCCTCCTCGATGAGCTCCTCGTCGAACTCTGACACCCAGGTCACGATCGGCGTCCGGTCGCGCGGCGGGGTCTCGATCAGGCTCATCTCGCGCAGCCCCATGAGGCTCATCTGGAGCGTGCGCGGGATCGGCGTCGCGGTCAAGGTCAGCACGTCGACGCTCGCGCGGAGCTGCCGCAACCGCTGCTTGTGGCGCACGCCGAAGCGCTGCTCCTCGTCGATCACGACCAGGCCCAGGTCGGCGAACTCGACGTCCTTCGACAGGAGCCGGTGGGTCCCGATCACGATGTCGACCGTGCCGTCGGCCACCCCGCGTACGACCGCCCGGGACTCGACGGGCGTGTTGAAGCGCGACAGCGAGCGGATCTCCACGGGAAAATCGGCCAGCCGATCGCGGAACGTCTCCAGATGCTGGATGGCGAGCACGGTGGTGGGCACGAGGACCGCCACCTGCTTTCCGTCCTGCACCGCCTTGAACGCGGCGCGGATCGCGATCTCGGTCTTGCCGTATCCGACGTCGCCGCACACCAGCCGGTCCATCGGCCGCGGCCGCTCCATGTCGCGCTTGACCGCCTCCGCCGCCGCGCGCTGGTCGGGCGTGTCCTCGTAGAGGAACGCCGACTCCATCTCGCGCTGCCACTGGGAGTCGGGACTGAACGCGAAACCGGGCGCGGTCTCGCGCCGGGCCTGGAGTTCCAGCAGCTCATCGGCGAGCTGCTGGATCGCGGCCTCGGTCTTCGCCTTCTGCCGCTCCCAGTGTCCGCTGCCGAGGCGGTGGATGGCCGGCGGGCGCCCGTCCTCGCTGGTGAACTTCTCGACCCGCGCGAGCTGCTCGACCGGGATGTACAGCGCTTCGTCGTCGGCGTAGCGGAGCTTGAGCGCCTCGACCTCCCCGTCGCCCGTGAGCTTCAGACGCTCGAGCCCCTCGTACTGGCCGATGCCGTAGTCCATGTGGACCAGGTAGTCGCCCGGCTCGATCCGGGTCAGGTGCTCGACGCTGACGCCTGCCGCGTAGCGCCGTCGACGGCGCACGCGGCGCCGGCGGTCGAAGATCTCGTGGTCGGTGTAGACCGCGAGGCACGCGTCCGCCATCAGGAAGCCACCCTCCAGCGCCCCCACGGCGAGCCGCGCCTCGCGAACCCCGGCCGGCAGGAGCTCCTCGAGCCGCTCGAGCTGTCCCAGGTTGTCGCAGAGGACGACGGGCAGAACTCCCGCGGCCAGGTCGTGGCGGAGGACCTCGGCAAGGCGCTTCATCGAGCGCTGGACGGGCTCGGGCTCCCGGGTCGCGAAGCGGATCGCGCGCTCGTCGCCCTGCATGTGGAGCGACTCGAGATCGAGCCGCCGGTAGGGCTCGAGCGCGCGTTCGAAGGCCTCGGGGTCGAGCCACAGGGCCTCGGGGGTCGGCACGTCGCGCTCCTCGCTCGCTTCGGCGTGGCGGCGGACCACCTCCTCCCACGCCTCTCCGGTCGCGGCGGCGATCCGCGCCGGCTCGTCCATGACGACCAGCGTGTCGGGGTGGAGCCACTCGGCCAGTGCGGTCATGGCGGCCGCGCGACCGGAGGCCGCTTCGTCCCCGAGGTCGGCCGGCCGTTCGCGCGCGGGCAGGATCTCAACCTTGTCGAGCGGCGCCAGCGAACGCTGCGTGCCCAGGTCGAAGGCGCGGATCGATTCGACCCGGTCGCCAGCCAGTTCCAGGCGCACCGGGTCCGGGTAGCGGTAGCCGAACACGTCGACGATCCCGCCGCGGATCGAGAACGTGCCCACCTCCGCGACCATCGATTCCCGCTCGAACCCCATCCGGACGAGTCGGCGCGCCAGTTCCTCCAGCTCGGCCCGGTCGCCGGTCGACACGCGGAGCATGCGGTCCTCGAGCGCCGCGGGCGGGAGGATTTTCTGGAGCGCCGCGCGCGCGGTCGTCACGCCGACCCTCACGCTTCCCTCCAGCAGGCCCGCGAGGAACTCGAGACGCTGCCCCTCGATCTCGCGCTGGGGGGCGCGCGGCTCATAGGGCAGGATCTCCCACTGGGGATACCACCCGACCGCTCCCTCCCCGAGAAGGGATTCCAGATCCGCCAGCCACGCCTCCCCGCGCTCGGCGGAGGGGGCCACGACGAGGACCGGGACGCCGAGGTCCTCGGCCAACGCCGCGGCCAGGACGGCCTTGCTCGAGCCGGCGAGGTTGGTGGCGCGCGCGCCGCGGACGTCTCCCGCGAGCTCACGACGCACCGCCCGGAAGGCGGGAGAAGCGCGGAAGCGAAGCCCGATGTCCTCGACGATCATCCCCTGCCTACAATTCTATTTGTTCGACCTGACGCGCCTGACAGCCGCCTCGGCGACCAGCGCGAGCGTGGCGAGGACGAGCGCCCACGGCCACAGCTCCGGGCCGCGGCGGCGCGGGAAGAGGGCTGCCGCCCAGTTCTCCGGTGGCACGACAGGCCCCCACGCGGCCTCCCAAGTCGCAGCCGGAACTCGCGCGAGGTCGCCCTCCGCGGGATCCACGTTGACGGGGAGGAAGATCGTCGATCCCGCGGGGTCGCGCACCCGGTAGAGCCCGGCCCGCTCGGGTTGCGGCGCCCCTCCCCCGGGCGGCACCTCCCAGGTGGCGGCATCGCTCCCGGCATGAAGCGGACCGGTCACGGTCGCTCCGTAGGGAAGTCCCCGGAGCGGCTCGCCGACCCGCGTCCCCCCCGCACCGGCGGCCCAGCGGGGATCCCACGACGAGAGCGCGGCCTCGACGACGAGCGGAAAGATCGGCGTCGTTCCGAGCCGCGTGTGAGGCGGCCCCAGCGGGACGAGCCAGATCGCCAGCATCCCGCGCGTCCACAGGGCGGGCTGGCCGGTCGCCAGATCCCAGGTCCATTCGGCCGCCGGTCCTCCCCGGGGGACGAGCCCACCGCGGACCGGGGCGCGATCCAAGAGGGGCTCC
This sequence comes from Gemmatimonadota bacterium, assembly GCA_035633635.1. Taxonomy (GTDB): domain Bacteria; phylum Gemmatimonadota; class Gemmatimonadetes; order JACCXV01; family JAHWKZ01; genus JAICNR01. Next base: position 9,297 of record DASQEN010000103.1, on the reverse strand, counting down.
GGCACCGGCACCACCGCGGAGCCGGAGGGGCGTCCGGTCAACGGCGACGACCCCTCCCGCTCCTCGAGCACGAGATCGGGGACCGCCGCATCCCCGGCCGGGAACCATCCGGGCGGCGGAGCGCAGACGGAAGTCCCGCACGCGGGGCTGAACAGGAGCCGGGTCCCGGCGGCCGCGGTCTCGAGAAGGAGCGCCGCCTCCTCCCCCCGATAGGGCCGGATCGGAAGCAGCGCGAGGTCCGGCCGACGGGCGACGAGGTCGACCAGCGACGAAGCTCGCGTGACGTCGGCGGCTCCCGGGAGCGCCTCGAGCGCCGCTTCCCAGAACAAGGGTCCGGATTCCGGTGGCTCGTCTCCGGGGATCCATCGTACGATCTCGTACTGTACGTCGGCGCCACCGCGGGTGACGTACAGCCGGTCGTCGACTGGGAGCGCGTCGGGCTCGCGGAAGCCGAACGTCGCCGTGTCCGCAACCGGCCAGCTCGCACCCCCGACGCTCCCGTCGAGCGGGATCGGGCGCACGTCCCTGGCGGCCGCCCCGATCTCCCGGCCGACCTCGGCGGCGGAGGGCGCATCCCCCCAGGCCAGGCCCGCCAGCGCTACCTCGCCCTCGGCCACCCACGCCGCGGCCGACAGCGCGCGGTTTCCTGACGGCGCGGCGCCGCGGATCCCGACGACCCGGCGGCCCACCCGCCAGGCTGAGCCTCGGACAGCCGCGGCCGGTGGCGCGGCGCCGGCCGAGCCGTCCGTCAGAAGGTACGCCTCCGTATCTTCGTCCATCCGGACCTCGAGCGCAGCCAGCACACGCGGCCAATCGCTGGGACGGTCGCCCGGCTCGAGCTCCGCGAGCCGGGTGCGGAGAGCCGGGGCTGGAGCCTCCCACCACCCGACGATCCCGTCGGCCACCGCGACCAGCGCGATCCGGTCCTCCGGGGATGCGACCTGGAGGATCGAGTCGGCCGCCGCCCGGATCCTGCTCCAGGCCGTGACCCCTTCTGCGAGCTGTCCCGCGCTAGCCGAGACGTCGACGGTAACGAGAGCGCGCGTCGGGCGGTGGGCGGCCGGATCCCCGGCGCCGCATCCGACCGGCCGCGCCGCCGCCACGACCAGGAGCGTCACGGCCAGTGCGCGCAGGAGCGCGACCCAGCGCGACCGGGTGGGGAGCCTCGGGGCGGGCGCCCGCCGGGCGCGTTCGAGCAGGTAGAGGGAAGAGAAGCGGATCGGCTGACCGGAACGAAGCCCCCGCCACTCCAGCCACAGGGGGAGCAGGCCGAGCGGCAGGCCGAGGAGCGCGAGAGGATGCAGGAAGCCCATCGGTCAGGAAGGTAGAACGTGGGTGCAGGACAACGACTTGCGCGTGATACTCAGAGGCGATGTCGGCGGGCCGTCAGGTAGCGCCCGAGGACGGCAGTCACCGGCTCGTCAGTCGTCACCGCGACCCAGTCGAATCCGCGGTCGTGGGCCTGGTCCCGGTACAGGCGCTCGAGCGCCTCGAGCTCTTCGCGGTACCCCTCTGCCAGCTCCTCCGGCCGGGCGTGGACGGCGCGCCCGGTCTCGGCGTCGACGATCTCGCCACCGGGAGGGAGCTTCGCCAGCGACCGCTCCGCCGGGTCGAGTACCTGGAACACGACCACCTCGTGCTTGCGGTACCGGAAATATCGGAGCCCCGGGAGGAAGCGATCCGGGGGGCCCAGCAGGTCGGAGACGAGAACCAGGAGGCCCCGCCGTGGAAGCCGCTCGGCCAGCTCGCGGAAGGGACCCTCGGGAGAGGTGCCACCGCCGGCCTCCTCGGCCTCGAGGGCGGCGAAGAGACGCGCCCGCTGGGCCCGCCCGGCCCGTGGCGGGATGAACGCCCGGATCCCGTCGCCGAACGTCGCCAGGCCGACCGCGTCCTGCTGTGCGAGGAGAAGCCACGCCAGCGAGGCAGCGAGCGCGCGGCCGTAGGCCCACTTGCTCGGCAGCTCCCCGCTCGCGAACCCCATCGACGCGCTCGCGTCGAGAACGAGCGTGGCGCGGAGGTTGGTCTCCTGCTCGCTCTCCCGTACGTACCAGCGGTCCGAGCGCCCGTACACCTTCCAATCGACCCGCCGCAGGTCGTCCCCAGGGACGTACGGGCGGTGCTCGGCGAACTCGAGCGAGCCCCCCAGGCCCGGGCTCTTGTGCCGTCCCGCCAGATACCCCTCCACGACGAGTCGGGCGACGAGCTCGAGCGAACCCAGCCGCAGCAGCTCCTGGGGGGGGAGGAGCGCGGCCCCCGAAGCGCGGCCCGCATCGCGGATGGCTTCAGCCGGCATCGCGGTCGACCGCCGCGACCAGCTCGCCGATCACCTCCCCGACCCCGACGCGCGCGGCCTCCGCCTCGTAGTTGAGCACGATCCGGTGGCGGAGCACCGCGTCCGCGAGCGTGCGCACGTCGGCCAGGTCGGGCGCCAGGCGCCCCTGGAGGAGCGCCCGCGCCTTTGCGCCGAGCGTCAGGAATTGCCCTGCACGGGGACCTGCGCCCCACCCGACGTAGCGGCGCACGTCCTCGGGCGCCTGGGGATGGTCCGGCCGGCTCCGGCGGGCGAGGTCGACCGCGTAGGCGACCACCGCGTCGGGCACCGGGGCCCGCCGCACCAGGTCCTGAAATTCCAACACTTCCGCGCGCGAGATGACCGGCTCGACCCGGACCTCGGGTCCCGCCGTCGTGGCGCGGACGATCTCGATCTCCTCGGCGCGTTCGGGATAGCGGATCTCGAGCTCGAACATGAAGCGGTCGAGCTGCGCCTCTGGAAGGGGATATGTGCCCTCCTGCTCGATCGGGTTCTGGGTGGCCAGCACGAAGAACGGGTCCTCGAGCGGGTGGGTGGTCCCGCCCGCCGTCACCTCGCGCTCCTGCATCGCCTGCAGCAGCGCGGCCTGCGTCTTGGGCGGCGTGCGGTTGATCTCGTCGGCCAGAAGCACGTGGGTGAAGAGCGGCCCCGGCAGGAATCGGAGCCGTCGCCGGCCCGTCGCCGGGTCCTCCTCGATCACCTCGGTGCCCGTGATGTCGGTCGGCATGAGGTCGGGCGTGAACTGGATCCGGCTGAAGCGGCAGTCGAGCGCGTTGGCCAGCGTGTGGACGAGGAGGGTCTTGGCGAGGCCGGGCACGCCGACCAGAAGAGCGTGGCCGCGGGAGAGAAGCGCGACGAGCAGGAGCTCGCGGACGGTCTCCTGACCCACGATGACCCGCCCTACCGCTGCATCCAGCGCGCCGCGGGCCGCCCGGAGCCGCTCGGCGGCATGGACGTCGGCGTCCGCGGCCGACGCCTCGAGCCGGGGGTGCGCCTCCATCCTCAGCCGTCCTTCTTCCTTGCGATCCAGATCATGTCCTCTCCCTCCGCGTCGAGCGGCCGCCCGTCCCATCCGCCGTAAAGGGCCTCGACTTCATAACCCGCGCGCACCAGCAAGTGTTCAAATTCCCAGCGCGTAAAGTACCGCACCCGGAGGCGCTCGAACGACCTCTCGACCACGCTTCCGCCGTCTCCGACCCGCTCGTAGACGTACGTGAGATCGACGATCTGGGAATCGAGGTCGTACCGCGCGGCGACCCGCTCGCGCCACCGGCCGCGCTGGTCGCGGTAGCCGCGGCCGGTCTCGGCCAGTGCGGCCGGACCCTCGGCGGCCTCGGCCAGGACGTTGAGGCGTGGGTCGAAAAGATCGAGGACGAGCCGGCCGCCGGGCGCGAGCGCCGCCCGCGCGGCGGCGAGCGCGGCGAGTTGGTCGGGGACCGTGAGCATCGCCTGGAACACGCGGAACGGCATCAGCACCAATTCGAACGGTCGCCGGAACGCGTAGGCCCGCATGTCCGCGCGCACGAGCGCCAGGCGAGACCGGACGGCCTCGGGGGAGGCGTTCCGCTTGGCCACCGCCAGCGCCAGGAACGGCGCGCTCCGCTCGAGGCCCACGGTCTCCGCGCCGCCGGTCGCCGCCGCCAGCGCGACCCGGCCGGTGCCGCACCCGACTTCGAGCACCCGCCCCTCCGCGGCCGCCGCCTCGCGCGCGTAGAAGTCCACGTCGGCCGTGCGCTCTGCGTGGAGCGGGTCGTAGCGCGCGGCCGCTTCGGCGCCGGGGCGATCGATGACGGGATCGGATCTCACGTCGGGAGGCGGCATGCGGCCGCCGGGGGAATCAGCCCGCGGGAGGAGCCGGGCAGCGCGGGAAGACCTGCAGCTGATCGGGCTCGAGCACCTCGCAGACCGCGGCCCGCGCCTCGCGGGCTCCCTCGGCGAGCGTGTGGCCCGCCTCGCGCGGGGTCAGCTCCTCTTCCCGGAGAGCTCGGAGGGTCTCGAGGACGAGGACGCGCCAGTCGTCGACGATCGCCTCGATCGCCGCCCGCTGCTCTTCGGTCAGCTCGAGGCCGGGGCGGAACGCCGCCCGCCGGGCCTCGATCTCGGCCAGCTGCTCGGGTGTCAGGGCCGCCTCGATCTCGGCGTCCAGGGTTTCGCGGATCGCCCGCGCCTCGGCGACCGTTTCTGGCGCCCCGATCTCGCCCGTCCGCCAGCGCGCCCTCAGGTCGACGAGCGCCGCGCGGGCGCGCGCGAGCGCCTCTGCGATCGCCTGCCGCTGGCTCTCCTCGAGGTCGAAGGCGAGCCCGAGCGCGCCGACCTCCGAGGCCGCGATCTCATGGCGCGTGACCTCGAGCTCGCTGGTCGCCAGCGCCTCCTGCGTGCCCGGACCGTCGAGCTCCAGATCGACCGGCGAGCCGTCCCCACCACCGCATCCGAGGATCGCGGCACCGGCCAGGAGCACGATCGTCAAGGGAGCCAGTCGGTTCATGGTTCGAAGGTACGCCTGCGTGGCGCGGCGTGGCAACCGGTCTGGCGCCAACTACTTACGGAGTCGAAGACAGCGGATCGCCGGGAGATGGGGGCGCGGGCTCCGGCCCGCGCCTCCCCTTCCCTGTTCACCCGCAGAACCGAACCCGCGAAGCCTGCTCCTCGCTCAGCACGCCACAGATCGCCTCGTGGGCGCGGTGCGTGGCCTCGCGGGCCAGGGTGTGCGCTTCCGCACGTTCGATGTCGCCGGTCCGGAGTCGGCGCGCGATCCGCTCGAGCGCGTCGTGGAGTGCGACCCAGATCGCGCGAATCTCCCGCGCCTGCTCCTCGGTCAGCCGCAAATCCCGGGGCCCGTGCAGGTCGCTGCGCCGCTCGCGGAGCTCCTCGATCTGCTCGGGAGTCAGGAACGCCGCGAGCTCCTCGAGCAGGCGGTCGTGGACCACCCGCACCTCCAGGGTCGCCTGCGCACGGTCGAGCGCGCCCGCCTCCAACCGCGCCCGGATGTCCGCGAGGCTCGCCTGCGCTCGCTCGAAGGCCGCGCGCACCCCCACCCTCTGCTCTTCCGTGAGGTCCCCGAGATACCCGCTGGTCACGATCTCGCTGGCCGCCACGATGCCGAATTCCGGCGCCTCGTCCGCGGCTGGCCCCTCCGTCGGACCGGAGCTCCCCTGGTTGCAGGCCCACGCCGTCGCGAGCAGAGCGGCGAGAACGAGTCGGATCGTCCGCCTACGGTACATCGTCGCCTTCCTTTCCCCTCTCAGGAGTCCACGCTTTCTCAGTGGCCGGCTCCTGTGGGAGGGCGGCAAACCCCGTTTCGTTAAGGGGGCATGCGCCGCGCCGCCCTTCGCCCTACATTCGCGGGCCCGCGCGTTGACGGCAGGCCCAGGGCTTGTTATTTTTTTCACAAGCGTTCGCCGAGGCACTGAACGGCGGATCGCTGGAGGACCTGATGAGCAAGCCCGATCCGTCCGCGGAGCGGAAGCGCGTAGTGCGCGAGGTGGGACGTTTCACCGGGTTCGGGCTCGCGTGGGCGCTTTCGGTCCTCTTCTTCCTTCTGATCGGATACTGGCTCGACGGCAAGCTCGGGACCTTGCCGTGGCTCACGATCCTGGGGGCCTTCATCGGGGCGGCCGGCGGCTTCATCAGCCTCTACCGCGGGATCACCGCGGCCGCGGCCGACGAGGAGGACCGGCGGAAAGGCCCGCGCCCATGATCGATGCCCGCTACCTGATCGCGATGACCGCGCTCGCCGCGCTCGCCGCCGCGGCCGCGTGGCCGTGGATCGACCGCTGGCCGGGCGGACGCGAGGGCCTGGTGGCGGGTCTCGCGTTCTCGCTCGTCAGCCTGGGCGCCGGCTACCACGCCCTTCGGTGGGGGGCACGGAGCGGAGGCTCGAGGCTCTTCGCGGCGGTTGTCGGCTCGACGCTGGCCCGGCTCGTCGCGCTCGTGGCGATCGGGCTCGTGCTGGCGTGGGCGTCCGACGCCCACGTGGCGGTCGCGCTCCTGACGATCGTGGTCCTCCACCTGGTGCTCGGAACGTTCGAGATCCTGTACCTGAAGAGAACGGACGCGCTCGAATGACGATCCAGGAAGCCGCCCTGCACGCGCAGGACACCCTCCACGAGGCCGCTGACGGCGCCGGAAAGGGAGTCGACATCGTCCACCATCTGGCGGACGCGCCCTACCTCGACGTCCCGCCGTTCGGCGAGATCCATCTACCGGAGATTCACCTCTTCGGCCTCGACCTCTCGATCACGAAGTACACCGTCTACATGTGGATCGCAGCGGCGCTCCTGTTGCTCCTGTTCCTTCCCATGGCTCGCCGCCGGGGACGGGTGCACAAGGGCCTGTACAACGCGTTCGAGGCGATGATCGTGTACGTGCGCGACGAGATCGTCTACACCAACCTCGGCCGCGAGGAGGGCCGCCCCTACGTGCCGTTCATCGCCACGCTGTTCTTCTTCATCCTGTTCATGAACCTGCTGGGGCTCGTGCCATATGGCGGCACACCCACGGGGAACCTCGCCGTGACCGGCGCGCTGGCCCTGTTCTCGATGGCGGCGATCGAGATCAGCGGGGTCGTCGCCAACGGCCCGGTCCGGTACGCCAAATCGCTGGTCCCGGAAGGCGTTCCGATGTTCCTCGCCCCGATCATGATCCCGATCGAGATCATCGGTCACTTCGCCAAGCCGTTCGCGCTCACGGTCCGTCTGTTCGCCAACATGACCGCCGGCCATGTGGTGATCCTCAGCATGCTGGGGCTCATCTTCCTGCTCGAGAAATGGGCCATCGTCCCGGTCTCGATCGGTTTCGCGCTGTTCATCTTCCTGCTCGAGATCCTGATCGCGTTCATCCAGGCGTACATCTTCGCCGTTCTGACCGCCGTGTTCATCCAGTTGTCACGTCACCCCCACTAAACAAGGAGACTTGTCATGCCTGACATCGCTTTCGGACTCGGATGGCTGGGCGCCGGACTGGGCGCCGGGCTCGCGCTGATCGGCGCCGGCATGGGCATCGGCCGGCTGGCCGGGCCCGCCATGGAAGGCATCGCGCGGCAGCCCGAGGCGGCCGGCGAGATCCGCCTGACGATGATCATCGCCGCCGCGCTGATCGAGGGCATCGCGCTGTTCGCCCTCGTGATTTGTATCCTGATGGCGCTCAACGCGCCGGCCGCGTAGGGAACCGGCATGGACCTGCTGAGCGCCGACCCGGGGCTCATCGTCTGGACGATCGTCACCTTCCTGCTGCTCCTGGGGATCCTGTGGAAGTTCGCGTGGAACCCCATCCTCGGGGCCCTCGAAGCGCGCGAGCTGGCGATCAAGAGGACGATCGACGACGCCGAGCGGCTGCAGGCCGAAGCCGAGGCGGTGCTCAAGGAGCACCAGAAGCGGCTGGCCGAGGCGCGCGCGGAGGGGAACCGCCTCCTCGACGAGGCGCGCCAGGCGGGCGAGCACATGAAACAGGACATCCTCGAGAAGGCCCGCTCGGAATCCGAGAAGGTCCTCGAGCGCGCCCACCGCCAGCTGGAGCTCGAGACCGAGCAGGCGATCCAGACGATCCGCGCCGGGGCCGCCGACCTGGCGCTCAAGGCGGCCGAGAAGGTGATCGAGCGGTCGCTGACGGACGCCGACCACAGGCGATTCGCGGACGAGGCGGTCGCCGAGCTCGTCGAGCGGCGCGGCTAGTGTCCCGGGGCGGAGACTAGATGCGCGCCGGTACGATCGCCCGCGTGTACGCGGAGACGCTTCTGCGCTCGGCCAACCGGCACGGGCAGGTCGAGTCGGTCGACGAGAGCGTGCGGGGATTGTCGTCCGTGCTCGAGGCCAGCGCCGAGCTCCGGCGCTTCCTGGCGGCACCGCAGATCCAGGCCGCGGACAAGCGTGGGCTCGTGCGGAGCGCGCTCTCGAATCGGCTGGATCCGCTCGTCGTGCGCTTCCTCGAGCTCGTGATCGAGAAGCACCGCGAGCGCCTGCTCGCGGCGATCCTTGCGGCATGGATCGAGCTCCTCGACGCGCGCGCCAACCGCCAGGCGGCCGCCGTCACGACCGCGGTCCCCGCCGATCCCGAACTGGTGGCCCGGGTCCGCGCGGCGCTCGAGCGCGCCACCGGAAAGACGATCGTGCTCGAGGAGCGGGTCGATCCAGCGCTTCTCGGCGGACTGGTCGTCCGGACCGGCGACACGGTCATCGACGGGAGCTTGAGGAGCCGCCTGACCACGCTCCGCCGGCGGCTCCGCGCCGCCGGACGAACGCACGCATACTAGGACCGCGCCAAACTCGAGAAACGAGGATAGGACGATGAAGATCCGCCCGGAAGAGATCACGACGGTCCTCGAGCGCGAGCTCGAGAGCTACGAGGCCGCCCTCGATGTCGACGAGGTCGGCACCGTGCTCGAGGTCGGCGACGGGATCGCCCGCATCTACGGCCTCTCCGGCGCCATGTCCGGGGAGATGCTCGATTTCGGAAACGACCTCTATGGCCTGGCGCTCAACCTCGAGGAGGACGTGATCGGGGCCGTGATTCTGGGCGACGACGTCGCGATCAAGGAGGGCGAGGAGGTGCGCCGCACCAGCCGCGTGCTCGAGGTACCGGTGGGGCCGGCGCTCCTCGGCCGCGTGGTCAACGCGCTCGGCCAGCCGCTGGACGGCAAGGGGCCGGTGACGACCGAGCACTACCGCCAGATCGAGTTCCAGGCGCCCGGCATCGTCGCGCGCCAGCCGGTCAAGGAGCCACTCCAGACCGGTCTCAAGTCGGTCGACTCGATGGTACCGATCGGCCGCGGACAGCGCGAGCTGATCATCGGCGACCGCGGCACGGGGAAGACCGCGGTCGCGATCGACGCGATCATCAACCAGAAGGGCGGCGATGTAATCTGCGTCTACGTCGCGGTCGGCCAGAAGGCGTCCACCGTGGCCGGCGTCGTCGAGCGGCTCGAGAAGGAGGGCGCGCTCGATTACACGATCGTGGTCTCGGCCCCGGCCGCCACGCCCGCGCCGCTCCAG
>DASQEN010000102.1:0-9041 GCA_035633635.1 Gemmatimonadota bacterium | reverse complement strand
GCAGATGGGCGGCCCAGAGGTAGCCGGCCGGATTCCCAGCATCGACGGCCGTCCCCTTCCAAGGGATGGCCCGGAGAAGCTTCCGCTCCACGAGCCGGCGGTGGACCAGAACATCGTCCGCCTCTGTGCCGCTCAGCGCGGCCTCGCCGGCGACCCGTCGCCCTTCCTCGAGCCAGGGCGACGTGACGGTGTAGCGCGGCATCAGGCGCCAGCCCCCTTCGGGCGGGGCACGGAAGGTGCTCGGCCCTCCGCGTTCCTGGAGGTCGAGAACACGCGATCCCGCGCCGGCGGGCGCCAGGTCGTCGATCTCGACCCGGCCGACATCCGAGAAGAAGTGCCGGCTTTCCGGCCCTACCCGATGGCAGGCTGCCAGCACCACTCCCCGCCGGTCGGCGTCCGCGAGAAGCGCGGCGGTCAACGGGGGCGGCCCCGCGATGCGTACGTTGTCGGGGAGGAACACCGCGAGCGGGCCCTCCTCCAGCCACGAACCCGCGGCGAGCACCGCTCCCACCACCCCCGTCGGCGCTTCCTGCCGGAACGTGGTCACGCGCGTCTCGCGCGATTTTTCCTCGAGCGCCGGGAGCAGACCGTCCCGCCAGCGTCCCTCGCGGACGTACCTTTCGAGCAGGGGCTTGGCGTCCGAAACGACGACGCCGATCTCCTCGAATCCGCCTTCAAGCGCCTCGGTCAGACACCACTGGAGCATGGGCCGCGTCCCGATCGGCAGGAGCTCCTTGGGAACCACCCGTGTGACCGGCCACATCCGGGTGCCGAGCCCCGCGGCCGGGATCAGGCACCGGGCCTTCACAGCCGAAGACTCCGCAGGGCGTTCAAAACGGCTCAGATGCGAGGCGCGCGACGAGGGCGGGTACCCACCGAGGTGGGTGCCGAGGCGTACGATCTGTACGCCGCAGGAAGACACGAGAAGCGGAACGAAGCAGATGAGCCGTTTTCAACGCCCTGCTCATCGGAGGAAGCCCATGTACCAATCGAGCAGTGGTGCGCCGAGATAGAACGCGAGGGCCGCCCCGAGCGCGAGGAACAACCCGAACGGGACCAGCTTGTCCGACTTCCAGGCGATCGGCACGAACACGAGCGTCCCCGCCAGCGCCCCCAGGAAAACGGTCAAGAGCGCCCCCTTCCAACCGAGGAAGGCGCCGATCATCGTCATCATCTTGATGTCTCCGCCTCCCATCGCCTCCTTCTTGAACGCCCACGTCCCGAGGATCGCGATCAGCCATAGCGCGCCGCCGCCCGCCACCGCGCCGATGACCGCCTCCCGCACAGAAGGGCTCCCCGGCAGGGCCGCCAGCGCGACCCCCAGGATCGCCCCACCCAGCGAGAGCTCGTCGGGGATGATGTAGAAACGGGCGTCGGCGACCGCGATGGCGAGCAGCAGGGTCAGAAACACGATCGCGCGGGCCGCCTGCGGCTCGACACCGTACGCCGCGACGTTCCCCGCCCAGATCGCCGCCGTCGCGGCCTCCACGAGCGGGTACTGCCAGCCAATCCACACTCGACACGTGGCGCACCGCCCGCGGAGCGCGAGCCAGGAGACGAGCGGCACGTTGTGGTACCAGCGGAGAGGGGTCTCGCAGGAGGGGCATCGGGAGGGAGGGGAGACGATCGACTCGCCCCGTGGCAGGCGAAGGATCACGACGTTCAGGAACGAGCCGACCGCCAGGCCCACCAGTCCGCTCGGGATGATCGCGAGACCGTCCACATCCCCTCCGAAGAGTTTTCCACAGGAACGGCACAGGATAGAGGGGCCAGGGCATCAAATCAATGTGGAAAACCGGTGGACGGCGTTGCTCCTTCCCCGTCCGCGACCCGCAGGAAGCGCGGGTCGAAGTCCTCGCGCTCGATCCCGAGGAGCCGGAGCTTATAGATGAGCGTCGTGCGGTTGAGCCCCAGGATGCGCGCCGTTCGGGTCACGTTCCCGCGGCAGAGACCGAGCACGCGAAGGACGTGCTCCCGACGCACGGTGTGCCAGGAAAGGTCACCCGCCCCCGGCCCATCCGCCGCCACCAGCCCCAGCTCCTCGACGCCGATCCGCCGGCCGGCGGCCAGGTGAAAGCCCCGCTCGAGGACGCCGTTGAGCTCGCGCACGTTGCCCGGCCAGTCATGGCGGGCGAGCGCCTCCCAGGCGTGTAGCCGAAGCGTCTTCGACCGCGCATAGCGCTCGTTGAGATCGGCCAGGCGGTGCTCCACCAGCGGCAGGACGTCCTCCCGCCGGTCGCGCAGCGGTGGAAGGTGCACGCGAAATCCGGCCAGCCGGTAGAAGAGATCGCGGCGCAAGCCGCCGTCTGCCAGCATGCGGTCGATGTCGCGGTTGGTCGCCGCGATCACGCGGAAGTCCGCGCGCTTCTCGCTGCGCCCGCCCACCGGCCGGTAGCGCTGCTCCTCGATCGTGTAGAGGAGCTTGGCCTGGATCTCGACCGGCATCTCGCCGATCTCGTCCAGGAACAGCGTTCCCCCGTGCGCCTGCTCGACCAGCCCGACTGAGTCGCCGACCGCTCCCGTGAACGCGCCGCGGACGTGTCCGAAGAGCTTCGATTCGAACAGGTTCTCCTCGAGGTTCGTGCAGTCGACCACGACGAAGGGAGCGTCCTTCCGCCGGGCGTCGGCGTGGAGCTGGCGGGCGAGGAAGGTCTTCCCCGTCCCGGACTCGCCTTCGATCAGGATCCGGACGTCCGACCCGGTCAGACGCTGGAGCCGGGACATGGCCGCCCGGATCGCCGGGCAGCGGGTGAGGAACGCGGGGAAGGGATCGGTGACGCGACCTCGCGTGGGGCTGTCGAGAACCGCCACCACACGCGCGTAGTGCGCAGCCAGCGCGCGAATCCCCTCCTCCTCACCGAAGATCGAGCGCGAGAGCGTATCGTAGCGATCCTCCGGGAGCCCCCATCGACGGGCGCAGGCTGCCGCCATCAGATAGACCATCCCGGCGTCGTATCTCAAGTCTCGGGCGTGCAGATCGGCGGCCGCGGCCTCGATGTCGCGGAGCACGCTCCCGTCGCCGCGCTGCTCGGCGATCGCCTTCCACGCCAGCGCCCGCACCTGCACGGTAGGCAGGGGCACCTGCGCGGCCAGCCGGGCCGCGGCCTCCAGCCGGTCGAGCGCGCTATGGATCTCCCCTGTCGCGAGCTCCGCCTCCGCCCGACCCAGCGCGAGCACGGCGTCCAGTCGCAGGCAGGACCCGCGCTGGGACAGCTCGCGGCAGCGCTCGAACAGGTCCAGCGCCTCGTCGTATCGCGACTGTAGTGTTGCGTGAATGCCCATGTTGCAGAGCACGAGCCCCGCGTTGGAGGCCTCCCCCCGGTCCTCGAGTCGGCTCAGCGCGCTCCTGTTCAGGCGGATCGCCTCGCCGGGAAGCCCGACCTCGAACCGGTGACGCGCCCGGTTGGCCATCGCATACGCGGCGAACGGATCCTCCGGGCGGGGGTGGGACGCATGAAGGGCGAATCCGAAGTGGCTTTCGGCCGCGCGGAACCGACAGAGCTCCAGGAGCACGGTCCCCATCAAGTTGTGGACGCACACCCGGCTCACCGAAGCGTGCTCTCTCTGCTCGAGCGTGCGCAGGAGGCTGAGGGATTCGCGGGGTGAGCGATAGAGCGTGATCCGCGCCAGATCGAGGGTCGTGGTCGCCATCAGCCGCGAGTCCGAGGATCGCGCCGCGGATCTATGCGCTCCGCGAAGCACCACCTCGGCCTCAGCGAGCCGCCCCTGGCCGGAGAGCCTGAGGCCGAGAGCACGCTGCTGAGAGGGTGGAGGCAACGCGAAGGGGTCCGCGCCTCCTTGGGCCAGCGAATCGAGAAGCTGCCGCGTCTCCGGGTCGAGGCCCGGAGCGTCGTCGTCGAGCATGGGCCCTCGGAAGGCGGCGGGACGTAGCCCACCGTACCAGCTAAGGTGCGTGACGGGATTCCCTGTCTTACCCGATATCCGAACCGCTTGTCAACGCGGCAAATGCAATCGGCGAGCCGCGCCCGGCTCCGCCCCGCCGCGAGCGGCCGGACGATGGAAGGAGCGTCAAACCCCCGACACCCTGGCTGTGGAAAAGTCGATCGGAGCCTGGATCGGGTCAGGGCAACGGGAGGGTCGCGTAGACGTCGAAATCCCCCGGGCGAACCGCCTCGTCCGCACGGAGAAGTGCGGTTCGGGCGATCATCGCGCCGTTGTCGGTGCATAGGACGGGCGCGGGCCAGACGACGTCGCTCCCCCCGAGGCGCGCACGCATCGCTTCCCGCAGCGCGCGGTTGCATGCCACACCTCCGACGAGGATCGCGGTGGGGACTGCGAGCTCCCCCACCGCGCGCGCGGTCTTCTCGACCAGCACGTCGACGACCGCGGCCTGGAACGACGCGCAGACGTCGGCGCGACGGGCGGTCACCTCGGACGGCTCGCGCTCCTGGATCCACTGCAGCACCGCGGTCTTGAGGCCGGAGAACGAGAAATCCAGCTGGCCGCTCCCCATCATCGGCCGCGGGAAGTCGATCGATCGCGGGTCCCCGACCCGCGCCTCGCACTCGATCGCCGGTCCTCCGGGGAAACCCAATCCGAGCAGCTTGGCCACCTTGTCGAACGCCTCGCCCGCGGCGTCGTCCCGCGTCCGGCCGACGACCTCGTAGCTCCGCCACGCGCGAACGTGGACCAGAAGCGTGTGCCCACCCGACACGACCAGCGCGACTGCCGGCAGCCGGACGGCGGGATGCTCGAGAAGGATCGCGACGATGTGGGCTTCGAGGTGGTGGACCGGAACGATCGGGCGGTCGAGCGCGAGCGCGAGGCCCTGGGCGAACGCCCCGCCGACCAGGAGCGCCCCCGCCAGGCCAGGGGCGTGCGTGACGCCGATCAGGTCGATGTCCTCGGCCACCGCGCCCGCCTCCGCCAGCGCGCGCTCGAAAACGGGCAGGACGTTGGAGACGTGCGCCCGGCTCGCGAGCTCGGGCACGATCCCCCCATAGGCCGCGTGCACGACCTGCGAGCTGACCACGTTGGCGAGGAGATCGCTCTCTCCCTCGAGCAGGGCGATCGACGTGTCGTCGCAGGAGGTCTCGATCCCCAGCGTCAGCATGGAGTCAGGGCGCGGTGTCGGCGGTGTCGCGGACGGCGCGGCCGCGGATCCGGACGGTGTCGGGCGTGACCGTTACGGTCCTGAGGCTCTCGGGGATCGCGATCTCCAGCCGCTCATCGAAACCGCCCTCGACATCGGTCACCTGAGACAGGTCGAGCGCCAGCGACCCGATCGGTCGCACCTCGGCGGTCACGCCCCGCACGCTCACTCTCTGGGGAGACACCTCCACGCTCTCGATGCGGTATCCCGCGGCGGGTCGTGGAGAGCCGACCGTCTCCAGCGGGACCGTTCGCTCCATGAAGCGATCGGTCACGACCGTCACCTGGCGGGGAGTGATCGCGATCGGGGTCACCGGGAGGTCGGCCGGTCTCCGGACGTCGCTCAGGTCGAGGGTGACGACGATCGAATCGTTCTCGCCACCCTCAACCTGCTCCTGGACGGCGAGGTCGTCCTTGTCGAGGCGGAGCAGCTCCTTCCCTGTCCCGCTGAACGCGACCTCGACTTCCGGCGGCAACTGTTCCTGGTTCGTGATGATCATGTCTGCGCCCTCGACGGCGATCTGGAGCGGCACCGGATAATCGATGACCGTGGTCTCGTCGGATGTGACGTCGTACCAAAGCAGGAGGGCCAGCACCAGGGCCACGGCCTTGTAGCCCAGGTTGCGGGTGAAGAAGTCGCGGATCGGCGCGGCGAGGACCAACTACTGCCCGTCGCCCTCGGACCCGCCCCGCGTGTGCTTGACCGCGCTCATGACCGCGATGCCGAACAGCGCCAGGCAGACCACGAAGATCCACTGCGCGCCGATCCCGATCATGTTCATACCCATCGCGATCGCGGCGATCAGGACCAGGAAGCCGATAAAGTACATGTAGAACCAGTCCACGAAGCCCCTCCCTCCCCCACGTTGACCAGCATGCCGGTGGGCCGCAATCTAGACCTCACTCCCTCCCCCGTCTACCGGAGACCGTCGATCGGCTTCTGCCTGGAGGTCGTTCAAGGCGATCGAAATCAAGGCGCGCGACGAGAGGGATCCGAGGCGTGGTTACTCCCACGCCGCAGGATCACGCGATGAGCGCAACGCAGAGTTCGATCGCCTTCAACGACCTCAGATGTTCTCGGCGATGAAGGGGAACAGGGGGAGCAGCCATCTGTTGAGATAGGACGCAAGCACGGCGAAGTAGTTCGTGAAGATCAGCAAGCCGACCGCAACCAGCATGAGCCCGCTCGCGATCTCGATCGGTCGCATCCATGAGCGGACCCGACGAAACGCGGTGAGGAACGCGTTAAAACCGACCGCGGCCAGGAAGAACGGCAGTCCAAGTCCGAGGCCGTACACGACAAGCAGCCCCACCCCCGCGCGGAGCTCCCCGGTCGAACCGGCCATCGTCAGGATCGCACCCAGGATCGGCCCGATGCAGGGCGTCCACCCGGCGCCGAACGCGAACCCCACCACGACCGATCCGAGCATCCCCTCGGGTCGCTCCTGCAGGTGCACGCGCCGCTCCCGCATCAAAAACCCGAAGTTGAGAAGCCCGGTGATGTGGAGGCCGAAGAGTACGATCACCAGACCCGCCACGCGCCGGATCCAGACCTGGTTTGACCGTAGGAACTGGCCCAGCGCGGTGGCCGAAGCGCCCAGCGCCACGAACACGATCATGAACCCGAGGATGAACAGGAGCGAGTGGACGATGGTCAGCCGGCGGACTCGCCCGCGCCCGTCGGGTCCGGGGGCGGAGAGCTCGTCGAACGTGAGCCCAGTGATGAACGACAAGTAGCTCGGGAAGAGGGGAAGGACGCAGGGGCTCAGGAATGAGACGACGCCGGCAGTGAACGCCACCGCCACCGAGAGCTCACCGCCCATCCCCGTCTTCCCCGCGCGGCTCGTCCTCCATGAGGTCCGCCGCAGCAGGCGCAAGGCCGAGCGCGACCTTGACCGGATACTCGAACTCCTCCCGCGTGCGCGGCCCGACCCACTCCTCCACGACCTTGCCGTCCTGGATGAGTAGCGACGTCGGAAGCCAGGGCGAGAGCTCGTACGCCTCGAGCATCTGAGGAGTCCCGATCACCGACGGGTACGTCATCGAGATCTCCGCGGCGAAGTCGCGCGAGTCGCGCGGCAGGTCGTTGACCGTTACGCCGAGCACCATGAACCCCTTGGCCCCATAGGTCTCGTGGAGCGCCATGAGGTCGGGAATCTCGACCTTGCACGGCCCGCACCACGACGCCCAGAAGTTCATCAGGACCACGGGGACGGAATCCAGCGAGGCGAGCGTCAACGTGTCGCCGTCGAGCGTCTCGAGCTCGAACGGCGGCGCTTCCCGGATCGGCTCGAGCGAGGCTGCCTCAGAGTCACCTCCCTCCGATCCCTCCACACGAGCATCGCTCTCGCGACCGCAGGAAATCGCGACGATCACGAGAAGGCCCGGCAGGGTCCTGCGGATGCTGGAGATGATCGGGAGCATGGGTCGAGAATGTACCATTCCGGCGGACGATGCGAAAACCACGCCGGAGCCCGGGATCTCGCCCGGCGGAGCGGGCCTGGAGATTCTCGGAGAGCGGAATCGGAAAGCGCTCGTCGAGGGGCCGACGTCCCCGCGCGGGACGTCGGCGGAGGCTCACTCGATCGCGCCCAGCGCCCAGGCGGCGACCCGCCGGACGGCCGGGTCCTGGTCCTGGCCGAGCACCGGGATCAGGAGCGGGATCGCCCGCGCATCCTCGATCTCGCCGAGCGCCCAGGCCGCGGCCGCGCGCACATCTGGGCTGGCGTCGTCGAGCGCGGCTCCCAGGTCGTCAATCGCCGCGGGATCCTCGGCGTAGCCGAGCCCCAGCGCGCCGACCGCGCGCTGCGCGACGTCGGGGGCCTCGAGCGCGTCGTGGAGCGCCGCGATTCCGCGCGGGTCGCGCGTGCGGCCGAGCTTGAGGGCCGCCATTCGCCGGACGCAGGCATCGGGATCGCGGAGACCCGCCGCCAGCGGCTCGACCGCCGCCGCGTCGGATTCCTTCGGCTCATCCCCCTGAACCGCCCACTGGACCGTGGCCCGCTGAAGGGCGGTCATCGTCATGCCCACGCCGGCCAGCTCGTCGGCGGTCGAGGACCAGCCATGACGGCCGTCGACCGCCCGCACGGCGAGCTCGCAGACGACCGGATCGGCGCCACGCACGGTCTCGAGGAGCGCGCTCGCCAGCGAGTCGCTGGGAACCGAGGCGGTCGCGGCTTCGGCCTGCGCCGACGGTCCCGCCTCGCCGGCCCGGCAGACGACCAGGACCGCAGCCACCAGGGCGATCATTCCGGCGAACACCGCGGCTCCCCGGTGCGCCGCGCCTCTCACATGTCCCCCAGCGCCTGCGCCGCCTGCTTGCGGACCTCGGGGTCCTCGTCCTTGAGGAGCTCGACCAGGACGTCGTACACGGCCGGGTCGTCCATCTCGATGAGCGCCCAGATCGCCGTCTTCCGCACCTCCTCGTCGGGATCCTGAAGGAGCGGGCGAAGGGCCGGGATCGCGGACGGGTCCTGGATCTCGCCGAGCGCCCAGACCGCCGTCCTCCGCGCCTCCGGGTCGCTGTCGGCAAGCGCTTCGGTGAGGGCGGATACGGCCCGCGGATCCTCGATCTCGCCCAGCGCCCACACCGCCTTGCGACGGACCTCGACGTTGGAGTCGTGGACTCCGGAGCGCAGCGCGTCGATGGCCACCGGGCTCTCGATCTCGCCCAGCGCCCAGGCGGCCGTCGACCGGACCTCGGCGTCGGAATCTCGCATCGCGGCGCCCAGCCCGGCGACGGCGGCGGGGCTTTCGATCTCGCCCAGCGCCCAGGCGGCCTTGCGCCGGATCTCGACGTCGTCGTCCCGGAGCGCGGGCGTCAGCCATTCGACCGCCTCGGCGCTCTCGATCTCGCCCAGCGCCCAGACCGCCATCCGCCGTACCTCGACGCTCGAGTCGCGGAGCGCGCCGCCCAGGGCGGCCACCCC
>DASQEN010000101.1:0-11811 GCA_035633635.1 Gemmatimonadota bacterium | reverse complement strand
GTGGCGGAAGCCTGCGTCCAGACCCGTGAAGCTGAGACCGCCGGTCACCGCGGTGGGCGTTAACCTGTCGACCGTCGAGCCATCGCCGATCTGGCCTCTCTCGTTGTCTCCCCAACAGTACGCCGCGCCGCTGCCCGTCCGCCCGCACGTATGACCCAAGAACCCGCCGGCCGTCAACTGGACGAAGGCGAGCCCGCCGGACACCGGAACAGGCACCGGGCTATTCGTCGACGATCCGTTCCCCAGTGCACCAAAAAAATTGCTGCCCCAGCAGTACGCGGCGCCCGTGCTTGTGAGTCCACAGGTGTGAGTACCTAGGCCAGCTGTCAACGCCGTAAAGGTGAGCCCCCCAGATACCGGCATGGGTGCTGGATGCGGGGCCAGGTCCGACACACCGCTCCCAAGCTGTCCCTCTATGTTATCACCCCAGCAGAAGGCAGCCCCGCCGCTCGTGAGTCCGCACGTATGACCATCGTCGAAGCCGCCGGCTGTCACCTGCTGGAAGACTAAGCCGCCCGACACGGCCACCGGAACGGGTCTGGTCGTCGTCGTACCGTCGCCGAGCTGGCCCAAGCCGTTGTTTCCCCAGCAGTACGCAGTACCATCGCTCGTGATCCCACACGTGTGCGCTGCCCCCGCGTCGATGCTGGCAAATTTCAGCCCGGTCGCGACGGGCATCGGTACGTTCCGAGAAGCGAACGAATTGTCGCCAAGCTGGCCGAATTGATTGCTCCCCCAGCAATAGGCCGACCCGTCGCTCGTTAGGCCGCACGTATGAGCGCCGCCCCCAGCAAGATGCGCGAAAGCGACTCCACCCTCCACTGCGACTGGTACCATGCTGCACGGAAAAGGCCCTGCATCGGTTATGCACATGGTTGTTGGAGAGGGCACGCCGAGCTGACCGCTCTCGCCCCGACCCCAGCAGTACGCAGCCCCGCTTGCGGTCAATGCGCACGTGTGAGCGCCCCCAGCGGCAACAGACGCGAATGTAACAACCCCGCCCGGAGCCGCCGAAACCGAGACCATAGCACTGCCGCTCTTCCCTTCGCTCGTCGCCGTGATCGTGGCCTGTCCTGGAACGACTCCCCGAACCAGCCCGGTTGCATCGACGGTCACGACCGCGTTGTTCGAGCTCGACCAGGAGATCGGCCGACCGACGAGGACGTTGCCGGCTCCGTCTCGCAGAGTCGCGGTCAGCTGTTGAGTGGCACCAACGTTCACGGTGGGGCTGGCCGGGGTGATGATGACCGTGGCCACCGCGGGCGGAGCGGGACTCGTGGGCCCGCCGCCACCCGAGCAACCAACCGCGAGGACGAGGAGCAGTCCCAGCCACCTAGCGTGTCGCTTCGATGCCCAACGAGCCTTCATCAGCGTTCCCATCACGTTCTCGAGGATAGGAAACCGGTCCGTCCGGAGACGAGGTCGGGGGCTGCGACCTTAGCTCGGCGGGAATCTGTTCGGCCAGGGCCCCTTCTCAGGCATGAGATGCTTCAGAGGAGTTACATCGGCGGTTGTCTTGCCGCAATGGTCGCAAGACGGGGGAAGGTCCGCGGTGCCTCCCTATAGGCGCCGTCGCTACCTTCTTCTCCGTGACCCGCCGATACAACCTGCTGAAGCCGAGCGACTCCATCTCGAGCGGGAAGGTCGCGCCCGTCGACGACCGACCGCGGATCGGAGTGCTGGGGGTGCAGGGGGACGTCTCCGAACATGTGGCCGCGCTCGAGCGCGCGGGGGCGCGCGCCGCATGGGTGAAGCGGCCCGCGGAACTCGAGGGGGTCGACGGCCTCGTCCTTCCCGGAGGCGAGTCGACGACGCTGCGGCGGCTCCTGGACTACGAGGGGCTCCTGGAGGCCGTCCGTTGGCGCGGCCAGGAGGGGATGCCCGTCTTTGGGACGTGCGCGGGCGCGATTCTGCTCGCGACGGCGGTGACCGGCGCACCCGTGCCACATCTCTCGCTCGTGCCGATGACGGTGTCGCGGAACGCCTATGGCCGGCAGCGCGAGTCGTTCGCGACCGACCTCGACGTCGAGGGGCTCGAGGGCGCCCCGCTCCACGCGGTGTTCATCCGCGCGCCTGTCATCGAGGAGGTCGGCGCAGGGGTCAAGGTGCTCGCCCGCGAAGGGGGCGAGATCGTCCTCGCGGAGACGGACCGCGCACTGGTCGCCACATTCCATCCGGAGCTCACCTCCGACGACCGACTCCACCGGCGGTTCGTCGAGAAGGTCCGCGCAGCGAGATCCGTGGCGAGACCGGACCATCTTGACAGGTGACCATTAATGACTATCATGTAGTCATGAGGGTTGGCATCGCCGATTTGAAGGCCCATCTCAGCGAGCACCTGAGACGCGTCAAGGCGGGCGACACGCTGGTCGTCACCGACCGTGAGCGGCCCGTCGCCCGCATCGTACCGTACGAAGACCGCCTCGCCGGGGTAGTCATCCGCCCACCTGCACGGCCCGGCCGTATTCAGGATGTCGAACTGCCCAAGCCCGCGAACCTGAGCCGGGATCCGGTCGAGATCCTCCTGGAGATGCGCAAGGATCGCGTCTGAACGTCTATGTGGACGCTTCCATTCTCTTGCGTCGCGTGCTTGGCGCACCCGGGGCGCTGGTCCGATGGGAGGAGATCGAGCGCCCGGTAGGGAGCGTGCTCGTCGAGGTGGAATGCCTCCGGGCGCTCGACCGCATCCGACTCGAAGAGCGACGGACGGAAAACGAGCTGGCGAGCTGGCGTGTGGCGGCCCTGTCGATGCTCGCAACCATGGAACAGGTCGAGATGAGTCGGGCCGTCCTGGCACGCGCCTCCGAACCTCTGCCGACGGTCCTGGCGACTCTCGACGCCATTCATCTGGCGAGCGCTCTCGTGTGGCGGGAGGTCTCCGGCGAGGAACTCGTTGTCGCGACCCACGACCGCTCATTGGCGCGCGCCGCGCGCGCGCATGGGTTTCCCGTGCTCGGTGTCTGAGCTCGAGACCTCCCCGACATCCTAGCTCTCCCGAGGTCGGATGTTGACGGCCCTTTTCGCGCGGCGGACCTTGTGCGGAGACGTCATCTCGGTAACCAGAGGAGAGATCATCCATGAACGACCGCACCGCGACGATCGAAGAGCGCCGCGCCGCTTCTACGCTGGAGGAGCGACTCAAGGACTACCGCCCCGAGACCTACCACGACTTCTCCGATCCCGAGATCGAGCGCCGGATGCGCGAGGCGATCGCGCAGGTCGCGGGCGAGCTGGGGCGCGACTACCCGGCCCGTGTCGGCGGCGAGGATGTCCGCCTCGAAGCGACCCGGGCGTCGCTGGATCCGTCCGCTCCCGATCGGGTCGTCGGCATCTTCCCGAGCGGAGGGCAGGCGCTCGCCGACCGCGCGATCGACGCGGCGAACCAGGCGTTCGAGACGTGGAAGGCGGTTTCCGCTCACGAGCGCGCCGACGTGCTGTTCCGCGCCGCCGACATCATGCGCCGGAGGCGACTCGAGCTCGCCGCATGGATGTGCTTCGAGATCGGGAAGTCGTGGGGCGAGGCCGACGCCGACGTCGCCGAGGCGATCGACTTCTGCGACTACTACGCCCACCTGATGCTCCACTACGCGTACGATCCCTACCCGCTCGTCCCCTACGCGCCGGAAATCAACGAGATCGTCTATCTCCCGCTCGGCGTAGGAGCGATCATCCCGCCCTGGAACTTCCCGCTCGCGATCCTGACCGGGATGACGGTCGCGGCGATCGTGGCCGGAAACACAGTCGTGCTCAAGCCAGCCAGCGAGACGATGACGATCGGCTGGAAGCTCGTGGAGGTGATGGACGAGGCGGGCCTTCCGCCGGGAGTCCTCAACTTCGTCACCGGTCCCGGCGAGGTCCTAGGCAAGCGCATGGTCGAACACCAGGACGTGCACCTCGTCGCGTTCACGGGCTCCAGGCAGGTCGGGCTCGAGACCGTCGAGCGCGCCGCGCGCCATCAGTCCGGCCAGACGGGGATCAAGCGCGTCATCGCCGAGATGGGCGGAAAGGACGCGATCATCGTCGATTCGGACGCCGACCTCGACCAGGCCGTCGAGGGTGTCGCGGTCTCGGCCTTCGGCTTCCAGGGGCAGAAGTGCTCGGCCTGCTCGCGCGCGATCGTGGACGCCTCGCTGTACGACGAGTTCCTCAAGCGGCTGGTGGCGAGGTGCGGGCAGATCACGCCGGGCGATGTCACTCAAGGCGCGTGGATGGGGCCGGTCGCCAGCCGGTCCCAGTTCGACAAGGTGCGGGAATACATCGAGATCGGGAAGAACGAGGGGACGCTCGTGCTGGGCGGCAAGGCCGACCCGTCGCGGGGCTGGAATGTCCAGCCGACGATCTTCGCCGACGTCGACACGAACGCCCGCATCGCGCAGGAGGAGATCTTCGGCCCGGTCCTCGCGGTCATCAAGGCCCATGACTATGACCACGCGCTCGAGATCGCCAACGGGACCGAATACGGCCTTACCGGCGCGGTCTACAGCCGGGACGAGGACAAGATCGAGCGCGCCAAGCGCGAGTTCCACGTCGGCAACCTGTACGTCAACCGCAAATGCACGGGCGCGCTTGTCGGCGTGCATCCGTTCGGCGGCTTCAAGATGTCGGGCACCGACTCCAAAGCCGGCGGCCGCGACTATCTGCTGCTGTTCCTACAGCCGAAGTCGATTGCGGTGAAGAAGGACGCGTAGCCCGGGTGGACTGCTGGCGTTCGCCGCAGCGGCGGGACTTGCAGCCGCGCCGTCCGCGGCGCAGGGGCTGGCGGACGCGGCGCTCCAGCTCGCGCCACCCGAGGTTCGCTACGCCGTGCGCTCGGCCGACGAGATCCTCTCGACACCGGACAGCGGGGTCGGACTCGAGTCGTTCGACTCCGGCCTGGTCACGGGCGTCTACCTCATCGGCGCGCTCGCCGACCGGCGCGAGTCGATCGGCTACGGCCGGGATGCGACGGCCCGCCGGTATCTGTGGTTCTCTGTGGGTCGTGGCGACTCGGTCGACTACGTCGCGATGTCCTACGACGTGGACCATGACCTGCTCCCCGAGTTCCTCCTGTTCCGCACCGTGGACCATGGCAACCGCGTCGAGTCGATCGTCGAGTACCGCGCGCCGTCGGTGATCGACGCCGACTTCGACATCCAGGTCCAGCCTGCCTGCCAGCCGCCGCGATGCGACCCCGCCACGTGGACGCTCGCGGAGCGCCAGGTGCGGATGGTCCCCGCGGACTGGTTCGAGCCGTGGCGGGCCCTGTACGGGGTCGCGGCGATGCGCGGCGAGCGGTGGCTCGGCAAGCCGGTCGAGACCGTGCCCCGCGGCGAGGCCGGCGGGCCGTGATCCTCCGGCCGCTCCGCCGCCGGGGCGCCGAGCGGGTCGAGCGGATGGATGCCGGAGAAGGATCGCCAGAGGAGATCTCCGAGGCCTATCGCCTCCTCGATACCGTCAACCGCCGCCTGGGCGGCTATCGGCTCACCGAGTCGTCGCTCTCTCCCCTCATCCGGGAGGGCGCGGGGCCCGTCGAGATCGTCGACGTCGCGGGCGGCAGCGGCGAGTTCGCCCGGCTTCTGGGGGACTGGGCGCGACGCGCCGGACGGGAGCCGCAGGTCACGGTGGTCGACCGCAACCCGATCGCGCTCGCCGCGGCGCGCGGCATCGCGGCCGTGCGCGCCGATGCGCTGACCCTTCCGTTCGCTGACCGTTCGGTCGACGTCGCGCATTGCTCCTGCTTCTTCCATCACCTCTCGACCGCCGGGGCCCGCGACGTCTTGGCGGAGATGTGCCGGGTCTCCCGCCGCGTCGTGATCGTCAACGACCTCGTCCGCTCGCGGGTCGCGGCGGCCTCGATCTGGGCCCTCACCCGCACATTCGTCGAAAACCGGCTCGTGCGCGCCGACGGGCCGCTGTCGGTGCTGAAGTCGTTCGTGCCGGGCGAGCTCCTCGCGATCGGGCACGCGGTGGGCCTCAGCGATCATCCAGGGTTCCGTTGGACGATCCGCCGCGGCTTCCCCTACCGCATGGTCCTGGTCGGGGTGCGCGCGGGAGGACCGCGTCGGTGAGAGCGGACGTGGTCGTGGTGGGCGGAGGCCCGGCGGGCGCTTCGGCGGCGATCCGACTCGCCCGGGAAGGCATCTGCGTATGTGTCGTCGACCGGTCCCGCTTCCCCCGCGCCAAACCGTGCGGGGAGTTCCTTAGCCCCGGGGCCACGCCGATCCTCGAGGAACTCGGCGTGCGGGAGGCCGTCGAGGCCGCCGGGGCCCGGCAGCTGGATCGCGTGCGGATCGTCGCGCACGGCGCCGCGGTCGAGCTCGACTTCCCCGACGACGAGGGCGCGCCGCCCTGGGGATTCTCGCTCTCGCGCCTCGCGCTGGACGCGATCCTGCTGGACGCCGCGCGCGCGGCCGGCGCGCAGGTCCTCGAGGAGTCGCGGGTCGACGAGGTCCGGTTCGAGCCCGAGCGCGTGGTCGTCGCGGCCCGGAGTGCGGACGGCGAGCCGCTCGCGATCGAGGCGCGGCTCGTCATCGGCGCCGGCGGTCGCAACTGCCCGGTCGCGCGCGCGCTCGGCCTCCAGCGGCGCGACGCGCGTGCCCGCTTCGACCTTCTCGCGCACTGGTCCGGCAGGCCGGGGGACGCCGGCGGCAACGATCCCGTCTGCGAGCTCAGGGTAAGCGGCGGCCGCTACGTCGCCGTCGCGCCCATCGAGAAGGGGCGCTGGAACGTCAACTGCGTCGTGTCCCGATCTGCGCTCCGTGCCGAGCCCGATCCGGGCGCCCTGTACCGGCGGGTCGTGGGCGCCGGAACCTCACCGGCCGCCGGGCCCGACGAGGATGTTGTGACCAGCGACGTCACCCCGCTCCGCGCCCGCCGGGCTACGTCCGACAGGGCGCTCCTGATCGGCGACGCGGCACTGTTCCTCGACCCGTTCACGGGCCAGGGCATCTTCCTCGCTCTTCGGAGCGCCGCCATGGCGGCGGCAGTGATCGCGCGCGCCCTCGCGGCCGGGCACGCAGATCGGGACTCGCTGGCTGGCTACGAGGAGGTCCGCGCCGCCGAGTTCGTCGCGCGGCGACGGGTCAGCCGCGCGCTCCAGGCCGTGATCCGCCGGCCGGCCGCCGCGCGTGGGGTGATCGGTGCGCTTCAGCAAGACCCTCGCCTCGCGCGAACGCTCGCCGCCGCCACCGGGGACCTGACTCCGTCGGAGCGGGTCTGGTCCACGGGCTTCGCCGTGCGCCTCCTGGCAGCCGGCCTCCGCCCGCGATCGGCCTGATCGGGACAGAATCGGCCGGAATTCGGACTTGACAGATCCGGCTTTCCGATGCACTCTCGTTGAGACTCAGTCTCAACAAATCGGAATGTTGACGGTTCGATACTCATTCCTAACGCGCGCCCGACATTCTTGAGCCTGCGAGGGCGCGCCGAAATCCCCAGGAGACCGTGAGATGCCCGGCAACCAGCTGTTTTTGATCCTGACATTTTTGCTCCTCGCGGCGGTCGTCGCCTGCGGTGGAAGCTCCGAACCTTCGGCCGGGGACGGCTCCGCGGCGGACGCCGCCGGAGACACCTCGGCCGCGCCGGCCATCCCCACTCCCATCGAACAAGTGCCCCCCGACAGCGTGATCGCGTGGGCGGAAGAGATCCGGGAGGGAATCTCCCTGCTCGCCGCGCAGGTCGGCTCCGACCCCGACGCGGCTCGCCAGCGAGCGGTCGAGCTCTACGTCACCCGGCAGGAGCGGATCGAGCAGGCGGCGGGCCCGGGCACCGGCTCCCCCGCCGAGCTGGCCGAGTCCGTGCACGAGGCCGAGGCGCGGTTCCACGAGCTCATGCAGCTCCTCGGCGAGAGCCCGCCTACCGATTCGACCGCCGTCGAGAGCGCGGTCCAGGCGCTCGACACTTTGCTTGCAGAGGTCGTCGAACACGCGGGCGACGCGGAGCGAGCGATGGGTTCCCGATGAATCTTCGCCGCGCGCTGACGGCGGCGGCCTTCACGGGGGTGTTCCTGCTCCCAACGCTCCCTGCTGCGGGCGCCGTCGCCCACCCCGTCGGCGCCGACCCGGAGCCGGGGCTGATCGAGCGGCTGGACGCGATCCGAGCCGGCCTCGCGGACATCGAGCTCTCGCTCGCCGACGGCGATGCCGACCGCGCGCGCGCGCTCGCGCTCCGGCTCTACCTGGACGAGTTCGAGACGATCGAGGGCTGGTGGGGTCCGGGCGGACCCCATGCTACCCCCGAGCTCGCGTCCCGCGTGACCGAGGGCGAGGCCGCGTTCCACGCCCTGTTGGAAGCGGACGAGAGCGCGCAGCCGGGGGCAGCCGCGCGGCTCCGTGAAGCGCTCGATCCGATCGAGCGGGAGGCGCGCCGCCCCGGGATCGTCCTCCATCCCGAGGAGACCGGCGGCCAGAGCGCGGCGGGACGGGTGGTCGTCCTGGTGGACGTCCCAGTGGCCGAGACGCCGGAGATCGCCTCGCTCGTCGCCGAGCTCGAGCGCGGCCGGAACGCGTACGGGGACGGCCGCCAGGAGTCCGCGCTCGCGGCGGTCGAGCACGCCTACCTCGAGGGCTTCGAGCCGCTCGAGTCCCGTCTCCCGTCGGATCTCGTCGGCCGCATCGAGCGCGCGATCCACCTCGAGCTGCGTCCCGCGATCCGGGCGGGAGCCCCGACCGAGGAGATCGATGCCGCGTTCGCGTCCCTGTACGCCGACCTCGCTCTCGCCGACCGGCGGCTTTCCGGTGGCGCCTCGTTCTGGTTCGGCGCCGTGAACGCGTTCGCGATCATCTTCCGGGAAGGGCTGGAGGCGGTGCTGCTGATCGGCGCCATGCTCGCGTATCTCGGGCGGATGGGGAATGGCCGGCGCCACCAGCGTCAGGTGTATGCCGGCGTGGTGGCCGGAGTGGCAGCGAGCCTCGCCACCTGGGTCGTGGCGGCCACGCTGGTGCCGGTCAGCGGCGCGAGCCGCGAGCTGGTCGAGGGCGTGACCGCGCTGATTGCCGTAGCCGTGCTCCTCTACGTCTCCCACTGGCTGTTCCAGAAGACGTACATCCACGACTGGAAGGCGTACCTCGAGGACCACCTCGGCCGTGCGGTCACGCGCGGCTCGGCGCTCGCCATGGCGGGGCTCGCGTTCGCCGCCGTCT
Organism: Gemmatimonadota bacterium; assembly: GCA_035633635.1. Taxonomy (GTDB): domain Bacteria; phylum Gemmatimonadota; class Gemmatimonadetes; order JACCXV01; family JAHWKZ01; genus JAICNR01. The sequence continues at coordinate 2,692 of DASQEN010000101.1, read as the reverse complement.
ACCGCGAGGGGTTCGAGACCGTGTTGTTCTATCAGGCGCTGATGTTCGACGCCGGCGCCGCGGCCGTGCTCGCCGGCTTCCTGCCCGGGATCCTGGTCATCGCGGGGATCGGCTACGGGATCGTCCGGCTCGGGCTAAGGCTGCCTTTGAAACGCGTGTTCGCCGTCACCGGGTCGGTGCTCCTCTACCTGGCCTTCGTGTTCCTCGGGAAGGGCCTCTACAATCTCCAGGAGGCAGGCCTGTTCGCGCCGCATCCCTTGTCGTGGGTTCCCGATCACGAGGCGTTGCGACAGCTCCTCGGGCTCTACCCGATGGCCGAGACCCTCCTCGCGCAGGCGGCCTTCCTGGTCCTTCTGGGAGCGGGAGCGATCTGGTATCGCGCGACCCGCTCGCGCGCAGCAGCGCCGACAAAGGCCGAGCCAATGGCCGTCCCACGTTCCGCGACCGACCATGTGCCCACCGGACCTGCGCCCGCCGGACCCCGCTCTCCGCACGCGGAGCCGATCGAGACCCGCTGAAAACGAGAAAGGGCGCGGCCGACGGCCGCGCCCCTCTCCACGACGGTCTTCCGTCGCGTTCTTATCCAGTCACCTGCGAAACAGCTGACGTCCTGCTACCTCCTAATGGAAGAGATAGCGGAACCCGAGCTGCGCGCGCCACCGCGACAGCTCGCTCGGATCGTCGATGAACGTCTCGCTGACCGTGCCCGGGAACTGGTACAGCGGCTCGCCGGCGGCGTTGAAGCCCGTCAGGATGAGCGGGTTCCTGGCCGCCGTGTTCACGACCTGGCGCACGCCCCAGTCCGAGTTCAGGAAGTTCCCCGCGTTCAGCAGGTCCAAGCTCACCTGGAACGTGTGGTCGCTCACGATGACGTCCTGCAGGATCCGCAGGTCGATCTCGGAGTACCACGGGTTGATCCCGCCGTTGCGCTCGGCGATCTCACCCCGGTGCTCGCTCAGGTACTCGTCCTGCTCGATGAACGCGTTCAGCGCGCTCCACTGCGCGGCCGAGCTCAACCCGCCCGAGATGTCGACGAGGTTGATCTCGCCCTGGTCCTGCGGGATGTACATCAGGTCGTTCCCGCCCGCACCGTCGCCGTTCAGATCGCCGAGGACCGTGTACGAGAACCGCGACGTCCGTCCGGCCGTGTAGAAACCGCCCTCGGCGACTTCCAGGAACAGGCCGAAGCTCGTCGCGAACATGTCCGTCCAGCTGTGACGGTAGTTCGCGCTGCCGGTGATGCGGTGCCGGTGCCCGAACTGGGAGAAGCCCTCCTCGAAGTTGTTGGGATCCCCCTGCACCGGGTTCTGCTGCCAGAGGGCAAACGCGATCTCGGTCGAGTCCTCGTTGTTCTTGGCCTCGGTGAAGTTGTACGCAAGGCTCGCCGCCAACCCGTTCTGGAAGACCTGCCGTAGCTGGGCGGTGAACGAGACGTCGTACCCCTGACCGTTGTTGTCGACGACGTACGAGTCAGCGCCAAACTGGAGGAAATCGGGGTGGAGCCGGTTGGCCCCCGCCCCCCCGTAGCGCACCCGGCCGTCCGGACCGGGGATCGTTCCCACCGGTGCCACCAGGTTTGGGTTGCGGACGAAGATGTCGTTGATGTTGTCGCCGTAGAGGAACTCGAGCGTCAACAGCGTATTGGTCGGGAGCAGTTGATCCAGGGCGATGTTGGTCTTCCACACCTGCGGCCACTTGAAGTCGGGGACCGTGGCGTTCAGGTCGAAGTCGTTGGCATCCGGCCCCTGGTTCGCGGCCTGGTTGCCGATCCACACGAACGGCAGCCGACCGGTGAAGATCCCCGTTCCCCCACGGACCTGCATCGTGCGGTCACCCTTGAGGTCCCAGTTGAAGCCGGCGCGCGGCGACCACAGGACCTCGGTGCCGGGGAACTCGTTCCACGTGATCTGCTCGGGGTTGCCGTCCTCGTCGAGGAACGTGCGCGCGTCGGCCTGGGGCGTCGGCGGCAGATCGGTCAAGTAGAACGGGAGATCCGCCCTCAGACCGAACGTCAGGTTCACCCGGTCCGAGAACCGCCACTCGTCCTGCGCGTAGAGCGCGAACTGGGCCGGCTTGCTCGGATCGTCCGCGAACGGCGCGGTCGCGTTCGCGACGTCCGCGTTGAAGTCCCGGAAGTTCGGGCTCGTCGGGTCGGTGACGTCGAAGAACGCCTCCAGCGAGGGGTATTGGTCGGCAAAGAAGAAGTTGTAGTAGAAGAGGTTGAACGAGTTGCCGAACGAGAATTGCTCGTAGTTCGCCCCCAGCGTGTACACGTGGTTCCCGCGATACAGGCTGAAGTCGTCGGTGATCTGGAACACGTCCTGGTCCAACAGGTTGCTGATCGAGAACGGCTCGTGGCCCAGCGTGGTGTAGGTGATCCCGTCCACGCCGATCTCGATCGTCGGGAACGGCCCGCTGTTCGCCTCGCGGAAGTCACGGAACCGGCTGTAGCTCATGAACAGACGGTTCGCCCAGCGGTCAGCCTGGGTGTTGATCTCGCCGGCGAACGAGTTCAGCTCGTTGTTGATCACGTACCCGGCGTTCTGGAACGGGAGGCTGTTCTCGTTCGGGCCGCGTCCGGTGTTGTTGAAGCTGGCCGCGAACGGGTGCGGCGGCAGGCCGTGCAACGCGTCCAGATAGTTGTAGCGGAACGTGAATTTGTTCTGCTCGTTGATGTTCCAGTCGAACTTGG
>DASQEN010000100.1:0-4943 GCA_035633635.1 Gemmatimonadota bacterium | reverse complement strand
ACGATCGAGGCGGGAGGTATCACCGACACGATCGATATCAACGTCATCGCCGAGATCACGTCCATCAATATCGTTGAGGCCGAGCTCGACCTGATCACGCCCGAGATCTTTTACCTGAGCGTGACGGTGCTGAACGCGGCGGGGAATCCGGTCATAGACCCTAGCCTCACGTTCACGACCTCTAACGCGGGCATCGTCTCGGTCAACTTTGACGGGATTCTGACCGCCGAATCCGCCGGCACCGCGACGATCACGGTCGCCGGCGGCGGCGAGAGCGACACGGTGGTCGTGACGGTCTTCGCGGCCGCATCCGGTGGCCTCAGTGCGATCGGCTCCGAGTTCATCGTGTCGATCGGGGATGAAATCGGGATCAACGACCTGTTCGTCGCGCGCGACGCCGGCGGGGTCATCATCGTGGATCCCGAGCTGGTATTCACGACCACCGACGTGGCGGTGGTAACCGTCGACGCCACGGGCATGCTCGTGGCCCACGCGGCGGGCAATGCGCTGGTCACCGTCACCAGCCCCCACGCCACCGGCAGTGCGACCGTGCGGCTGCACGTGCTCGACGCGCTTGACGCGCTTAATCTGGCGATCGAGATCTTCCCGGCGACTGCCACTCTGGCCGTCGCGGCCACCGTGGACCTCGACGTGACCGGGGAGCTGTTCGGCGATCCCGTCGAAGTGCTGGCCGTATTCACGAGCGGCAATCCGGCCGTGGCCACGGTCGATCCGCTGACGGGTGAGGTGACCGCGGTCGCGGTCGGTATTGCCACGATCACCGCCGCGACCGGCGCCCTGACCGCGGAGGCCGTGATTACGGTGGAGTGATCGGCAATCGGCCGGCGTAACGATCTGGGCGATCGCGGAAATCCAGCGGGCGGCCTTTGGGCCGCCCGCTTTTTTTTAGGCGCTGTCTAGCGCCAGATTCCCGCCGCGATTGTGGCCAGGGCGGCGAAGCCGACCCACACGTTGATGCGGAAGAACGCCAGGTCGATGTCCCGGGCGCGGGCGTGCTCCCAGGCCAGGAGCGCGCCGACGACGAGTAGCGGGGCGAGCGCGGCGGGCCACGAAAGCCGCCAGAAGACGAGCGCGGCCAGCGCCGCCCACCCCCCGGCGTGGAGCCCGCGCGCTATCCATAGGGCGGTCCGGCGGCCGTACCGCGCGGGGAGCGAATGGATGCCGGCGCGCCGGTCGAACGCCTCGTCGAGCGTGGCGTAGATGACGTCGAATCCCGCCACCCAGGCCAGCGTGAAGAGAGCCAGCAGGAGCGCGGGAGCCACGTCGTCGAACCCGAGCCGGACGGCGAACCAGCCCCCGAGCGGCGCCATCGCGAGCCCCAGACCCACGCCCAGGTGACACCACGGCGTCCAGCGCTTGAGGTACGGGTAGGCGGAGAACACCGCGAGCGGCACCGGGGCGAGCGCCAGGCAGATCGGCGCGATCCACCACGCGGCCGCCGCGTAGAGGGTCGCGCCCGCGCCGGTCAGCGCCCACGCCTCGCCGAGCGTCATCTCGCCGCTCGGCAGCTCGCGCGACGCGGTGCGGGGATTCGCTTGGTCGATCCGGCGATCGATGATCCGGTTGAGCCCAAGCGCCGCGGTGCGCGCTCCGGTCCCGGCGAGCAGGACGAGCGCGAGGAGCGAGAGCGGCACGCCCAAGCCGCCGGCCCCCAGCAGCACGCCGGCGAACAGGAGCGGGAGCGAGAACAGCGTGTGCTCGAAGCGGACGAAACGGCCCCACGTGCGGAACCGCCCGGCCGGCGCCTGCGGCGATCCGCCGCCCGCGCGGTGCAGCAGCGAGCCGAGCGCGTCGCGGGACGCAGTCATCGGCCTGCGGGCGCGGGTCCGATCGGCTCCTGCTCGTCCGCGGGCCCGTGCAGGTCCCGCGACAGTTCGATGTTGGCCTCGTTCAACCGGTCCACGAGCAGCGCGCGCTGCTCGGGGGTCAGGGCCTCGATCATCTCGGTCCAGTCGCCGAACCCCCGCTCCTGCGCGGTCCGGCGCTCGGCTTCCTGCTGGATCTGCCGATCGATGCGACCGCGGACTGCCGATCCCTCCGAGTCCAGGGCTTCCGCGTAATGCCTGCGGTAGGAATCCGCGACCGCGTCGACCGACGGGTCGCGGCTGCCGGGGCCGGGCTCCCCGAACGGGAAGCTGTCCAGGTCAACGATCTCGAACTCGTCCACGGAATCGGGGTGGAATGTGTCCGGAGCCCACTCGTCGCGCCTCACCCGCGGCGCGCCTGCCGACGGGGGCAGGGCGAGCTCGCCCGGCTCGCGCACTCGGGCCCGGTCGTCGACCTGGGCGTCCTCTCCCCTGCACGCGAGTGCGGCGAGCGTCGCCCAGGTCATGATCAGCGCGCGGGGTCTCCGGATCACCACTCCCTCATCGCCTTGACGACGGGATAGGAGGGGCGGATATCGACCGGCACGTCGGAGAGCCTGGCGAGGGCCGCCGTCGCCGCCTCGGGAAGCTCGCCCTTCGCCGCGAGCAGCGCCTGAGCGCCCGCAACGTCCCCCGTGGCCTCGATCGTCAGGAGCTGGCGAGCCAGGCTCTCGAACCCAGCATGGATCTTCGCGAAGTCGATCCCGAAACGGCCATCGGCGCCAACCGTGATCGCGCTCGCCTCCAGGAGGTGGTTGAGCTGGACCGCGCACCCCTTGCCGTGCGCCTCGCTGGTTCCGAACCGCACGCAGCGGAAAAGGCCCGCCACCGAGCTGATGTACACCTGGCGTTTGAACTCGTCGGTATAGACTCCAAGGTCGGCGAGTCGCGCCAGTGAAAGCACGCCGACGACGTCGGCCTTCGCCTCCTCGATCGCTGAATAGCTCACCCCCAGCCGAACCGATACGCCCTCGTCGGTGCCGTGGACGACGCGCGGCCCGAGACCGTGGGAGAGCTCGTGCATGACGATGAACGTCGTGAACGGTCGCGGCTCGATCTCCGCCGCCAGCGACGGTTCCATGACTCGCTCCGCAATCGGCACGAGGACCTTCTCGAACTTGGCGTCGATGACATTCCGCAGCATGACCTTCTTCGTGCCGTGCTCCTCGGAAACCCGCGGATCGTTGGGCAGGTTGTAGGCCAGAGTCATAATCCCGCGTCGCGCGTCACCGGCGGTGTAGATCACGTCCATGACCGAGAGCGGGGACGCGAACGAACGGTCGAGGCTTTTGTACAGGTCGTCCATGGGGAGCGCCGCCTCGAGGTCCCGCAGGTGCCCGACCAGCACCTCCAGATCTGCGCTCGCTCCCGGATCCTTGATCCCGATGTACGACTCGTAGGCGGTCTTCCATCCCATCAGACCGTCTTCGTATACCTCGTAGGGCCCGATCGTGGGTTCGATCAGGTTGCCGGAAAGCCCCATCCACGCGATCTCGGACGTCAGGTAGTCGTCGCTCGTCAACGACTGTGCGCGCTTTTCCAGAAAGTCCCGCAGCGACTCGTTCCCCGCGTGCCCGGCCGCCTCCTCGAGGAGTTCGGAGGCGCGCTCGAGCCGCTCGCCGTAGGCCTCGTGGTAGGGGACCGCGACGAGCCGGTCGCCCTCCCGCTCGATGATCGTGTAGTAGGAGGTGAACGCCTCCCGGTCTTCGGGGTGCGCCTCGATCCATGCCTCGAGCTCCTCTTTGCTGGTGTCTCCCGGATAGAATCCCGCACCCGCGGGCTTCGCGCCCACGGCGAGGAACGGTCCGTCCGCGAGCCGGTCCCACGGCCCGGCCATGATGTCGTAGTACTCGCGCGCGCTGTCGAGCCCGGACTCCCGATCCTCCGCGAGCTTCGCGTAGTAGTCCAGGTTCTCGCGCCAGACCTGGAGCCAGAAGATCTCGTTCAGCACGTCTGACGCCTCGATCAGCTTCCGTACGACGATTCTGTCCTCGGCGTTCAGCAGCGAGGCATCGAAGGCGAGCTCGACGGGTGCGAACTGCTCGACGCGATCGGCCAGCTCGGTCGGCGTGAGGCCGGCGGCCAGTTCGGCTGGCGGCAGCTCGACGGTCGGTATCTGCCCGCGCGCCGGACCGGCTCCCAGGAGGAGCAACAGGCCGACGAGCGCGACTCTCCATCGTTTCATGACTTCCCCTTTCCGCAAGGTCTCCCGGCTCGCGCGCGAACGGGCGGAATATAGCCGCCCTTCCGGGACCGGCTCTGGTCGCGTTCGCGGGCCCGGGCAACCCTGTTGAGTTGCATGATCCTGTCGCCGCAAGGAGGTTCCTGCGATGTCGAGCTCGTCGATCGACGAAGTGCGACTCCTGGCGGAGCTGGTCGCCATCCCCTCACCGAGCGGGTCGGAGGAGGACGTCGCGCGGCTGGCGGAGGAGGCAGCACGCCGCGCCGGCCTGGACGTTCGGCGGGACGAGCTCGGCGTCGTGGTCGAAGTGGCGGGGCATGCAGCCGGCCCGACACTCGCCCTCGTCTCCCACCTCGACACCGTGCCTCCCGGCGAGGGGTGGAGTCGCGATCCCTTTGAACCCGCGGTCGAAGACGGGCGGCTCTACGGCCGCGGCTCGGGGGACGCCAAGGCCTCCGTGGCAGCCATGCTCGCGGCCGCCGCGGACGTGGCCGCCCAGGGTGGGCCTCCCCGCGGCCGCCTGCTGGTCGTCCTCGGCCTCTCTGAGGAGACCCCCGACACGACGATGCCGCGCCTCGTCCCCACCCTCGGGGCCGTCGACGCCGCCGTCGTCGGGGAACCGACGAACCTCGACCTGGCGATCGCCCAGCGCGGCGTGCTCTGGCTCGACCTCGTCGCCCGCGGGACCCAGATCCATGCCGGTCGAGCGGGTGGGGAGGGATTGGTCAACGCGATCGCGACACTCGCGCGCGACCTCCTGGCTCTCGGGGACGTGGGCGCAGGGCGCCCACATCCCGTGTTGGGCGATCCGACGATCACCCCCACCGTTCTCGAGGCCGGGTTGAGTCGGAACGTCACCCCGCCCGTCGCCCGCG
>DASQEN010000099.1:0-4999 GCA_035633635.1 Gemmatimonadota bacterium | reverse complement strand
GGTGAGAACGTGACGGGCGCGACGTTGACGAGGTTCTATGCCGTTCACGTCGCCGTCCTTCCGGCGCTGACCACTTTCTTCCTCGGCCTCCATCTATACCTCGTGCAGCGGCACGGCATGAGCTCTCCCCATGATGTGAATGAATCGGGAGCCCGGCGGGCGATGCCCTTCTTCCCCAACTTCCTGATGCGGGACATCGTCGGCTGGCTGGCGGCACTGGCAGTGCTCGCCGCTCTCGCGGCATACTTCCCGATCGAGCTCGGCAAAGAGGCCGATCCGTTCGCTTCCGCGCCGGCCGGGATCAAGCCCGAGTGGTACTTCGTGTTCATGTTCCAGACGTTGAAATACCTGCCCGGCCACATTCTGTGGATCCTCGAGGGGGAGATCCTGGGGATTCTGGCATTCATGGCGCTAGGCGTATTCCTGCTGCTCGTGCCTCTCTATGATCCCGAGGGCAGGGGGAGACGCTCTCGAATCGTGACGCGCGTAGCGATCGGGCTCATCGTTTACATGATCGTCCTGACCGCGATCGGATACCTCGCCAACCCGACCCAGTAGAGACATGAGCATGGTCTTGATGATCCAAGAGCACGTGAGAGAGCGGATGGAGTCCCCGACGCCGGACTGGCTCGATGCGGCCGCGAAGTGGGCGCTGGGGAGCGTTCCTCAGCTGGTTCAGAAGTTGGGTGGGGCCGTGGGAGCGGTCATCCTCGTCGCCCTGGTGCTCCTGATCTGGTGGCGGAGGAAGCAGATCACCGCCTGGTGGAGTCGCCGTGGGCCACGTTTCAAGTGGGCGCTGGTCGGTATTGCCGGTGTGTTCCTGCTCACGGGCGCGGCGATGGGCGCCTACCTCTGGAACTACATGCAGAACGACAACGACTTCTGCAACTCGTGCCACGTGATGAACGAGCCGTTCGAGCGGTTCCAGAGCAGCGAGCACTCCGAGTTGAAGTGTCATGACTGCCACCAGCAGTCGATCTTCGCGAGCTCGCGGCAGCTCTTTCTATGGGTCGAGAACCGGCCGGAAGAGATCGGGGAGCACGCGCCGGTTCCCATCGGGATCTGCGCTGAGTGCCATATCACCCAGGACCCCGACTCCACCTGGCAACGAATCTCCGCCACCGCGGGGCACCGGGTGCATCTGGAAGCGGATACGAGCACGTTGAAAGACATCACGTGCGTGACGTGCCACGGCCAGGAGGTCCACAGATTCGCACCCGTCGACCAGACCTGCGGCCAGTCGGGGTGCCACGATCCCGACAAGACCGAGGTCGTCCTGGGTGAGATGGCCGGCCAGACCGGCTTCCACTGTGTCATCTGCCACGAGTTCACGGCGCCCGTTGCGGAGGAGGTCCCGCTGGAGACCGCTCGGGCGGCACTGGTCCCGGCGCTGGAGAATTGCCGTTCCTGTCATGAGATGGAGAAGGTGCTTGCCGGGCTCGTGGACCCGAACGTGGACCCGCACGACGCCGTGTGCGGCACGTGTCACAACCCCCACACCCAGGAAGCGCCTTCCGAGGCGATCAACCGGTGCGCGGAATGCCACGCTCCTGTCGACACATTGACGCCGTTCCACCGGGGGCTCCGGGCCGGCGTGCTCGAGGACTGCATTGGATGCCACACTCCGCACACCTTCGTGGTGGAGGGGAAGAACTGCGTGGCCTGTCACGCCGACATCATCGGCGGCACGCCGACGGCCGGACCCAAGGCCCGCGACCCCAAGGAAGTAACGGCGGCGCCGGCTCCCGCACCTCCCGTGCGCCTGGTTTCGACGACCGGATCCGCACGCAGGGCGCCAGGGCCGGAGGTCGCGATCGAGTATGCCCGCATGCGATCGGGCGCGGTGCGCGCGGAGGCGCTCCCAAGCGCGATCCGCCAGCAGCAGCAGGGATTGAACCATCGCGATCATCGCGATGTCGAGTGCACGGACTGTCACACATCGAGCGAGACCCACGGACAGGTGACGATCGGGTCGGGCGTGGCCTGCCAGCAGTGCCACCACACGCGGCCTGTCGTCGATCGGGGGTGCGCGGGGTGTCATGGCCGCGCGGAGCTGTCGGCCGGGGTGCCGACCACCATCCGCATGGACCTGACTCGCAGGGCCGTCGATCGGCAGGTGCGCTTCGACCACGACGATCACTCAAGCCAGGGCTGCGCGCAGTGTCACACGCAGGGAGTCTCGATGAGGGTGGAGCGGACGTGCGCCAGCTGTCACCAGAACCATCACACCGTCACCGCGAGCTGCGTCACGTGCCACAACCAGCCGAACCGAGCCTCCCACACCGCCCAGGTCCACACACGGAGCTGCGCCGGGTCCAGCTGTCATGAATCGGCGAGTTACGGGGCGATGACCCAGGGGCGCAACACGTGCCTGGTCTGCCATCAGGACCAGACGGAGCACAGGCCCGGCCAGGCCTGCGCCGCCTGCCATCGCGTGAGCTTCTCTTCGCTCGATGCCCTTTCCAGGAAGGGGGCGGCCCGGTGAGAGGAGGTTCCGCCACGCTGATCGGTCTCGGCGCGATTCTCGTCGCGCCGATTGGAGCCGCCGCCCAGGGGTACTCGGCTGATGTGAGCCTGAACGCGGGGGCCTTCGAGCTGCGCGGCTTGCGGCGGGACAGCCTCCCCGAGAGCCAGGTTCCTGGGGAGGGGCAAAAGCGGGAGCTCGAGGACGGGACCGTCGTGACCTGTATCCCGGGCGAGTTCTGTCGTTGGTTCCCCTCGGGGGAGGTCGAATCCGTCTCGCTCATCACCGAGGACGTGCGGGTGGCGATCTGGCCGGGAATCGAGGGGCTGGCCGCTCAGATCCACCTGCGTGGACGATACGGAAGCGATGATCTCTGGCCGCGCTCCGACCAGGAGCTGGAAGCTGTGTACGCCTTCGTGAGCTACGAGAAGACGGATTTCCGGGTTCGGGCGGGGCGCCAGCACCGCACGAACGGCCTGGGCTATTACAATTTCGACGGCGCCTCCTTCCTCTGGCGGGGCTTCGACCCCGTCCGGATCGACCTCTTCGGGGGATGGAGCCTGGCGAGGAATCTCAACGCTCCTCGCACGGGATCCCTGCTGGAGGACGCGGACGAGTTCGCCCCCGATGACCGGGGCGTGATCCTGGGGGTCGATGTCATCGGCCGGCTCGGGAGCTATGGGACCGGCGCATTCACCTACCAGCGCGAAATCCGGGGCGACAGGCTGGCGCTGTACACCGATCGCGTGTCCGGAGATGTGGGAGTCCGGGTCTCGCGCGTGTCGGTCGACGTGGCGGTCGACTACGACCTCGGGTTCGAGAAGTTCAACGAGGCGTCTGTCCGCGTCTCCGCGCCCCTGGCGTCCGGGCTCGAAGTCATGGCCCAACGGCGCCGCTACACGCCCCACTTCGAGCTGTGGACGATCTGGGGCGCCTTCAGTCCCGTCGGGTTTAACGAGACACGCGGTTGGCTGGCCTGGAGCGTGCCCGGCGGTCAGGTGCGGCTGGAAGCCGGGGGCGCCTACCGAACCTACGAGGACACCGATGCGGGCGCGCAGTTCGTCGACCTCGAAGACGATGGATGGCGGGCTTTCGGTCGAGGCCGCTGGAACCACCGCGGATGGTTCGTCGACGGTTCCTATCGGGCGGAGGAGGGTTCTGGAGCGGCGCGATACGGCGGGGACCTTTCGATCGGCCGCGACTTCGGCGCGGGCCGTTACGTGTCTCTGCGAGGGACGTCCTCCCAGAACTTCTCCGAATTCCGGCTCGGTGAGCAGGTGACCGCCGGTGGTGGGGTCGACGCCGCCTGGCGTTTCGACGACGTCACGCTGACTGGTGGCTGGGCGGTCTACGACCTGACCTACAAGGACCAGCCCCGGGTGTCGGACTGGGTCCAGCACCGCGGCCGGCTCGGAATCTCGTACCACTTCGGAACCGAGCCGGAGACTCTGGACAGGATCGGGGGATACCGATGAAGCGGACACTTGCGACGGCCGGAGTCCTGGCGGGCCTCGGCCTCGGCGCGGCCGTGTTCTCGCTCGCCCGAGACGACGGCTTCCCCCACGAGCGGCACGAGGGACTGTTCCCCACGTGCATCGGATGTCACGCGGGCGTCGAGTCCGGCGATACGTCGAGGATGGTCTCGATCACGCCGGAAGAATGCGCCAACTGTCACGACGGCGTAGATCTGCAAGCGGTCGCCTGGGAGGGGCCGAGCCCGGAACCGAGCAACCTCGACTTCTCGCATCCCGAGCACACCTCAATATTCGAAATGGAATGCGTGGCCTGCCACGGCACCCCAGGTGGGGAGGTGCCGATGGCTGTCGGGCGCCCCGCCCCGGAGACGTGCCTGGAATGTCATGCTCCGGAGGCGCCGGAGCACTACGCATACGATCAGGTACGGTGCTCAACCTGCCACCTTCCCCTGACTCGAGCCATCGCTCTGCCGGTCTCCCGGATCGCGGACTTCCCCCGTCCGCAGAGCCACGCCATGGGCGACTTCCTGTCCACCCATGGAGTGGTCGCGTCGTCCGACGCTTCGGCGTGCGCCGTCTGTCACACACGGGAGTCGTGCGCGCGATGCCATCTGGATGCCGACAGCGTGTCGGCCATCGCGGGTCTGGGTACCGACGACCGGGTTGCCACTCTCGTTGCCGGTCGGCCGGGGGAATGGCCCGAGCCCGCCAGTCACCAGCAAGAAGACTGGGCGCTGACCCATCAAGAAGACGCGCGGCGGGACGTGACCGCTTGTGCCACGTGCCACGCGCGCGAAAGCTGCGCGACGTGCCATGGCGAAGGGCGTCCGACGGTAGCGGCCCGGCTGGCCGCGGCGCGTCCCGGCGGCCCCGAAGGCGTGCGCATCACAGCGGCCGCGGTAATGCCGGTCGGCCACACGCCCACGTTCTTCGATCGCCATGGCACGGCGGCGGCCATCGGCGTGCCGCAGTGCAGCGCGTGCCACGCCGAGAAGGAGTGCATCGCCTGTCACGACGGCGTCCAGAAGCCGAGCTTCCACCCGCTCGACTTCGTCGTCCG
>DASQEN010000098.1:0-2240 GCA_035633635.1 Gemmatimonadota bacterium | reverse complement strand
TCCCGGTGATCTCGTACACGTCGGTCCTCGACCGGAAGACGGCGGATCCCTTCTTCGTGCTGGGCGAAGCCCCGTAGGGTACATACGTATCGTTCATCAACGAAGGGGACGCGCATTCAGAGTGTCTCAAAAGAACAGTTGTCATTAACATATACAGATACAGTGATATAATAACGTGCATGGGACACGTGATCGACGCCGATTACTCGCAGCAGTTCCTGTTACCGCCTTGCATCGAGGACTGGGTTCCCCCGGACGCGACCGTACGCTACGTGCGGACGTTCGTGGAGCAGCTGAAGGAGCAAGGGCTGGAGTTGAAGGAGTTGAACTGGGAGGACGGCAGGCCGCCGTACTCGCGATGGCTTCTTCTGCGGATCTGGATGTTCGCCTACCTGGAGGGCGTGAGGTCGACGCGGGGAGTCGAGCGGGCGCTCGGGACGATGCTCCCGATGATTTGGCTCGCCGGGGGGCATAGGCCCGACCACAACACACTGTGGCGATTCTGGCGGGAGCACGAGACGACGATTCGCCAGGTCGTACGGGCGAGCGTGAGGGTGGCCATGGAGTTGGACTTGGTCGGGTTCGTGCTGCACGCGGTCGACGGGACCAAGATCCAGGGGGCGGCGTCGACTCGGAAGGCACTGAAGAAGGGCGATGCCGAGAAGTTGCTGCAGCGGCTGGATGCGCGGATCGGTGAACTGGAAGCGGCGATCGCAGAAGCCGGCAGTGGGGAGTCCGAGGTCGACCGGCTGAAGGAGTCGCTGACCGATCGGACGGCACTTCGCGAGAAAGTGGCGGAAGCGCTGCGTGTCTGGCCGGTCGCCGGGATCGAACCGAAGCAGAACCTCACCGAGTTGGACGCGCGAATGATGAAAGGTCTGGGGCTTGGCTACAACGCGCAGACGGTAGTCGATGCGGGTGGACAGATCATCATCGCGCAAGACGTGGTCGCAGAAGCGAATGACGAACACCAACTTGTTCCGATGCTCGATCACGTCAAGGCGGAATACGGCAAGGTGGCGGCTGAAACACTCGGCGACGGCGGCTACAACACGGTCAGCGCGGTGGGCGAGGCCGAGCAGAAGGCGTATCCGGTGATCGTTGCGAACTCGCCGCACGAGCCGGGCCAGGACGCGGGTGCCTATCACGCCTCACGGTTCCACTACGACGAGTTGCGGGACGTGGTGATCTGTCCCGAGAAACAAGACCTGAGGTTCGAACGCGAGACCCGGCGCGAGCGGCAGCCGTACGCCGTGCGAATCTTCCGTGGTCACGCCTGCCGCGAATGCCCCGTGCGCGACGCGTGCACCAAAGAGTCGAAGGGACGAAGCATCGAAGTGAGCCCGTACCAGGGGGCAGTGCAACGGCAACGAGAGAAGCGCCGAACGGCCGAGGGTCAGGCGCTCTACAAGAAGCGCCTGCACCTGGTCGAGCGACCGTTCGCGGTGATCAAACGGACGCTCGGCTTCGTGAGGTTCCGGATGAAGACGATCGAGAAGGCGCGCGACGAGTGGGCCTTTGTCTGCGGAGTGTTCAACATGATGCAAATCATGGCGATCATGCGCGTTCGGGAGGCCATTTAGGCCTTTTCCTGCGCAAACACTCGAGCGTGCCACAGCGGATCGGCCCGGCAGCGACGAGGTTGTATAGTTAGGAATGCCGCAGGCACACTGCCGCAATGTTATTTGACGTTCACGTCCGGCACTTCTGAGACGGACTGAGAGCGCGTCCTGGACTCCGAGGATCGTCACGGGAAGGAAGCATGAGGTGCAGGAGACGCTCTGCGTCCCAACCCTGCGTTCAGTCTCCACCTGCTCGGGTCGCTCCAACACCTGACCCCGGAGCTCGCCATTTTCGACGGGTCCCATCTCGATTGCGCGGCGCTAGAATCGTCTCTCCACACAAGGAGGATTCCATGCGTTCATCGCTGCTGGCGTACCTGTGCTCAGTGTCTCTATGCGCATCGATCGCCGTCGCGGGAGAGGAGCAAGGGGGTCATCACGACCACGGCGCTCCCGACCTCGGAAACATCGGCAAGGCGAAGTTCGCGAGCTCCTGCAACGAAGCGGCGCAGAAGGAGATTGACCGCGGCGTCGCGCTCATTCACTCGTTCTGGTACGCCGAATCAGAAAGGGCGTTCCGCAACGCCGCCGCGGCCGATTCGAAGTGCGGCCTCGCCTGGTGGGGCGTTGCGATGTCCAACTATCATCCGCTCTGGGCGCCTCCGACGCCCGAAGAGT
>DASQEN010000097.1:0-17132 GCA_035633635.1 Gemmatimonadota bacterium | reverse complement strand
TAGTGCACGAGCAGGCCGTTGGGACAGGCCGAATGGTACAGGTGGTGCGAAACGACGACGGGTTTGCGGCGCAGCCACCCCAGCAGGAGCACGAGCAGGACGGGCCCTGAGACGTGGACGATGTCCGCCGCTCCGACCAACCGCCACAAGGCGCCAAGGCCCGGCCGGCGCACGATCCGGAACGCCAGCGCGGAGTCGTCGAACGAGCCGGCCGGTGTGCGGGTGACCAGCGTCATCCTGATCACACCGTCCCGGTCGGCGACGCCACCCAGATTCAGCAGGAAGGTCTCCTCGCCGCCGATCATGGGCGCGAAATCGATCGCATAAACGAGTACTCTCACGGCCCGCGATCCTCCCAGGGGACGCGCCCGAACTTCCGGACGGCGATCTCGCGCAAGAGCTCCATATACCGCTCCAGATGCGCTTCCCGGGACCACAGCCGGCTGAAGGCCCGGTAGCCGCTCTCTCCCAACTCGGCGCGGAGAGCAGGCGATGCGGCGAGCCCGCGCATAGCGGCGATCAAGTCCTCGTGTGTCCGGTACGTGAACCCGCCGCCCGCCTCGCGCACGACCTCCGGCAGCGCGCCCAGGTCGCGCGCGATCACCGGCGTCTTGCGAGCGAACGCCTCGATGACGACCATCCCGAAGGTCTCGAACGTCAGCGAGGGGACGAGGCAAGCGACGGCGTGCACATAGAGCCTGCCGAGCTCTGCCTGCGGCACCGGGCCGAGGAACCGGATGCGGGGATCCCTCGCGGCCATGGCCTGCAGCTTGCCGGCCAGCGTGCCGGTTCCGGCCACGAGGAGATCGTGGTCGGGCACGTTCGGCCAAAGATCGATCAGCTCCTGCAGTCCTTTTATGGCTTCCAGCCGCCCGACGAACAGGAAGTAGGGCCGCTCCTGGGGACGGGGGCCGGGCTCCTTCCAGTCGCCGTCGACCCGCTCCAGGAAGTAGGGCAGGACCGCGAGCGGCCGCTCGAACCCGCGCTCGGCATGCATCCGGGCGGTGAAGCGGCTCGGGGCCACGAACTGGTCGACGTGCCTGCTCGACCGCCCCAGCAGCGAGCCGTACCGCCAGACCTGCGGCGGGCGCTTCCCGCGCAGGACGCAAGACAGGCACTGCGGTTTCTCGCACGGCCGGCGGTCGTACTTCCAAAGCACGTGCATGGGGCACACCAGCCAGTGCTCGTGGGCCGTGTAGATCTTCAGCGTCCGTCCCCACGTCGCTTCGTAAGTCAGGACGTGCGGGCCGAGCAACGAGATGTTGTGATAATGGATGACGTCGTATGCGCCTTCCGCCAGGATGCGCCGGATCCGCCGGCCCTTGAGGACCGGGCGTCCGGTCTGATGGGTGAGGAATGGTGAGAGCCAGCCGAATCTGCTCCGCAGGCCGGTCACGCGCACTCGAGGGTGGCCCGTGAATTCTGTCTCCGGGCGTGACGGGTGGAGCAACCGGTAGGCATCGATGCAGTGCACGATGTCGACCTCGTGGCCCGCGTCACCGAGCGCATGGGCGAGCCGACGGACGTACATCGCGTCGCCACCGAAGCTGTATGGAGGATAGAAGGTCGTCATGTGGAGGAAGCGGAGTGGGCGGCTCATCCCCCCACCCTTCTCACCAGCACCGCGCGCCGCAGCCGCCGCGGCACGGCGCGCGTGCGGACGTAGAGCGGAAACCAGCGCGTCAGGATGGCCGCGAAGAGCCGGTCCCGACGCAGGTAGTGCGCGTCGACCCGCTCGAGCGCGTGGACGTCACTGCCGGGTCCCACCAGCCCCAGCCTGTCGGAACAAGCGCACTCGAAATGCCGCCGCACGATCTCGCGGGTGGGGCCGTCGTAGCGTCCGAACGGATAGGCGAAGGCGCGGACCGGGGCTCCGAGTTCCTCCTCGAGCGCCGCCCTCGAGCCGGCGATCTCTTCTTCCGCGCAATCGGGGGAGAGGCGCGTGAGATCCGGATGGGTGAGCGTGTGGGCGCCGAACGAGAGCCCGGCCCTCCGCATCTCGTCGATTTCCCGCCAGCTCAGCAGCGGGCGTCCCGACATCTCCCGAGGGCGGTCCGATCCGGCCGAACTCCGTCGCCCGCCCGTCACGAGGAAGACCGTCGCCGTCCATCCGTAGCGCGCGAGGACTGGAGCGGCGCGCTCGTAGACCGACCGATAGCCATCGTCGAAGGTCAGCACGAACGTGCGCTCGGGTGGCCGGGCGTCGGTCCGCAGGCACGCCACGAGATCCAGGAGCGCGATCGTCCGATAGCCCTCCTCGTGAAGCGTCGCCATCCCACGCGCGAAGAGATCCGGCGGGAACGAATCGGGAGCGGGCCCGTTCTCGATCGCGTGGAACATCAGGATCGGCACCGCCGCTGGCGCGGTCTTCATCGGTTCCGGAAATCCGGCCCGACGCAGGATTCGCGATTGCTTCCAGCGCCAAGCGGGGAACCGTCGAGCCAGGGGCAGGGAGAACCGCATGGACGCGGCCTTGCCCAACGACGAGGCCCCGTCGAGGAGCCCCCTTGCGCGCACCCGCCCCGAGGTCGCGGGAACGCGCATTCGTACCCGAGCTTGCCGAGGAGATCACCGGCCACCGCCTCGAAGCGCTCCACGTCCGCCGGCCTCATCTGCTCGCGCCAGCTCCTCCCCCCCGGAGACGGCGGCTCGGCGAGCCGCGGGTGATTCGCCAGCCGGCCCTCTGAGAAATCGTGGTCACGGTGGTAGTCGAGCATGGAGTCCTCGTAGCTCAGCCCGATCCGCGCGCAGACTTCCCGAAGCGTCTTCGCGGGTTCCGCGACCAGGTCCTCGTACCGGAGCTCGACGAACCGATCGGGGCCGACCGCGGACCCGAATCTGCGCGCTCGCTCGACCTGGCTCCGCCAGCGGCAAGCGAAGTCCGCGAGCCCCCGCGGCCACATCCAGCCGGACCGATGTCCCTCCGGCATCGCCGCGTAGGAGAGGGCGGCGTCCCTCCCGTCCCGCACGATGTGGACGTACCCGGGCCGCGAGAACGCGTGCTCGAGGAGGTCCAGGTGCCACATGTAGAGGGGAGTCTTGTCGCCGAACCGCCGCTTTCCGCGGCTCTCCGCGTAGCATTCGTAGATGGTCCGGATCACGTCCGGGAAGCCTGCATTCCTCGGGAGGCGCGCGCGGACCTCATCCGTGCCCACTCCCCACTCCCGGACTTGGACCACGTACGTGAGGTCCACGAGCAGCTTCTCGAGATCGCGCCTCGCGCGGAAGCGATCCCACAGCGGCAGTAGGAAGTATGACTCGGGAGGGATCGCAAGCTCGGAGTGATGGTCCAGCATCTCCTTGAGGAGCGTGGTCCCGCTCCGCGACACTCCGAGGACGACGACCGGCGGTCCGCTGGCGGCCGGAAGGTCACTCACGTTCGAGACTCCTGATGGGTAGGGAACAACCGCTCCAGCCTACTCGGCCACCTCGCCTGCGGTCAATCCGGAGGTCGCGCCGGACGGACGGGGGCGAGGACTGCTTCCAGGTCCGCGCGCATCCAGGTCGCGGCTGATCCTTCCTGGCGGATGGCCCATGCAAGGAGCGATCCGCCGAGCACGGCGGTGATCGCTCGGGAGAGTGTGATGAGGTCGGTCCCGACCTCGAGCTCGCCCACTGCAAGCGCCTCCGCGAGCAGGTCCCGGATGGCGCCATCGGCGATTCGCGCCTGGTCCCGCGCGTGGCGCCGGAAGTCGGGATCGGTGAGGTCGAGCTGAAGGAATCCCAGGTGGTGGGCCAGCGTCTCGGGCGACTCCGCCATCTCGGCGAAGCATTTCCCGTACGCGTGGAGCGCCTCCAGCGGGGAGTCGTGACTCTCCCGCAGTCGGGCGAAGAACTCCCCCGTGCCCTCGGCCGCGAGGCCGGTCACCGCCAGCAGGAGGTCGCGCTTCGAGCCGAAGCGCTGGACCAGCGCGCTCGAGGTCACGCCCGCCTCCCCCGCGATCTCGGCGAGCGTCATCTGCGCCGGAGCGAGGCGGTTCATCACCCGCACAACTGCCCCAAACACTTCCTCGTCGCTCACCTTCCGGGGCCGTGCGCTCATTCCTCTTGACAGCTTTCTAAAGATACGTTTAGAATCGGTTTCTAAATCTCCATTCAGTATAGGCGTCGCCCGGGGTGCGCGACAATCACGGATGTGACGCGAAGGAGGACCGATGAAGCCACTGGAAGGGAAGGTCGCGATGGTCGCGGGGGCGTCGCGGGGCGCCGGACGCGGGATCGCCCGCATGCTGGGCGAAGCCGGGGCCGCCGTCTACTGCACAGGCCGCACGAGCCGGACGCAGCCGGGGCCCACCGGGCGACCCGAGACCGTCGAGGAGACGGCCACGATGGTGGATCAGGCGGGCGGCGAAGGAATCGCGGTCCATGTCGACCACGCAGAACCGGCAGCGGTGGCTTCGCTCTTTCGGCGCGTGAAGCAGGAACGCAAGCGGCTCGACGTCCTCGTCCTGGTCCTCGCCGCGGCCCAGGTCACCGATTGGCGGCCGTTCTGGAAGCAGTCCCTCGACGCCGGCCGCACGTTCGTCGAGGCGTGGCTGTGGCCGCACCTGGCGACCGCGTTCCACGGGGCGAAGCTCATGGCGGGCCAGGAGTCGGGGCTCGTCGTCGAGATCACCGACGGAGACACGATCGGCTATCGCGGCCCCCTGTTCTACGACCTCCTTCGCACCTCGCTCGTCCGTCTCGCGTCGGGGCTGGCCGAGGAGCTCGCCGCGAAGGGCGTCACCGCGCTCTCGGTGACACCCGGCTTCATGCGTACGGAAACCGTCCTCGACCATTTCAGCACCACCGAGGAGACGTGGCAGGAAGTGGCGGAGACGAACGACGAGGCGAAGCGCTTCCTGCTGAGTGGGTCAGAGACGCCTTGCTTCGTGGGCCGCGCGATCGCCGCCCTCGCCGCCGACCCGGGCGTCGCCGAGAAGAGCGGCGGCCTGTTCAGCTCGTGGGGGCTGTCCGAGGAGTATGGATTCGAGGACGTCGACGGCCGCCGGCCGCACTGGGGTCACGCCTTCGATGAGCACGTGAAGCAGCACGCGTACGGCGAGGCGAAGACACCGTTTCGCTGGGAGCTCGTCCGCGCCGGATAGGCCTACCCCGAGCCGCCGCGCTGTCGGTGGCTATCTTCGCTTCATGCCGAACGACACGCCGCTCCTGGTCCCCGATGTCGTCCGCGCCTTCGAAGAGCGCCGCACCCTCACCGGCTCGCTCAGCCATCGCGAGCACGTGATGATCGCGTGGCACTACGCCCGCACTCGCCCGGCCCCCCAGGCGCTAGCCGAGCTGGCGCGAGGGATCCAGGAGCTCGCGGTCGCGCTCGGGAAGGAGGGGCTGTACCACGAGACGCTGACGTGGGCGTGGTTCAGCCTGATACGGGAGCGGATGGAACGGATCGGCGTCGACGCGACGTGGGAGGAGTTCTCGGTCGCCTCCGACGACATCCTGTCCGGTCGCACGATCCACGAGATCTACGAGAAGGCGACCCTCGACTCCGAGCTCGCCCGGCGGGTCTTCCTCATGCCCGACCGGCGACACGCTCCCGGGGAGGCCTGACCAGCTCGAGCTCCCACTCCTGGGCGAGCTCTCCCTCGTTGAACAGGTCCTCCGGCTCCTCGCGGACCAGGCGATAGCCCTCGGCCTCGTAGAGTCGGCGGGCGGCGTGGAGCACGCTGCTCGTCCACAACGTGATCGACCGGTAGCCGGCCGATCGTGCGAACGCCGTGCACTCCGCGACCAGCCGGGCGCCGATCCCGAGGCCGCGCGCGTCGGGCTCGACCAGAAGCAGGCGCAGCTTCGCCACGCCCTCACGCTCGGGATGCTCGACCAGGAACACAGAGCCCACCGGGCGGCCGTCCTTCTCGGCGATCCAGCCGCGCTCACGCGCCGGGTCGAAGCCGTGGACGAAGTCGGCCACGACTCCCGCCACCAGCGACTCGAACCGCTCGTCCCAGCCGTGATCGCGCCGATAAAGCTCGCCGTGGCGCCGGACGATCCATTCGTAGTCCTCGCTCCGCGGTGGGCGGAGGGTCCAGGGCGTGTGGTCGTCTGGCGTGGGCATGCGATCTCCGCTATCTGCCTCACGACACTAGGTCGCGGACGGCACCTCCAGCGGCGGCAGCGCGGCCTCGATCTCGCGCCGATGCCGCTCGAGCCACGGCGGCAGCACGAGCGTTTCGCCGAGACGGGCCGGGTCCTCGTCCCGGTCGAAGCCGGGCCCGTCGGTGGCCAACTCGAACAGGGTTCCGCCGGGCTCCTTGAAGTAGACGGAGCGGAACCAGAACCGATCGATGACCGGTGTGGGAGCGAGGCCCATCGCCTCCACGGCCGCGCGCACGGCCAGCTCCTCTTCGTCGTCCCGCACTCGCCAGGCCACGTGGTGCACGGCACCCGTGCCCCAGCGACCGAAGGGCGCCTCGGGCGCCTCCTGGAAGTCCGCGAAAGCGCCCGACCCCTCGCCGGCGGCCCAGCGGTGCCAGCCATCGTCGCTCGCCAGGAGGGTGAATCCCATCACTTCCTCGAGCAGCTCGACCGTGGGCGAGAGCACGCGCTCCTGGATCCGCACCGCGTGGACACCGCGGATTTGATGCTCGGCCGGGACCGGGCTCGCCTCCCAGACCGCGAACTCCCGGTCCTCCTCGATCTCGACGAGCGCGAGCGGGAGCCCGTGCGGATCGCGGAACGGCATCACAGGCTCCCCGAAGCGGGATTCCTCCGCCGTCCGCGAGATCCCGTGCTCGTCCAGGCGCTCGCGCCACCATGCCAGGCTCCCAGACGGCACCGCGAGCGCGATCTCGCCCACCATCCCGGCGCCGCGACGCGAGGGAGCCTGCTGGCGCCACGGGAAGAACGTGACATCGGTGCCGGGCGTCCCGGTGGCATCGGCGTAAAACAGGTGATAGGTGCCGGGATCGTCCTGGTTGACGCTCCGCTTGACCAGACGCATCCCCAGGACTCCCGCGTAGAACGTCAGGTTCTCCTGCGGATCTCCGGCGATCGCGGTGACGTGGTGGATGCCGTGAACGGCGGGCTTGCTTCTCATGGACTCCCCTCCTCCGGTTCCTCAACCCGCCCATGATACTTCCGGGCCGGGGCGCCGGCTCGCGACCGTGCCGGTCCTCATGCGGTCCGCTATCATCCGGCCGCATGGACTCCGCTCCCGAGCGTGTCGCCGACACGACCAGGCTTCTCGGCATCGTCTCGGGAAGCTGGAAAACCCAGGCGGCGTACGTCGCCGCCCGGCTCGGGATCGCCGACCTCCTGGCCGGATCGCCGCAGAGCGCTGCAGAGCTGGCGGCGGCGACGGCTACCCACGCGCCTTCGCTCCAACGGCTGCTCCGCGCGCTGGCGACCATTGAGCTCGTCCGCGAGCGCGAGGACGGCTCGTTCGAGCTCACCTCGATGGGCGCTCTCCTCAGGGACGGAACGCCGGACTCGCTCCGCTCCTGGGTGCTCCACTGGGGCGGCCTGTCCTGGCCGGTCTGGGGACATCTTCTCCACAGCGTGACGACCGGCGAGAGCGCGCGGTCGCTCGTCTCGAGAACGGCGGGCTTCGAGCACCTGGCGGCCGATCCCGAGGCGGCGGAGACGTTCCACCGCGCGATGGTCGAGCTGACCCGCCTCGTCGTCCGTGACTTCGTCCAGGCGGTCGACTGGGCGGGCACCCGAAAGATCGTCGACGTGGGCGGTGGGTACGGCGAGCTCCTTGTTGCCGCCCTGACCGCCTGTCCTGGATCGGTCGGCGTTCTCTTCGACGAGGCGCATGCGATCGAGGAGGGCCGGCTCCACCTGCGAGCGGCCGGCATCGAGCACCGCTGCCAGTTCCTCGCCGGCGACTTCTTCGAGTGGGTGCCCCGGGGCGCCGATACCTACGTGCTGAAGAGCGTCCTCCACGACTGGAGCGACGATCGCGCCGCGGAGATCCTGGCGAGCTGCCGGCGCGCGATCCCGCCGCAGGGCCGCCTTCTGCTTGTCGAGCGGATCGTGCCCGAGCACGTCGGCTCCTCCGCTGAAGACCAGGGGCTGGCCTGCACCGATCTCCACATGCTGGTCCAGCATGGCGCGCGCGAGCGAACCGAGCCCGAGCTTCGCGGCCTGCTCACGGCGGCGGGCTTCCGGACAGAGAGCGTGAAGCCGCTGCGCTCGACGCTCGCGGTCCTCGAGGCCATCCCCGTGGACGACGCCGCCGCTTGAACGCGCGGAGTCCATGGACGAGTCACGCCCGGCAATGGTCGCGCGTCGGCCCGCCGCTCCGCCCGTCTCCGGAGGATGTCGCGGTTGCCCGGTTGGCTCTCGACGGGTGGCGCGGCGTCGCCGGTCGTGATGATCCCACCCTGCTCCTCATGGGTGTGACGCCGGAGCTCTGCTCCCTGCCGACCGGGGAGCAAAGCCGCCTGATCGCCATCGATCGCTCCGCCGACATGATCCACTCGGTCTGGCCCGGCCGTCTGCGTCCGCTGGACGAGGTCCTCTGCGCGGACTGGCGCAGGCTTCCGATCGAGAACGAATCGGTCGACGTCATTCTGTCCGACGGCTGCCTCTCCACCCTCCCATACCCCTCGGGCTATGCGAACGTCTGCGCGGAGCTCCTCCGAGTCCTCCGCGGCAGGGGAAGGTGCGTGGCTCGCTGCTTCGTCCAGTCCGAGAAACCGGAGCGACTCGACGACGTGCTCGCCGACCTCGCCGGAGGCCGAGTCAGCGGCTTCCATGCCTTCAAGTGGCGGCTCGTGATGGCGCTCCAGCCGGACGCGGAGACCGGGGTCGTCCTCTCGGACGTGTGGGACGCGCTCCACGAGGCGGAGAGTGACCTCGATGCGTTGTCCCTGCGGTGCGGCTGGCTGGTCGAGGAGGTGCGGACGATCGAGGCGTACCGCGGCGTGGAAGCCCGGTACAGCTTTCCCGATCTCGATGCCCTCTGCGGCCTCTTCAGCGACGTGGGCTTCTCGGTCCTCGAGGTCTCTCGGCCTTCCTACGAGCTCGGCGACCGGTGCCCCACTGTCGTCCTCGCGCCACGCGAGCCCCGTGGCCGGACGTGAGCGGCTCCCCGATCCGCGACTTCCTGGCTTGACGCCCCGCGACGGCTCCGCGCCGACGTCACCCTCGCTGCGCGAGGCGCTGCCCGTTTGGATCAAGGTGGCGGCGCTCTCCTTCGGCGGTCCCGCCGGCCAGATCGCGGTCATGCAGCGGCTTCTCGTCGACGAGCGGCGCTGGATCTCACAGCGGCGGTTCCTGCACGCCCTCAACTACTGCATGCTGCTCCCCGGGCCCGAAGCCATGCAGCTCGCAGCGTATATCGGATGGCTGATGCACCGCTGGCGGGGTGGGCTCGTCGCCGGCGGACTCTTCGTCCTGCCCGGCTTCGTCTCCATCCTCGCGCTCAGTATCCTGTACGCGGGTTGGGGGGACGTGCCCCTCGTCGAGGCCGTCTTCTATGGAATCAAGCCCGCGGTTCTCGCCGTAGTCGTTCACGCGCTGGTCCGGATCGCGAGGCGGGCGCTTGCGAGCGCGCTCCTCCTCGCGGTCGCGGCGCTGGCCTTCGTCGCGATCTTCGCCTTCGGCGTTCCGTTCCCGGCGATCATCGCCACCGCCGCGCTGGCAGGGTGGCTGGGCGGCCGGCTTGAGATCGCCGCGCTGACGGCGCCGCTCCTGCCGGGCGCGGACGACCTCCCGGAGCCCGAGCCCGTCCCTTCCCCACTCCTCCGCCGAACGGTGGCAACCGCGCTTCTCTGGCTCGCGATCTGGTGGGTGCCCGTGGGCCTGCTCGCGCTGGCCGTCCCCGGCAGCGTCTTCGTCACTGAGGCCGTGTTCTTCTCGAAGACCGCATCGGTGACGTTCGGCGGGGCGTACGCGGTCCTCGCCTATATCGCCCAGCGCGCGGTCGAAGACTTCGGCTGGCTCACCGCCGGCGAGATGCTCGACGGCCTGGGCATGGCCGAAACGACGCCGGGGCCGTTGATTCAGGTGGTCCAGTTCGTGGGCTTCATGGGCGCCTTTCGGAATCCGGGAGCCCTGGATCCGATGGTGGCGGGCGTGATCGGATCGGTCGTCACGACCTGGGTCACATACGTCCCATGCTTCCTGTGGATCTTCGTCGGGGCACCCTACATCGAGCGCCTGCGGGGAAGGCGGAATCTGACCGCGGCCCTTTCGGCGATCACCGCGGCGGTCGTTGGCGTGATCCTGAACCTCGCTGTGTGGTTCTCGATCCGGACGCTCTTCGGCGCGACCGATCAGCTCTCGCGATGGGGTCTCGAGCTGGACGTGCCCGTCTGGTCGACTGTAGACCCGCTCGCGCTCGCGATCGCGGCGGGCGCCGCGGTGTCGCTGTTCCGCTTCCGCCGGGGGATCCTGGAGACCATGGCCGCGGCCGCGGTCATGGGGATCGCGGCGCGGCTCCTAGGCTTCATCTGACAAGGTCCGCTCCCGGGGACAGGTGGCGCTGCCAGAGCTGGACGTCCCACCAGCAGCCGAGCTTGAAGCCCGCCTCACGAAGGATGCCCACCGGCCGAAACCCCAGCGCCTTCATCAGCCCCTCGCTCGCGGGGTTCGGCAGCGCCACGACCCCGATCGCGCTCTTGTATCCGCCGGATCGGAGCCGCTCCAGGATCGCCTCGCCGAGGTCGCGACCGATCCCACGGCGCCGAGCCGACTCCGCCACGTAGATCGACGTCTCGGCCGTCCAGCGGTACGCCGCCCGCTCTCGAAACGGCCCCGCACTCGCGAAACCGACGATTTCCCCCTCCGTCTCCCGCACGAGCCAGGGAACCGGGGCGGCCTCGATCCTCCGGCGAATCTCCTCATCGGAGGGCGGCTCGATCTCGAACGAGATGTGGGTGTCGCGGACGATCGGCGCGTAGACCGCCTGGATCGCGCGCGAGTCGGCGGCGGTCGCCGGGCGGATTTCCGTCACTTTCCGAGAGCCCTGCGCGGGGTCCGGGTCCAGAGCAGGTTCAGCATGGCGACGAGGCCGATCGCGATTTAGAGCGCCTGCAGGATCCGGCGGCGGCGGGGCCGGGAGTGGCGCCGACCGGTTTCGAGCGCGTGCCGACAGGGGGGCGTCGAGAGCCCGATGAGTACGACGATCAGGACGAGGAGCATCGCCGGGTGGTGGCTCGATTGGGCGGCGGAGCCGCCCCCGTGCTTCGCGATCCCGAACGCGATGCTCGCGACGCCGGTCACGTGGGCGGCCACGGCGATCTTCCACGCCCGCGGCCTGTGGGCCAGAACCGCCGCGGCGGCGATCAGGAGAAAGACCCCGCTCCCCGCCTCGAGAACCGCGGAAGACAGGTGGTGGGTCTCGATGAACGGGACCGGCAGCGATATGCCAAGATGGAGCCCAGCCCCAACGAAGAACGCTATCGCCTCGATCAGAACCACCAGACCACATGTCGCTCGCACCAACTTCCTCACAGTCCCCCTCCGGAATCAACTGTATATGCTCGCAGGTCTCTCAGCGATACACCGTTCGATACCTTACGAGCCCTTGGACCACCGTTTGGCTATAGCCCTCGCCTGCGCGCCTCTCTGAGCCATCCGAAGATTCGCAGGTGGGAGAGGACGATGAGGGGGACGAAGAACGTGGGCAGAAGCGAGAGCGGCAGTCGGGTCAGCGGAGAAAGCTGCCCTGGGTCCGCCATGTAGAGCCGCGCCGCAGCCGTCACGACGAAGAGGATGTCGAGGAACCCCAACACGTTCCACGCCAGAACCGCGCCCCGCCGGGCACGCGTCCGGGCGGGGATCGCGCCGAGGAGGAGGGCGGCGGCCGTGGCGGCGGCCAGGATGTCGCCCCACCCTCCCGGCACAGCGAACGCGAACGGCAGCTCGCCACGCCGGTAGAGTTCGATGAACCAGGCCCCGACGAAGCGGACCAGGTGGAGAGCGACCAGCGCGCCCAGCGGCACCGCGCGGACCCATCCCTTCAGTCGCCGGGATACGAGGCAGGCAGCGAAACCCGCGGCCGTGAGCCCGCCGACGATCGCGGGCGGCGGAATGGGGGAACTCGCCACCATCCCCGCCGCTCCGGCGGCGAGCGCCAGCGCGCCCCACGCCAGAAGGAGCGCGTAGAGCGGGCGCGGAGATGGTGCCGTGCCGGTGATCCCTACTCGATCCGCAGGAACCGCGCGGCGTTGTCGTGGAGGATCGCGCGCTTCTGGTCCACCGTCAGGAACTCCGCGCTCTCGATCGACTCGATCGCGATCTCTATCGCCTCCGGCCAGACCATCTGGTCGGAGCCGAACATCACGCGGTTTCCGAAGCCGGCGTCGACGATCCGTTGCAGATAGGAGTAAAACTCGGCCCGCGGAAGCATGTAGTCGATCACCGCCACGTCCACGTGGAGCTGCGGGTAGGTGTACAGCATCGCCAGCAGGTCGTTGACCATCGGCCAGCCGGCATGCATGATCCAGACCCGGAGCCTCGGGTGCCGCGCGAGCACGGGCTCGAGCGTCAACGCGCTGTTGAGCCCGGCGCGATAGCGGGGCGAGCCGAGGTATGGGGCTCCGGGCGGACCGGTGCCGAGGTGGATGCCAACCGGGATGTCGAGCTCCTCCGCGAGCGCCCAGTAGGGCTCCATCCGTGGGTCGTCCGGCGCGATGCCTTCATACTGGGTGATCACCTCGCCGAGCACCTCCAGCTCCCCGGTCTCGTGCAATCGGCGCAGAGAGTCCGGGGACACCGTCCAGGATCCGAGATCGAATATGAGCCCGCGGACGATCCGTTCCGGCGCTCGCTCCTCGTACCGGCGCACGAGGTCCAGGGTGCCGCTCGCCACCCCGACGATGTTCCTGCGCTTTAGAACCGCGATCGTCCGCTCCATCACCTCATCGGTCGTCTCAGGCGAACGGAGGACCCGCTCGCAATCGGCCTCCGGCTTCCGTGCGAAGGTCTCGCCCCATGCGCCGCGAGGGTCGAACGTCGCAAACCTCTTGGCGTGTACGCACATCGAGCTCGGCGGCGGGCCGGCGAAATCTGCGGGGAGGGCGTGGAGGTGCATGTCGATGATGGGCGGTGGGTTGCCCTGGGCAAGGAGGTCCGCAGGGAGCACCAGCCCCGCTGGAAGAACGAGCGCCGCCATGAGCACAGGGACGGACTGGAAGCCAAGCGGCATGGAGTGACGGATAACCATCAAACGCGCGCGGTGCAACCAGCCCTCCCTCGAGAGCCGCTCAGGAAACCTGGTCCGTTCCGCGACCCCCGCGGCGCAGGTCGTTCGCGAACTCGTCAGGTAAGTCGCTTTCGAGGATCGCCGCCGCCGCGCGCTCGATGTCGTACTCCGTCCGGACGTGCTCCACCTCGATCGCCGTTCCGTCCCACGAGGCGATCGCCCACGAGGCGCGCGGATCGCCGTCCTTGGGTCGACCGACCGATCCCGCGTTGACGAACAGGATCCCGTCGACCTCGCGTTTCCAGGGCACGTGGGTGTGACCGAATGTGACCGCGTCACCCTCGATCGCGCCCAACTTCCCAGCCATCTTGCGCGTAAAGTCGTCGGAGCGGCTCTCGTCCCAGTAGAGGGTGTTGAGCGTCGGCGCCCCGTGGATGAGCCGGAGGGTTGGCCCGGAATGGTGCCCGCCTCCGGGTCGGAGGTCGATCCGGAACGGCAGGGCGCGGAGCCGCGCCTTCGTCTCCGCGGTCACGTGCGTCAGCGTCCAGGTATAGCTCTCGTGCGCGAGCGCCTCCTGCTCGGGGCTCTCGGCGCGGCAGCCGCAGTGCTCGGCATCCGTCGCCACAGCGGAGTCGTAGTTGCCGGCCACGCCCGGGATCCCCGCTTCGGCGAGGCGCGCCACGACCTCGTCAGGCCAGGGCGCGTAGCCGACCAGGTCCCCCAGATGGTAGACGGCGTCCAGGCGACGGCGTTCGACGTCCTCGAGCACGGCATGGAGCGCGGGCAGGTTGCCGTGAATGTCGGCCATCAGCGCGCAGCGCCAAACGGACGAAATCGCGTGGGCGAGGGCCATCAGGCCAAGTTATCTACCGCCGACTGCATCCCGCCCGTCCCATCTTCCACTCGGAGGCCTGATCCGAACCCTCTCCCCCGTCGATCCGCACGCGGAGCGAGTCCCCCGGCGCGGCCGCGTAGACGATCCGCTTGGGGAAATCGTGCTCGGGCGCGGCGATTGCGATCGCGACCCGCCCCGGCTGTTCGCAGGATTGACTCCTAGCTCCTAGCTGGCGCGGCGACCTAGACTCTTCGCGCCATGCGCGTCCTCATCACGACCTTCGGCACGCGGGGGGACCTTGACCCGTACCTCGCGCTGGGGCGCGGGCTGGCCGCGCGCGGCCACGAGCCGGCGATCGCGACCCACGAGTACTACAGGGGCGCGGTCGAGGCCGAGGGGATCGGCTTCCGGCCCGTCCGCCCGGACGCCCATCCGGAAAACCGGGAGCTGTTCGCGCGCGCGATGCACCCGCGGAGGGGACCGGAGATCGTGTTGCGGGAGATCGTGCTCCCGCACCTCCGCGATTCCTATCTCGACACGGCCGAAGCGGCGCGCGACGCCGACCTGATCGTCACACACCCGCTCACGTTCGCGGGACCGATCGTCGCCGAGGAGCGGGGGCTGCCATGGGTCTCTACCGTCCTCGCACCGCTCTCCTTCTTCTCCCGATACGACCTGCCGGTCGTCGCGCCGCTGCCTCGCGCGTGGCGCCTATACGGGATCCCTGGGGTGCCGGGCCTCCTGATCCGGCTATTTCAAGCGATCACCCGGTCCTGGACAGAGCCAGTCCGCGCGTTGCGCGCAGAGCGCGGGCTGCCGCCGAGCGGCGATCCCCTCTACGAGGGGCAGCACTCGGCGCTTCTGACACTCGGGCTCTTCTCGCGCGTTCTCGCCCAGCCCCAGCCCGACTGGCCCCCGAGCGCGCGGCTGACGGGGTTCCTGGTCCGCGATCCTCCGCGGTCCGACGATCCCGAGGCCGCCCGCCTCGAGACCTTCCTCGACGCGGGGCCGGCGCCGATCGTGTTCACACTCGGGTCCTCGGCGGTCGCGGTCGCGGGATCGTTCTACGAGGAGAGCCTCGCGGCGGCGCGAAAGCTGGGAATGCGTGCGGTTCTTCTGATCGGCGACGATCCGGCGAACCGCCCCGACGCGTCCCTCGGCGACGACGCGATCGCGGTCGAGCGCGCGCCCCACGCCGCCCTCTTTCCCCGCGCCGCGGCGATCGTCCACCACGGCGGGATCGGGACGCTGGGTCAGGCGCTCCGCGCGGGCCGCCCGATGCTCGTCGTCCCCTGGGCCCACGATCAGCCTGACAACGCGCACCGGGCCGCGCGCCTCGGAGTCGCCCGGATCCTCCAACCGAAACGCTACCGCGCCGACCGCGCCGCCGAGGCGCTCCGCGCCCTTTTCGATGACCCCGCACACCTGGCCCGCGCGGCCCAGGTCGGCGAGACCGTGCGCTCGGAGGACGGCGTGGCCGCGGCGTGCGACGCGATCGAAGAGGCCGCTCTCTAAGTCAGCTCGATCCGCATGAACAGCTCTCCGTCCTCGTCCTCCTCGCCGGTGTGCGTGAAGCCGATCCGCTCGTAGAACGGAGCCGGGCTCCCCTCGCCCGGGACATGTGTGAGGTGAGCGCGGTCGTGCCGGGTCGCTCGCGGACGTGATCCAGAAGGCGATCGAGCGCCCGTCGCCCGTAGCCGAGCTTCTGGAATCGCTTGTCGATCATGAATCGCCACAGGTGATACTCGGGCTTCCCGGGATCGTCGTGTAGCATGAGGAAGCCGACCGGCGTCTCGTCGGCGTAGATCGCGCGGAACCAGGCGACCTCGGGATGGAAGTGGGCTTGGGCGATCGAGACCGCGTTCGTCGCGACGAACCGCTCCTGCTCCGGTGCCACCTTGAGCATGAGAACATCCCGCAGGGTCTCCTTCGTGACCTCTCTCAAGGTGATGCGGGCGTCTTTCGTCGGATGCGCCATTCGTTCAGCTCCCGGCCGGCGCCGGCTGGACGACCCAGTCGCCGGGGCGCTCGCCGGGCGCCAGCTCCCAGCCAGTGGCGAGATCGAGCGTCCATCCGTCACCGCCCGTCGGCGGACCCGCGGCTCCGGGCGGGACCGGGACGACCACGCCGGTGAACAATCCCCCGGTGTTCCGCAGGAAAAGCGCACCGCCCGATTCGACTTCGAGGACACCCCAACCGTCGACGACACGGGTCGACCCGTAGACGGTCCCCAGCCCTTCGAGGTTGACCGCTTCGTTGGGGTCGAACGAGAACGCGAACTCGGACCCCGGCGTCACGCGCAGGACCGGACCGTCCACGAAGCGAGCGCGGAGCGCGGCCTCGCGCGTAAGCCGCTCCTCCCCCCGGTCGGCTTCGATCGTGATCACCCGCTCGCCGTTGTACCACGCGACCCGCGCCTCGGCGGGCGCCCTCACGGCCTCGACCATGTAGGCCTCGTCGAGGAGCTCCGCCAGCGATGCGCCGTCGACTAGCGCCTCGCGCCACGACTTCCCGGACTCGTCCAGGAGCACTCCGTACCCGGGACCGGTCGCGTAGGCGAAGGTCCGCGAGAAGCCCTCGCTCGCCTCCCGCTGCTCGAGCCCGACCGCGGCGCGGTCGGCGAGCGCTTCCGTCGGCAGCCCGCTCAGGACGAGGCCCGTGTACTCGGCCATCCCCTCGTTGCGCTCGAGCGCGTCCTCCTCGGCCGCGGCGTTCGGGTAGAGAGCTCGCCTCCGAGCGCGGAAGGCAAGCGCGTCGCCGATCGCGGCCAGGCGTGCGTCTTCGTCGTGCGCGAGCGCTTCCGCGAGCGCGCGCATCTCGAGCCGCAGCCAGATCCGCCCGTCCATCGCGTCGAGGTGGGCATTGAGCGGGTTGTTCGCCGGGAGCCCGACGTCCTGCTGGACGCGATGGAACATCTCGTGGAGTAGGAGACGGTTCCGCGCGTGGGGGATCGTAGGCGTCGGCCACATCACCATCGTCCAGCGGAGGCCGGCCCACTCGATCGCTGTGTTCGCGGGATTGATCGACTCGGGCAGCGTCCCCACCCAGACACCGTCGCGCTCCTCGAGCACGCCTTCGGGGTCGGCGCGGTCGGCCACGAGGAAGCGCGATCCGGGATCGACCAGGAACACCGGCCCGTAGAGCTCCACGCCCCACAGCTGTGCGTCGTCCGCCTCGCTGGCAGACCTGGCGGCCCCGAAC
>DASQEN010000096.1:0-4292 GCA_035633635.1 Gemmatimonadota bacterium | reverse complement strand
GCTTCCGGGCCACGGCGCGCGGTGCGGTAGATCTCCGCGTTCTCCTCCCGCTCCCGGTTCATGCGGGCGTGGTGATAGGGAAGTCCATAGGCGAGACGCGCCGTGGCCACCGCGACGCGGGAAGCCGCGTCGAGTGAGAAGAACCAGACCGCGCGCTCCCCGCCGGGCAGACGCACGTACGTCCGCGCGTTGGTCTCCAGGAAGTCGAGCCCGAGCCGCTCCGGGACGAGCGGCGGCCGGGCGCGCTGGATGTCGAACGCTACGATGCCGACCCAGGCGGTCCCGTCGCGGAGGTCGAGCGGCAGCTCCCGGGGCACGACCCGGCGCAGCGCCTCGGGTGCGACCGGCCAGTGCAGGAACAGGAGCCGCCGCCAGCTCTGGCGGCCTTCGAGGATCCCGTCGCGTTCCGCGGCACACGCCGCGTCCGCTGCACTCGGGTCCTGTTCTCGCTTCCTCGTCGTTCCCATGCTTCCTACCTTACGGCTCGAGGGCCTCGTCCGCAGCACCCGCGCAACCTTTCGGCGCGTCGCGGTCACGGATGGGTGAGATCCGAAGTCCGAGACCCGAGGAGGCCTCCATGCAAGAGTCGTCCCCTTCCGCCCACGGATTGCTTCGCGCCTTCGCCTGGGCCGTCCTGTTCTTCGCCCCGGACGTGGCCGGGGCCCAGAGCTCCGCGACCGCGGTCCGCTATGGCGACCCGATCCGGCTCCCCGTCGCCGAGGAGATCGCGCTCGCGCGAAGCGCCGCGCCGGCCGCCGTCTCCGCCGAGGCGACCGTGCTCGTTCTCGAGGAGGGCGCCATCCGCTGGGTCGTCGGCGCCGAAGGGACGAACGGCGCGACATGCTACGTCAGCCGCACGTGGCCGGGGAGCCTCGAGCCCCACTGCTTCGATCCCGAGGGTTCGCGGACGATCTTGCCGATCCACCTCAAGACCGCCGAGATGGGTCACGCCGGCGCGAGCGAGGAGGAAATCGAGCGGGAAGTCGCCGCCGGGGTCGCCGCCGGCACCTATCGCTACCCCTCGCGCCCCGCGATGTCGTACATGCTCTCGTCGGGTCAGATCCTCGTGAACGACGACGGCAGGAACGTGGGCGCGTGGAAACCGCACCTCATGATCTACTGGCCGAGCCTCAAGAAGGCCGACCTCGGTGGCACGGGCGAAGGGCCGCTCCTCGGCGACTCGATGATCCTGATCGACGAGGGAACGGACGAGGCCTGCCTGATCGTCGTATATCCCGAGTTCGTCGACCCCGTCCGCTGACCGCCGATCCTGGCGACCGCGAGCTCGCCGACGCCTACCTCGCCGCGCGCGACGAGGCCGCGTTCCGCGCCCTCTACCGCCGTCACGCGCCCGCTCTCTGGCGGATGGCGCTGCGCCTCTCGCGCGGAGCCGAGGAGGAGGCTCGCGAGATCGTCCAGGAGACGTGGGTGCGCGTCGCCGGGCGGCTCGGGACGTTCCGCTGGGAGTCGAGTCTGCGAACCTGGCTGATCTCGATCGCGCTCAACTGCGCGCGCGAGCGGGCGCGAGCGGTCGGCCGCGAGACGGCGGTCGCGGACGTCGAGGCTGCAGGGAGTTTCGCGACGGTTCCTTCAGTGGGGCCGACGTCGGTCGAGCCGATCGACCTCGCTCGGGCGATCGATGCCCTGCCGGACGGCTACAGGCGGGTCCTCGTCCTCCACGACCTCGAGGGATACACCCACGACGAGATCGGCCGGCTGCTGGGCGTCGAGCCCGGCACGTCCAAGAGCCAGCTCCACCGCGCCCGGGCGGGGGTGCGGGCACGGCTGGCGGCTGCTGAAGGAGGGGCGAGATGAACAATCGACCGCCGGACGAGGCGCTGAACGGCGACCCGCGGGTCGAGTGGAGCGCGGCCGAGCGCGCGGCGATCGAGCGGCTCCGCGCCGCCGCGCCGCCCGCCGACCTCGAGGAGTCGGTCGTCGCTGCGCTCGCCGGCCGCGGGCTCGTGGGTTCGGGGGATGTCGCCGCCCCGGGTGGAGTGACCGGCGGCCCCCGGGAGCCACGGACCCCGAAGGTCCCCACGCATCGCGCCTGGGCCTGGGGCGCGCTCGCGTTGGCGGCGTGCGCGGCGGCCTTCTTCGCGGGGATCTCGGTCTCCGACCGCGGCGCCGGCCGTGGGCCCGCCACGCCTCCTGCGCTCGAGCGGTACCTGCTTCTCCTCTACGAGGACGAATCCTACCGCGCCCCCGTCACGCCCGCCGAGCAGGAAGCCCGCGTTGCCGAGTACTCGGCGTGGGTGTCCGACCTCCGCGAGCGCCGGATCGAGGTCGACGGCGACGAGTTGGCCCCGCCCTCGGAGGCCGACCGGCTGGACGGCCGGCGGGACGCGGTCGAGGCGACGCGAGGCGGCCCCACCGGCGCGGCAGGGTCCCTGACCGGCTACTTCGTCGTCGAGGCATCTGACCGGGCGGCGGTGGTCGCGATCGCACGCACGACGCCGCACCTCAAGCACGGCGGCACGGTCGTCGTCCGGCAAGTCGTCCGGCACTGAGTTTGTAGTGGTCCTTGCCTTTAGCGGCAAACCCGTGCTACACTGATCTCGTGGAGCACGAGCCATGACGAACCTGACGATCACCACCGACGAAGAGGTCCTCCGACGTGCCCGCATCCGCGCGCTCGAGCAAGGCACCTCGGTCAACGCGGTCGTGCGGGACTTTCTCGAGTCCTACGCTGGCGTGCGCGCCGAGCAGCGGAAGGCGATCCGGGAGTTTCTCGAGATTGCCCGCGAGTCCGGTGCCGGAAGCGGAGGCGGAGGCCGCACCTGGACCCGGGACGAGCTCTACGACCGAACGCTCTGAGGGTGCGAAGCTTCTTCGACACAAATGTCTTCGTGTACGCGGTCGACGAGGATGTCCCACAGAAGAAGGAAGCCGCCGATCGACTGATCGAGGAAGAGTCCCTGGCGGGCCGAGCCATTCTCAGCACACAGGTCCTCCAGGAGTTCTACGTCGTCTCGACGCGCAGGCTGAAGCGTCCCCTGTCTCCGGAGCGCGCGGAGCGAGCCGTGCGCACGCTTGCGACTCTCCCCGTGGTTCAGATCGATCCGCGAATCATTCTTGCCGCGATCGCGAGAGGGCAGCGGATGACCATGTCCCTCTGGGACGCCCTGATCATCGAGGCCGCGATTACCGGCGGCGCGACGACCCTTTTTACCGAGGACCTCCAGGACGGCCTCCAGATCGACGGGTTGACGATCGAAAACCCGTTCCGCTGAGTCACCGTCCCTCTCCAGAAACGCCTACGCTTGCGCCCCGTTCAGGAATGATTCCCGATACTTGACTGTTTTACTCCGGATTGATACTCTTTCTCAACGATGCGATTCACGACCCAGGCCGAGTACGGGCTGATCTGCACGCTCCATCTGGCGCGCTTCGGCGCCCAGGGGCCGGTCGCCGCCCGCGAGATGGCGGAGAAGGAGGACCTTCCCGCCGACTACACGGAGAAGATCCTGCGCCGGCTCCGGCAGGCGGGGATCGTGACATCGGTCCGGGGCGTCTCCGGCGGCTTCGAGCTCGCGCGCGACGCCAGCGAGATCTCGGTCAAGGACGTGATCGAGGCAACCGAGGGCTCGACGTTCGAGATCAACTGCACCCAGCACCCGGTCGGCCCCGAGCGCTGCGACCTGACCCACGACTGCTCGATCCGCCCGGTCTGGTACGCGCTGAGAACCAAGATCGACGAGCTCCTCGACCAGATCCGGATCAGCGATCTGCTCGAGGGCGGCGAGGTCGGCGTGACCGAGCTGATCGGCATCACATGGGAGGACCATAAATGACTCAGAAGCGACCGCTGTTGACGATCGAGAACCTCCACGCGCGCGTGGCCGAGACCGGCGACGAGATCCTGCGCGGCGTCGACCTGACGATGCGCGAGGGCGAGCTCCACGCCCTGATGGGCCCCAACGGCAGCGGGAAGTCGACGCTCGCCAAGGTGATCACCGGGCATCCCGCCTACGAGGTGACCGAGGGGAGGGTCCACTTCCGCGGCGAGGACCTGCTCGAGATGGAGGTCGACGAGCGCGCCCGCAAGGGCGTCTTCCTCGCCTTCCAGTACCCGAGCGAGATCCCGGGCGTCACGATCGCCCAGTTCCTGCGTCAGGCCAAGATTGCACGGACGGGCCAGGAGGTCGGCGTGTTCGACTTCTACGACGACCTGAAGAAGGCGATGGACGTCCTTCAGGTCGACGAGAAGTTCGCCGAGCGGTACGTCAACGAGGGGTTCTCGGGCGGCGAGAAGAAGCGGAACGAGATCCTCCAGATGGCCATGCTGACGC
>DASQEN010000095.1:0-4607 GCA_035633635.1 Gemmatimonadota bacterium | reverse complement strand
CGCGAACCGCTGCAGGGTCTCCGCCACGGTCGCCTCTCCCGTCTCGATTGCCCAGCGGTCCAGGCGGTCCTTCACCCAGCCGATGTGGCCGGCCTCTTCCGCGATCATTCGCTGAAGGGTTCGTGCGACCGCTGGGTGGGTGTCTGGTCGCCGCAGATGGTCGCGGAAGTGCTTCACCACTCGCTTCTCGAACACCTGCGTCAGAGCCAGCACCTCGAGCACGGTAGTCGGCGGGCCGAGCGCTTCGTAGTACCGGGACTGGTAGGTCTCCGATACGCGGCGCGGTGTGCCGCCGACCGCGAGGATCGTCTGCGTCCACAGCCAGGCGTGGTTCGCCTCCTCGGCGCAGTGCTCGGTGAGATGCACGCGCAGGTCGTCGTCGTCGGTCTGGCCCGCCAGTCGTCCCATGACGAGCGCGCCGGCCAGCTCGGAAGCGCGGTAGTAGCTCAGGATCCAGAGCTCGTTCTCGTCGATCTCCATCGCGCCGGGCTGCTCCGCCGCGGCCTGCTCCATCGGGTCGACTCGTTCAACGCGCAGCATTTCGCATCGCCTCCTTGAGGTGCTCGGTGGGTGCCATTCCGCAGACCTGCCGAACCTTGCGGTTTACCGCCAGGACCGAGTGGAAGTCGTTCTGTTCCGCCACCGGGACCTCGACGACGTCGCTGCCGTAGTGCCGGAAACTCTCGGCTGCGGCGAGAATTGATCCGACCGCGGTGGCGTCTTTCTCGACGCGCTTGCGAAGGAGATCACCGGCGCTCGCGCAGTGGCGGAACTCGTCCCGCGCCATGCGGGAGAGGAGGGTCTTCAGGACCGGCTCCCGCGTGCGGCGGGATAGCCCCAGGAAGAACCGGGCGGCGAGGAGCTCCGAGCACATGAAATTCGTCAGGTGGATCAGGACGTCCGAAGAGTCATACGGAAGGTCCACCGCGCCACGACGAGCTTCGACCAGGCCCGCCTCCATGGCGGCGGCCGACGTATATCCGACCCGATCGAGATAGCGCTTGAGCGCGGTGAAGTGCCGTAGCCCCTCATAGAGCTCGAGGCTGAGCACGGCCGTTGCGTCGACGTCGTCCCACACCATCCGCATGAGTCGCGGAATGAAGAGCGGGAGGTAGCCCTCGATCAGCGCCGCGTCGTGGAGCGCGGCCAGCACCTCGGGCTCGGAGGCGGCGATCTCGAGGTCGATCCGATCCCATTCGATGGTAGAATCCAGTGGCCAGGCGCTCCGCTCGGCCGCGGCGAGATGCTGTTCGTAGATCATCGTGTGCCTCCTGATTCGTTCGTTGTTGCGACTGCGGATCTCCGCGCCACCAGCAGGGTCTGGAGCCCCACGTCGTCGAGGCGGGCGGAGATGTCGTGAAAACCGGCCCGCCGGAGAAGCCGGACGATCTCGCCGGGCTCGCGGTAATGAGCGGAGAGCTCCGCCAACTCGCGCATGAGGTAGTCGGACACAGAATCGCGACGGGTCGCCGAGGTAACGAGCGAGCCCCCTTCGCGCAGCGCGGCACGGCAGACCGCGTAGAAGCGGACCAGCTGCTCGTCGCCGAGGAACTCGCCGAGGCCGGCCGAGAGGATGAGGTCCAGCTCTGGCGGATACGCCGCAGCGTCCAGCGCGTCGGCTCGGAGGAACCGGAAGCCCGGTTTCCCTGCGGCCAACGCCCGCGACAACTCCAGCGGCCGGGGATCGAGATCGATGCCGAAGAAGGAGGCCCTTGCGTAGAGCGAAGGGTCCGCGGCGCGGAGGATCTCGGCGGCCTCGATCAGCTCCCTCGCGATCCCGCACGGCACCGACAGAACACGGAAAGGCCAGCCTGCCGGGTGGCGAAAGGCCGCGGCGAGGATCTCCGCCCTGGCGTGGAAGAAACGGTTCCGCATCGAGCGCGCCCCCCGCATGCGGAGGAGCGCGCCGTCCAGGAGCTTCCCCACGCCGAGCCTCCCGCCTGCCCGGCCGCGGTAGACGTGGTCCGCGAACCGGTAGCTTCCCGAGTTCTCGATCCCCTCGCGGGCCAGGTCGCTGGTCCGCAATAACGCATACAGCGGCAGGAGGTGGACCTTCCCCTCACGGAGGAGCCGCCGGGGGATCGAAGGCGACGTGCGGGTCCGGTTGAAGAGGCGACCACGCGCCGCCGCGGCACCCACCTGCTCACGCGTGGGTCTCATGTTCCACCTCCCGAGAGCAGAAGTTGCGGGCTCGGGAAGGCCAGGCCCGCGCGTCGGTCCCATGCTGGCCGAGGAAGGCCAGCACCCAGCGCTCCAGCCCGAACGCGACGCATCCGGTGTGCGCGGTCGCCCCGGAATCGAGGCGGATCCGGAATCGCCGGCCGAAGAAGTCCAGGTGGTGGTTGAAGGACGCGACCGCGCACGAGCGACCGCTCGCGTTTAGGGTCAGCTGCAGCTCGTACTTGAGGGGCAGAACCTGCTGCATGAGCAGCCTGCCGCGCGACTCGTTTCCTGGACCCTGGAGGAAGAAGGGGTCACTGGCGATCTCGATGCGGCCGGCCAGATCGAGTTCGGATACGAGGTCGCGAACCCTGTCGATCATTTCGTCCCGGAACCGCTCTACGTCCTGCCGGGACCCGAGGGCCACGATCTCTCGCATCTCGAAGACCCGCAGACGTCCCAGCGAGGGCTCGAAGTCGGTTTCGTCCCGGAAGCAGCGGCCACGGGTGGCGACGAAAACAGGAGGCGCCTCCAATCGCGCGCCTTCCCGGTCTCGGTAGACGTGGTAGCAGGCCGCGGGGGGCATGACGCCATCGAGGGGTGCCGCACGCAGGAAGCAGCCCGCGCGCGACAGCGTCTCGAGGGGAAGAAGGCCCGGATGGCGGTCCTCCACCGCACCCAGCTCCCTCGCCCAGCCCCGGACGACGGAGTCGAACCACCCGAGGAGACGCCGCGAGGAGCCGCGGAACACGGCGCGGCCCGGGGGCAGGAGGCCGAGCTCTCCGCGCGCGGCCAGCTCCTCGACCGGTCGCGCAAAACCGCGTCCACGGGAGCGGCGCTCGAAGACGTGAAGTACAGTGCCGGCGTCCGCCGGCTCTTCCGTCGCGTGGTCTCGCTCGCCGTCTTCCTCTCCGAAGGCGGCCACAATCGCGCGCACTGAGCGGAAATTGGCGAGCCGGACCATCGAGTCGGGGACCCGCGTCCGGGTGATCTCCTCCACGAACGCGATCAGATCCAGGATCCTCAGCGAGTTGATCACGCCCTCCTCGAAGAGGGCGGTCTCCGCGTCGATGGCGATCGGAGGATCGGCATGGGGACGCATCCGATTCACGAATTCGATTAGGCGGCGCTCGAGCTCGATACGTTCCATGACCTCGTCGTCCTCCATTCATTTTCGAGACAGAAGCGCACCACCTTCGGCAGGTACTCCAGGACCGGAGGCGGGCGGAGCCCGCTGCCTTCGAGCGCGGCCTGGGTCGCGGTGCGGTCGAACGTCTTCGGATACGCGAGCTGGTAAGCGAAGCTCTGGACCGCGCGGGTTGCCCGCAGCAGGATCTCGTTTCTCGTCTCTTCGACGGACCGCGCGAAGAGCTCGTACGTGGGCAGATCGACGATCGCCGGCCGTTCGATCCCGCGCCGCCGCCACTCCGGACGGAAGCGGTGAAAGGCTTCCACGACCGCGTCGATCAGCTCGGCCAGCGAGCTCGACCTCTCAGGGCCCGAGCAGAGATGGTACGTGCGCCCGGCCTCGAAGCGGCGGCCGAAGAGCCAGCAGGCGGCATCGGCCACGTGATCCACCGCCACCACGTCGATGCGATGCGCCGGGTCGCCCGGGATCATGGGGGCGAGCCCCAGATAGAGGAGCCTCAGCGCGTGGTGGAAGGCGTTGAACCCGGTGACGGCACCGGTGGTGGAGTCGCCGATCAGCGTGCTCAGCCGGTAGACCGCGATCGGCAGATCGCCCATCCGCTCCCGGATTTCGCGCTCCATCTCGTTTTTCGATTGCTCGTAGCTGTTGACGAACCCCGAGCCGCCGTCCTCCAGATCGTCCTCGGTGATCCGCCCGGTGCGCCGCCCGGCGACATAGACGGTGCTGAAGCAGCCGATCTGCCGCAGCGAGGGACAACCCTCCGCGAACTCCAGCAGCGAACGCGTCCCCCCGACGTTGATTGCCCGGGCCTCCTCGAGCGGCAGCGTGAACCTCGTTTCCGCCGCGCAATGGAGGATGTCGGTCACGTCGGCTGACAGCTCCTCCCGCACGCTGGCGGAGAGGCCCATCCCTGGACCCGCCAGGAGATCCCCCTGGACGACGCGGATGCCGGACGGGAACCCCGGGTCGGGATCGCGGGCCGAACGGGACAGCACCACAACCCTGGGCGTCGAGGATTCCACGGCGAGCCGTCGCACCAGCTCGCGACCGAGCGTCCCGGTACCGCCCGTCACAAGAATCGTCCCGTTCATGGCCATCAGTGCTCCACCACCATGCAGCTCCAGTGCAGCCCGAACCCGAAGGTGAAGAGCAGCAGGCGATCTCCGTTCCTCACCCGACCGGAGTCGAGGAGGTCCCGCAGGTTGAGGAGGTTGTCAGAGGCGATCGTATGTCCGACTCGCGCGATGTTGTCGGAAAAGAGCTTCTCCCGCGGCAGCCCGAGGAGCCCGAGCAGGAT
>DASQEN010000094.1:0-13281 GCA_035633635.1 Gemmatimonadota bacterium | reverse complement strand
AGCGCGTGAGTACGGCAGCCCTACTTGCTCGGACTGGGTCTGGTTCAAGGATCTCGACGCCGTCAAGTGCGGGCCCGGGACCAGCGCGCGCTCCCATACGCCCGACGAGTGTGTGGACGTCGACGAGGTTCGCGAGGCACGGGCGTTCTACGCCTCCCTCGCTCGGGTCTGGGCGGGGCAGTAAGCCTTATTCGAAGTCGAGCGCGAACCGGCGGTCGCAGCGGGCGCACGTGTCACCCTCGACCTCACGGAAGCCGCGGCTCTCGTAGAGACCGATCGCCGCCGTCATCACGCGGTTGGTCTCGAGCTCGACGCGCCGGCGCCCCGTGCCCCGCGCGTGGCCCAGCGCGACCTCCAGGAGCTGCCCGCCGAGGCCGCGCCCGCGCCACTCCGGACGCAGATACATCTTGCGGAGCTCGCAGCGGACGGGGTCGTCGGGATCGAGCCACAGCCCGCACGTCCCGACGACGCGACCGCGGCCGTCCTCCACCACCCAGAAATCCCCGCCACGCGCCTGGTAATGGCGCTCGATGTCCGACAGGTCGACATCGGTGCCGGAATGGTCCGGCGCAAGACCGAACTCCTCGAGGACGTCGAAGACCAGCTCGCGCACCGCCGGCCCGTCGTCGCGGCAAAAGCTCCGAATCCAGAAGGCCAATGCCAGCGGGTCGTCCTCGAGCGGCGTGTCGCCGCCGGGGTGGCGCGGATCGGGACGGCGGATGCTCATCGCGCGCGTCTCATGCCGGAGCCTCGCTCGCTTCCATCGCTCCACCCGCGGCAATCCGTCGCAGCCGCTCGTCGCGGTTCTCGCCAAGCCGCGCGACGTGGGCCTCGATCCGGGCACCCGCCTCCCGGCTGAACTGCCGCGCGATGTCGATCTCGTGCCGCGCGTCTTCCTCCCCCACGCGCTCGATCGTTGCCTGCACGCGGCCGATCACGGCCGTCAGCGCGAAGAGGTCGATCGCGATGTCGGCGAGCCGCGCCAGCTGGAGTTGCTCGTCGACGATGCGGTCGCGGTGGGCACGGATCACCCGCTCCGCTCCATCGTGCAGCGCGCCGGAGAATCGCTCGAGCGCCTTGAGCGGCCCGGCCAGCGGCTCCGCCACCTTCACGGCCGCGCTCG
The DNA here is from genome assembly GCA_035633635.1 of Gemmatimonadota bacterium. GTDB lineage: Bacteria > Gemmatimonadota > Gemmatimonadetes > JACCXV01 > JAHWKZ01 > JAICNR01. Next base: position 12,158 of record DASQEN010000094.1, on the reverse strand, counting down.
GGCTTCCGATCGCGTCCTTGATCCGGTGGAACGCAAACTCCGTCAGCACGCCGACATCCTTGATCGGCTCGCGCAACGCCGCGCCCACGTGCTCGAGGTACTCCCCCAGGCGCTCGATCCCCGCCAGCGCGATGAACATGCGCAGGACTTCGTTGGTCCCTTCGAAGATCCGGCTGATGCGCGCATCCCGCAGGTAGCGCTCGAACGGCCAGTCGCTCATGTACCCGCGGCCGCCCGCGACCTGGAGCGCGTCGTCCGCGGCCCGCCACGTCGCCTCCGACGAATAGACCTTGCAGATCGCCGACTCGAGGCTGTAGTCGACCCCACCGCGGTCGATCAGCGCCGCGGTCAACCACACCATCGATTCGGTGACGAACGAGTCGATCCGCATGCGCGCCAGCTTCGCCGCGACCAGATCGAACTCCACGATCGGCCGGCCGAACTGCCGGCGGTTTCGCGCGAACTCTTCCGCCGAGCGAAGGATCGTCTCGAGGCCTCCCACCGCGCTCGCCGCGAGCCCTATCCGGCCTCCGTTCAGCACGTTCATCGCCACCTTGAAGCCGTGGCCGGGTCGGTCGAGCACCTGGTCGTCGCCCACACGCACGCCGCGAAAGAAGAGCTCGGCCTGGGTCGAGGAGCGGATACCGAGCTTGTCGTCGGTCCAGAGCCTCCCGACCTCGAGCCCTTCCTGATGGCCCTCGAGAACGAAGGCGGTCACGCGGTCCATCGTGCGGCCGTCCTTCTCGACCGGCGTCTGCGCGAACACGGTCAGGACACCGGCGCGGTGGGCGTTGCCGATCCAGATCTTGTGCCCTTCGAGGATCCACCCCGAGCCGTCCGGCGCCCGCTCGGCGCGGGACTCGATGTGGGCGGCGTCGGATCCGTGGTCGGGCTCGGTGAGCGCGAACGAGGCCAGCGTCTCGCCGCGCGCGCAGGCCGGGAGCCAGCGCCGCTTCTGCTCCTCGGTCCCGTACATCCAGATCCCCTTGATGCCGATCGAGAGATGGGATCCGAGGAGGACGGCGAGGCCGGCATCACGCGCCGCGATCCGCGCGGTCACCCGCGCGGTCTGGCTCTGGCTGAAGCCGAGGCCGCCGTACTCCTCGGGGATATAGAGGCCGAAGACCCCCCGTTCGGCGAGCCCGTCCAGCGCACCCTCGGGGATCGAAGCCTCGCGGTCGAACGTTGCGCCGTCAACCTTGGCGTCGAGGAACCGTTCGAGGTCGTCCAGGTAGCCAACCAGCGCGTTCGATTCGTCGGATGAAAGCTCGGGGAAGGGAAAGACGAGGTCCGCGGCGATCACGCCGCTGAACAGGGATTTGCAGTACGAAGGGAGCTCCTCGGGAGACGGGTGGGGCTCCGTCATGGTTGGTCGCCGCTCAGGACCCCGACTCTATCGCGTATCCGCTGCCCGCCCAGGCGCCGAGGCCGCCTTCGAGCACGAGTGCCTTTTCGTATCCGCTGTCTTCCGCGATTTGCGCCGCCCGGACGCTCAACCCGTCGTCGGGTCACGTGCAGTAGAAGACCGCCCACTTGTTGAGCGGCAGGCTGGCGAGCGACGACTCAACATCGTCGGTGGGGATGAGCCTCGCGCCCGCGATCCGCTGTTGCTCGAACGTGAACAGGTTCCGGTTGTCGATGAACACGACCTCGTCGGCATGCCCGGCCTCCATCCAGTCGTGCAGGGCCTCGGCGGTGACAAAGGTCGCTCCGCGGTCCTCGTTCCGGTGGGTCTCGAGGGGAGCGTTCGGATCGACTTCGCCGCCGCAGGCGAGAAGAGTCGCGGCGATCGGGATCAGGGTCAGGCGTCTCATGCGGGGCCAATATAATGGTTCCCCGGCCTGGCGCCGCTCGCGCCGGCTTGGCGCCGCGCGCCCTGCTCCGTATCGTTTCGCATGCTCCCGCGCGACTGTTCCGACCTCGGCCGCCTGCTGCCGCGCCGCCGGTTCCTGCAGGCGAGCGGGGTTTTCGCCGTCCAGGCCGCGCTCGGAGAATGGTCCGACATCGCCCTGTTCGCTCGTCCCCCGCTCGACCTTCTCCTAGTCGGGGGCCGGATCGTGGACGGGACCGGCGCACCGCCGTTCGACGCCGACGTCGGGATCCGCGATGGCCGCATCGTGGCGCTCGAGGCACTGGCGGGCGCCGCGGCGCGGGAGACGATCGACGTCACCGGCCTCGTCGTGGCCCCCGGGTTCATCGACATCCACGCCCACACCGACCTCGGCATCTTCGTCGACAACCTCGCCGACTCCAAGGTGCGGCAGGGCGTGACGACAGAAGTCGTCGGCCAGGATGGCGACTCGGTGATGCCGGTCACCGATCGGATGCGGGCCCAGCGGCGCGAGAATTACCGGGAGCGCTACGGGGTCGACGTCGACGCGGGAGACTGGGAGGAGCTGTTCGCCGCGCTCGCGGCGCGGCAGCACCTGACCCACCTGGTGACGATGGTCGGCACCGGAACGGTCCGCGAGGTCGTGGTCGGGGAGAACGACCGCGAGCCGACGCCCGACGAGCTCAGCGCGATGGTCGCGCTCGTCGAGCGCGCACTCGCGGCCGGCGGGGCGGGCGTGTCGAGCGGTCTCGAGTACGTGCCGAACGCGTTCGCCTCGACCGAAGAGCTCGCCGCTCTCGCGCGGCCCGCAGCCTCTGCAGGGCTGCCGTACGCGACCCACATGCGGAACGAGGCGGACGAGGTCGAGGAGGCGCTGGCCGAGGCGCTGGCGGTCGCCGAGGGCGCCGGTGCGCCGCTCCAGGTCTCGCACTTGAAGGCGCAGGGCCAGCGTAACTGGCCCAAGGCGGAGCGGCTCCTGGCCACGATCGAGCGTGCCGCCGTGGACCGGCAGGTGCGCTTCGACCGCTACCCCTACACCGCCTACTCGACCGGGCTCTCCTCGCTCTTCCCCGCATGGGCGAGGGACGGCGGGACCGATGCGTTCCTCGCGCGTCTCGCCGATCCGGGCGAGGCGACGCGGCTGCGGGCGGCAGTCGACGAGAAGATCGCGATGATGGGCGACTGGGACGCGATCCAGATCGTCGATGTCGGAGCCGACGGCCCGGAGAGCGCGATCGGCCGCCGGCTAGGCGCGTACGCCGAGGAGCAGGGCGCCGATCCGTACGACGTCACGGTCGAGATCCTGACGACGTCGCGGAACCTGGCCGGCATCGTGGGTCACGGGATGAGCGAGGAGAACACGCGGCGGTTTCTGGCGCACCCGCTGGGCGCCATCTGCTCGGACGCCGGCGCGCGGCGATCGACCGGGCCGCTGTCCGAGGGGTCCCCGCACCCGCGAGCCTACGGCTCCTTCCCCCGCGTACTCGGCAAGTACGTGCGCGAAGACCAGTCGATGTCGCTCTCAGAGGCGGTCAGGAAGATGAGCGGCCTGCCGGCCGAGATCCTCAACCTCTCCGACCGGGGCACGGTGGCGGTCGGGAAGGCCGCCGACCTGGCGGTCTTCGATCCCGCAATCGTGGCCGACACAGCCACGTTCGAGGTCCCCCACGCGTATCCGGTAGGAATGCCGCACGTGATCGTCGGCGGCCGGCTCGCCGTGCGCGATGGCGGCTTGACTGGCGCCCTTCCCGGCAAGGTCCTCTCCCCCGCTTGACAGCGATCTATTCCGGCCTTGCCTCTTCCAGGATCCGCCGCAATAGATCGCCCACTTCGAGACGCTCTGCCCATTCCTCAAGGATACGCGTCGTCGAGAACGGTCCCCTGGACCTCGTACACGCGCAGGGCGTCCTGGAAGTATTTCTCGCTGCCGCCAGAAAGTCGTGCCCACCAGAGCTTGGCGAGAATTGTGTCCTCAGGACTCGATACCTTCACGTCGGTCCCGAACAACCGCTCCTGATACTTGCGTCCAAACCGGGATCGATCGAACGGTTCATCTCGAAGGAGCCAGAAGTCGATCTTGTCGCCCTCGATGGTGTCGATCACGTTGAACATGCCGCTCGTGCGGATAGCCCCCTCTACGGCCTGCGCGTCCACGTAGAATCGCGGACCCGGAAACGCGTCCAGGAGGTCGTCGACCTGGGTACTCTGGATGGCGAGGAGCACATCGAGATCGTGGGTGAGACGGGGTTCCCCCTGGAGGCTCGAGACGATCGATCCCGTGATCATGTAGTCGATCCCGGCGCGATCGAGCGCCGCTCCTACGTAGGTCAGTAGTTCCTGTTGTGACACAGGCTCATGCGCTTCCGCAGGAGTGCCTCGAGATCATCCGCTGATAGCTCGGGATGACGCTGCTTGAGGCCCCGCCGGAAGAGCTCTCTGCCCATCTGGGAAAGCTCGAAAGCCTTCCGAAGACGCTGTTCTGGCGTCATCCGGCGCAGGATTTCTAGGTAGCGCCCGTGATTGGGGCGCGCCTTTACGATCATGCGGCCAGGCCGTGGTCGCGCGTGTACGGCAGCACCCCGCCGGCCTTAAGCAGCCTCCGCTCGCGCTCGGTTAACTCGATCTCCACCTCGAACGAACCGCCCTTCGTCTCGTTTCGCACCGTGAACCGGCCGCGGTCGATGCCTGCGTGCACACCGTCGGCGATAAGCACGTTGCCCTGCTCGATCGCGTCGTACGCGGACGGGTCCGCGAACGTGAGCGGCAGCAGGCCGAAGTTGACGAGGTTGGCCTTGTGGATCCGCGCGAACGACTTCGCGATCACGCCCTTGACCCCCATGTACATGGGGCCCATGGCCGCATGCTCGCGCGATGAGCCCTGGCCGTAGTTCGACCCGCCAACGATCCAGCCGCCCTTCTTCTCCATCGCGCGCGCGGGGAACTCGGGGTCGAGGCGCTTGAAGATGAAGCTCGCAACCGCGTCGATATTGGCCCAGTTCGATAGCATCTCGACGGTCGCCGGCACGATGTCGTCGGTCGTGATGTCGTCGCCGGTGACGATCAGGACCTCGCCGGACATGGAGTCGGCGGGCGGATCGGCGAGCGGGATATCGGTGATGTGGTCCGCGCGCACGATCGCCGCACTCGCCGGATCCGAGGCCGGCGGGATCAAGCCGGCGCGGGTGCCCACGAACTTCTCGGGCAGAGTCTTCGACGGCGCCTCGCCGTCCCAGTCCCGGGGATCCACAAGCTCGCCCTCGATCGCCGCGACCGCGCACACCTCGGGGCTCGCCAGGAACACCTGATCGCCCTTGAGCCCGCTGCGGGCCGGGAAGTTGCGGTTGAACGAGCGCAGGCTGTTCTGCCCCGGAGCCGGGACGTGACCCACCCCGATACAGGCGCCGCATGTCGACTCGCTCAAGTTCGCGCCACTCGCCAGGATGTCGGGAAGGAGTCCCTCCCGTACGATCATCTCGAGCGCCTGCTTGGACGAGGGTGCGATCACGAAGTTCGTGTGGGGGTTGACCGTATGCCCCGCGAGGATCTGCGCGACTGCGAGCAGGTCCTCGTACCCGCCGTTCGTGCACGACCCTACGATGACCTGGTCGATCTTCGTCCCCGCGACCTCGCGCACCGGAACGACCTTGTCGGGCATCGAGGGGAGGGCCACCATGGGCTCTAGCGACGACAGGTCGATCGTCATCTCCTCGTCGTACCCCGCGTCGTCGTCGGGCGCGACCCTGCGGAAGTCCTCCGGGCGCCCGAGCCGCTCCAGGTAGTCGCGGGTCCGATCGTCGCTCGCGAAGACCGAGGTCGTAGCCCCGATCTCGGTTCCCATGTTCGTGACCGTGCACCGCTCGTACGGCGAAAGCGAGGCGGCGCCGGGCCCCGTGTACTCGAAGATCTTTCCGATCCCGCCCTTGACCGTCACCCGCCGCGCCATCTCGAGGACCAGGTCCTTGGCGGTGACCCATTCCGGCAGGCGACCTTGGAGGTGCACGTTGACGACCTTCGGCATCGGGAGCCAGTACGGCCCGCCGCCGAGCGCGACCGTCACGTCGAGGCCGCCGGCGCCGATCGCCAACATGCCGAGACCGCCGGCCGTCGGCGTGTGAGAGTCGGAGCCCAGCAGCGTGTCGCCGGGCACCGCGAAACGCTCCTGGTGGACCTGGTGGCAGATGCCGTTCCCGGGCAGGCTGAACCAGGACCCGTACTTGTGGGCCGCGGTCTGGAGGTAGCGATGATCGGCGGCGTTCTTGGCGTCGAAGTGGTAAACCACGTGATCCGCGTAGGCGACCGCGCGCTTGACCCGTACGTGCTGGAGGCCCATCGACTCGAACTGCAGGTAGCACAGCACACCGGTCGCATCGGGGGTAATGACCTGGTCGATGCGAATGCCGATCTCGCTTCCCGGCACCGACGGGTCACCCCCCGCCAGGTGCTCCCGGATGATCTTCATCGTGAGGCTCAGACCCATCTTCGTATCCTCTTCTGTCGTATGCGGATGGATGTCGGACACCGCATTTCGCGGAGCATTTCTGAATGTACGCGGGCGCGATATGGGACGCTAACGACTCGAGGAACGGCGAGGGACGGAGCGGTCGGGCGGAAGGGAAAAATGCCGGGCGGACCGGAGTCCGCCCGGGTCTCCCTCGCCGCAGCACCGGCTCGGCGCCAGCCACATCCGATTCGCGGCGCCCGGCTCGGGATTTCATCGTCGCGCGCTTCCCATGGTGTCGATCGTGTTGCGCGCCTGACCTTACAGAGGGAAACTGCGGGAGCGCCGAGGCCGTTTAGTCGCCGTTCCGTGGAACCCCGACCTGGAGGAACGACCCCATGGACATCCTCTTCTCCGCTCACTCCGGAGTGCGATACCTGGTCCTTTTCTCGGGGCTGATCGCGCTCGCCTGGTTCGTCTGGGGGAAGGCCGCAGGTCGTCCGTTCACCCGGCCCGCGCCGGCGCTCCTCGCCGTGTTCATCGGGCTTTTCGACATCCAGATCCTGCTTGGGCTCGCGCTTTTGATCGGCGGCCGCCGGCCGCCCGGCATCTGGGGCCACGTCGCCTTGATGCTGTCGGCGGGTGTCTTCGTTCACGTGATCAACAAGCGGCGCAAGGGGAAGACCGGTTACGGCCTACCGCTCCTCGGCGTGGCGGGGGCGCTGGCTTTGATCGTGGTTGGGATCCTGTCGATCGGCCGCCCCCTCCTCTAAGTCGGGCTGCTGAGCCGCCTGGAATCTCTAGCGCCCGCTAGGGAAGCAATTCTTCGGGCGACGGCGGGCGCGCGAAGGCGGTGAACCTGATCGCGAGTGAGTCCCGGACGAGCGCGCGGGCCACGTGCTCGCCGGGCTCGGGCCCCAGCGTGAAGTTGCCGGCGGCCAGACCCTCGATGTCGGTCTCGTGGCGCTTGCCGCTCACCTGGCCCCCTCCCGCGACGACCTCCCACTCGACGCGAATTCCCGCAACCGGACGCCCGGCGGCGTCGGTGACTCGGAACACCAGGAAATCCTCGAGGAGACGCCCCGTATCGCCGATTTGTGAATCCCCGCTGACGATCGACAACCAGAGCACGGTCGCCGCGGTATCCGCCGGATCGCCAGTCGGGCCCTCGTCGCACGCCGGGGCCAGAATCGCGACCGCCGCGAGCAGCGCAGTGTGGCGGTGGCGGACGCGGCGCGTCATTCTCGGAAGCGGACGTAGAGGAGCCTGTCGAGCACGTTGCCGTCCTTGATCACGCTGCGCTCCTGCCGGGACTCGAGCGCAAACCCTGCTTTCTCCAGGACGCGCGCCGATGCCGGGTTTGTCTCGAACACGCCGGCCTCGATCCGGATCAGGTCGAAGCGCTCGAACGCCCACGGGACGAATGCGCTGACCGCCCGAGGCATGATCCCTCGACCCCACCACGCGCGCCCGATCCAGTAGCCGACCTCGGCCGTCCCGCGATAGATCGGGTCGCGCGGGAACTTGAGGCCCAGGCCGCCCCCCAACTCGCCGCCGATCTCGATCGCGAGCGCGAGCTCGCTTCGGCTCTCGTATCCGCCGCCGAGCCACCATTTCGCGTCCTGCCGGGTGTACGGGTGCGGAAACAGGTCGCCAAGGCTCTTCCACACCTCGCGATCGTCGGCATGTCGGACGAGCGCGTCGATGTCTTCCCGCCGCCACGGCCGGAGCGCGCCGCCCTCGAACGGGATCCGGAGGTCCGGCTCCGGAGTCCAGCGTCGACGCTCGGCCTTCGCCACGTTCACGGCGCTCCCGGCCGCACGATGGCCTTGACCACACGGCCGGCCTCGACGTCGTCGAGCGCGCGGTCCATATCATCCAGCCCGTACGCGCGCGTGATCGCCCGTTCCCAGCGGACCTCCTCGCCGTGGCGCGCGACGATCTCCATCGCGCGATGGACGTGCGAGTAATCGAAGCCCCACGAGCCACGCACCTCGAGATGCCGGCGATTGAGGTCGGCGTGCGGGTTGTAGACGGCGTCGCCTGCATCCGTGTACTGGCCGACGACGACGAGCCGGCCGCCGTCGCGGGTCATCCGCATTCCTTCGCGCACCGCGGACGGCACGCCGGTGGCCTCGATCGTGACGTCCGCGCCGCGGCCGCCCGTCAGGTCCCGCACGCGCTCGACCCGTTCGTCAGCGGTCGTCTCCCCGACCGGGACCGTGGCGTCAGCCCCGAACGCGCTTGCGGCTTCCAGCCGGTGCGGGGGATCCCCGAGGACGATCACCGACCCCGCCCCCGAAAGCCGCGCCAGGACGACTGCCGAGAGGCCGACCGGCCCGCTTCCCTGGATGGCCACTCGGTCGCCGAGTCGGATTTCCGCGCGATCGACCGCGTGGAGCGCGGTCGGAAGCCCACAGCCCGCGCCCATCCACCGCTCGGGCGTCACCCCGTCGGCGAGCGGGACGATTCGAACTCCTGGCTTGAGCCAGACTCGCTCCGCCCAGCCACCGAGCGGCCCCTCGTCGGCGGAGTACGTGATCCCGTACACCCGCCGCTTCGGACAGCGGGTCGACTGCTTCGCGACCAGGCAGTACCAGCACGCATGGCACGTTTCGTGGACGTCCAGGAACGTCACCACGTCGTCGATTCGCACCGGGCGGCCCTCGACGTCGGTCACGTCGCCGCTGGTCTCGACGACCAGCCCCACCGACACGTGGCCGGGAACGATCGGATACGGGACGCCCTCCAGGCGCCCGTGGCGCAGGTGGACATCGGTGCCACAGACCTCCGAGAGGATCGTCTCGAGGAGGACGGCACCGGGCTCGAGCTCGGGTTCTGGCAGCTCGCGGATCTCGATCGGTGCGCCGGGTCCGACCATGACGGCGGCGCGGATCACCGCGATCTCCCACGGCCGACCGCGTGCACGATCTCCGCGTGGCGGAAGCAAACGACCAGGTGGTCGTTCACCATCCCCACCGCCTGCATGAACGCGTAGCACGTCGTCGGGCCGACGAAGGTGAAGCCAGCGCGTTTGAGGGCTTTCGAGAGCTCCCGAGACTCTGTAGTCTGGGCCGGGACCTCGGAGGGCGCGCGCCAGCGGTTGGTCCGGGGAGCCCCGCCGACCAGGCCCCACAGCCAGCCCGCGAAAGAACCGTGGGTGTCGCGCGCGGCGAGGACCGCTGCCGCGTTGGCGATCGCGGACTCGACCTTGAGCCGATTCCGCACGATGCCGGGATCGGCGAGCAGCCGCCCGACGTCGCGCGCGCCGAAGCGCGCCACCCGCTCCGGTTCGAAGCCGCCGAACGCCCGGCGGTATCCCTCCCGCTTCCTCAGGATCGTCTCCCACGACAGGCCCGCCTGCGCGCCTTCCAGCACAAGGAACTCGAACAGCGTCCGATCGTCGCGCGCCGGAAGGCCCCACTCCTCGTCGTGGTAGGGGAGCGACAGCTCGGTCGAGGCCCAGGTGCAGCGCCGGTGCTCAGCCACCGGCGAGGACCTCGAGCACCGGGTAGCCCGCGCGCGAGGTCTCCTGACGATAGAGATCGGAGAGCCGGCGGGTCATCGGCCCCGGCTCGCCCGGCCCGATCCGGCGCCCGTCGACGGTCGTCACGGCGGCCAACTCCCCCATCGTGCCCGTGCAGAACATCTCGTCCGCGCGGTAGACCTCGGTCAGCGAGAGATCCCGGATCTCGTGCTCGATTCCGTTCGCCGCGCAGAGCTCGAGCACGGTCGCGCGCGTGATCCCCTCCGGACATGCACGGGTGTGGCCGGTTAGGACCTGCCCACCCTCGACCAGGAACACGTGGGTCGCGTTCGTCTCGGCGACGAAGCCGCGCGTGTCCAGCATCAGCGCGTCATCAGCTCCCGCAGCGTTGGCCTCGATCTTGGCGAGGATCGACGGGATCAGGTTCGCGCTATGGATCTTGGGATCCATCACGTCGGGCGGGGGGCGGCGCACAGAACTCGTGACGAGCGTGAGCCCGTCCCGGCCGTAGACCGGTGCCTTCCACTCGGCCAGCACGATCAGCGTGGGCCCGGCCGTGTTGAGCCGCGGATCCATCCCGCTCGTGTATTTGAGCCCGCGGCTCAGCGTCAGGCGGACGTGGACCTCGTCGCTCATCCCGTTCGCCTCGAGTGTCCGGCGGATCTCGCCGATGATCTCCTCGTGCGAGGGGATCTCTGCGAACGCGAGCGCCTTGGCGGAGTCACGCAGCCGATCCAGGTGCTCGATCAGCTTGAAGATCCGGCCCTGGTAGAGGCGCAGCCCCTCCCATACCGCGTCGCCTCCCTGGACCGCGCTGTCGAACGGGCTCACGCCGGCCTCCTCGCGGTGGACCAGGCGGCCACCGACGTTGACGATCAGGTCGCGGTTCCGTTCGTCGAACTGCTGGAGCATGGGCCTCCTTTCAGGGACTTCGGGCGGCCTTCAGCGCTCCGCGGTCAGGCGACGCTCGTGGAGTCGCCGATAGATCGCCTCGCACTCAGCGTGAACGCCGGCGAGCCGCTCCGGCACCGCGTCCATTCGTGGAACGTAGGGCCGGAAGCCGCGCGACGCCTCCACGGTCGAATACCAGTGCTTCGCCCAGATCCCGTCGCTTGCGCGGGGGCCGGGCTTCCACGAGAGCATCGCACCCTTGAACGGGACGCCCAGCGACTCGCAGAGCCGCGAAAGCAGCTTTTCCGGCTCCTCGAGGATGTCCCGGGCGTCGACGACCGGCGGCGGAGCACCGCGACGCGCGGCGATCCGCTCGAAGATCTCCCACTGCTGCGGAAGGCCGGTGTCCTCGACGGTCGGCTCCGGCGTGACGCGAACCAGCGACGTCAGCATCTCGCGCGGATCGCGAATCAGGAACGCGTTCCGCACCTCGTCCAGCCACGCGCGATCGACGTCGGGCAGCAAGTGGTGGGCCATGTGCTTCTGGTAGAAGATCGGCTTGCCGTCGGGTACGGGCCCGGTCAGGCGCTGGACCACCTTCCGCCAGTCGGGTTCGTGCCGCCGGATCACCTCCTCCCGCCCTGGGTGATCAGCTACGGTCTCCTTGAGATAGTGCGCGTACAGCGGCTCGTCCCAGACAGCGGTGTCGCCGCGGCTCTCCCAGGAGCGCATGAGCGCGGTCGAGATGTTGCGCGGACCGGACCACATTGCGATCCGGACGGAGGCTGCGGGTGTCGAGCCGGCGCGGGGAGATGTGGTCATACGGACCGCCAAGATCGCGCGCCGGGGCCGGTCCTGTCGAGCGGACGCGCGCAGATCGGCGAACATGTTGTATAATCGAATCCGAACCCGATCACCGACACGCACCGGGAGGAATGATGACGCTTGCACTCAACGCTGTGGCTGCCGCCCTCGTCTCTCTGTCGACCACCCCCGCGGACACCGTTCTCCTCTTCAACGATCTCGGCGACCACCACTACGAAGTCTCCACTACGAACCCGCTCGCCCAACAGTATTTCGACCAGGGCCTGAGGCTCATGTGGGGCTTCAACCACGCCGAGGCGATCCGGGCATTCGAGCAGGGGGCGGCGATCGATCCGAAATGCGCGATCTGCTACTGGGGGATCGCCTTCTCCTACGGCCCCAACATCAACGCGCCGATGGACTCGACCAGCGGGGTCGCTGCCTGGACGGCGGTCCAGCGGGCGATCGAACTGAAGGTGAATGCGAACGAGCGCGAGGCGGCGTTCATCGACGCCCTCGCCATCCGTTACGCCGCCGTGCCTCCGGTCCAGCGCGCGGCTTTGGATTCGGCGTACGCCCGCGCCGCGAACGCGGTCGCCGACCGCTATCCGGAAGACCACGAAGCGGCCACCCTGGCGGCGGACGCGATCATGAACCTGAGCCCCTGGAACTACTGGACCCCGGAAGGCGAGCAGCGACCGGAGACC
>DASQEN010000093.1:0-2011 GCA_035633635.1 Gemmatimonadota bacterium | reverse complement strand
GACCGTTCGCGCGGTCGACGGCCCAGTCGTCATCTTCGAATTCCCCGACCGTGTCGTCTCGCTCGCCTACGATCCGGCCGCCGACCTCCTACGGGTCGTGGTGCCGGACGATGAGCTGGCGGTCCGCCCGAACGCCGCGCTCCGCGCTCTCCTCAACGCGTCGCGCTGATATAGGTCGTTCCCGCGAGTCAGACTTCCGCTGACTCTCGCGGGGAGGCCGGTCCTGCGCTATTCGGTTAGAGCCGTTGGACCTAGTGTCCGGCCCTCGCACTCCGTCCGGGGACGGTGATCGGGACTGTGCGGCAGCGCTCGCGCTGGCCGGTGATCGACGATCAGCAGACGTGGGCCGGAGCAGGCGAGCTCCCCGAGGTCAGAAATCGCGGGGAGGCGAACGATGCACAGCGTCGGCATCGACATCGGCAAACGTCAGCACGTCGCGGCGATCTGTCGGCAGGGCCAGCGCACCGCGGACAAGGCGGTGCTGCGGTTCTCGGCCGACCGCGCGGGCCTGATTGAGCTCGAGCGCTGGCTCAGCCGGCAGGGTCCGGTCGAGCGGGTGGTGATGGAGTCGAGCGGTCACTATTGGCTGCCGCTCGCTGCGGCACTCCATCGCCAATCGGTCCCCGTCGCGATCGTCAATCCAGTCTCGGCGAAGGCCTTCGGCAAGCGCCGGCTGCAACGGGTGAAGAGCGACCCCGCCGACGCGCGTACCCTCGCTGCCCTGGGGATGGCCGACGAGCCGCGGATCCGCGAGCCCCTCGCCGGTGCGGAGCTGCGCGAGGCGGCGCGTTTTGCGATGCACCTGGTCGAGGAGCAGTCGCGGGTCGACAACAAGATCGGTCGGCTCATCGAGCTGGGCTTCCCCGAGCTCGAGCAGGCCTACGACGACCCGACCTGCACCAGCGCCCTCGCGGTGCTGCGCCTTGCCCCGACCGCCCCGGCGGTGGCGCGCAAGCGGGTCGCCACACTCGCCGCGGCCAACCGCGGCCCCGGGCATCGGGCCATCGGGACAAAGCAAGCCGAGCGCATCTCGGCCTTGGCCAAGGACACGATCGCCCCGCCGGAGCTCGCGCCGCAGATCGGTTTCGAGATGGAGCTGCTCATCGCCCAGCACGACCTCTTCGAGCAACAGATCGACGCCGCCGAGGACCGTGTCGCGGGGCTCCTGGATGGCGAGCTCGCCCGGCGCCTGCGGACCATCCCGGGGGTCGGGCCGGCCATCTGCGCCACGCTCATCGCCGAGATCGGGGACATCCACCGCTTCACTGACTTCGACAAGCTCGTGGCATACGTCGGGGTCCACCCGGCCGAGGAGAGCTCAGGCCAGAAGGGTGCAAACCCCGAGACGAGCTGGCACATGGCCAAGACCGGGAACGCGTACCTGCGCGCGGCGCTCTATCGGATGAGCGTCGTCGGACTGCGGCACAACCCGACGATCGCGGCCCACTACGCCCGCAAGCGGGCTCAGGGGAAGTCGAAGATGAACGCGCTCGGCCACTGCATGAAGAAGTCCCTCGCGATCGTCTGGGGCATCTGGCGGGGCGACCACGACTTTCAGCCGGAGCCGCCTACCGCTTGACAACGGGATATGGGACTAGGTCGAGCCTTCCGGATGCGGAGGCACCGGCACGGGACCGGGTACGGGCGGTCCCGGCGGTTGACCCGGGACTGGCTGCCCGGGCGCGCCTGGGATCGCCAGCAACGGACTGTGTCCGTTTGCCCCGTTCTTCATGAGCTCATCCATCTTCGGCAGAACGAGCGGAATGCGAAGGAACGGCGAGGCCTTCTCGGGATGCGCCTCGTCGGCGTACTTGAAGATCTCGTCGAGCTCGGAGCCGATGAGCTCCTGCCGCTCGATGAGTGAGGCCGCGACCGCGTGGACCGCGTACTCCTTCTCCTGGATGAGCCGTTTCGTCTCCTCGTAGAGCTGCCCCAGCATGTTGTCGACGAGGACGAGGACCGCCGGCGGGTAGCCGACCATCGACGCCGGCGCCACCATGAGCGTCGAGCC
>DASQEN010000092.1:0-14616 GCA_035633635.1 Gemmatimonadota bacterium | reverse complement strand
ACGCTGGAGTGGTTGGGCGCAGAACGCCGCATGCGGCCCGGCCACCCGCTCGACACGGAGCTCGACGTTCCCGGAGAACTGCCAGCGAGGGAAGCGCGTCTTCTGGGCCATACGATCGATCGCGCCGAGCTCGACTTCTTTCCGGAGCTGCGGCGCGCTGTCAGCGGTTTCCTTTCTTCCTGCACGACCTCCTGTCCACCGCCGCCGAACCACTGAACGGCACTGATCGCAGAAGCTTCGCGAGGCTGCGTCCTCGCGCGGCCGTCGTCGCCCGCTTCAAACACGGCGACGACAGGGAAACGTACCCGAGCCGTCCAGGCTCCGAAGGAGACTCGCCATGAACCGCGACCCACGCACCGAGGGCGGATCCGACTCCATGTTCCATCTGCTCGCCAGCAAGCCGCCGCCGCGCGGCAAGCGGGAGGCGGCCACGCTCGCAACTTCGATCGCGCTCCACGCCGTGGTGGTCGCCGGACTCGTCTGGGCCACGCTCGCCGTGGGGGAGGAGGTCACCGAAGACGAGGAAGTGGTGACGATCATCGAGGTGACCGAAGAGGTCCCGCCGCCGCCCACTCCGCCCCCGGAAGCCGCGGCGCCGCCGCCGCCCGAGGTCGACGTCCCCAAGGGATTCCAGACCCTGGCGACTCCCGTGATCATTCCTCCCGACATTCCCCCGCCTGGAGAGGAAGTCAAGGAACAGGATTTCAGCGGAGAGGGGGTCGAAGGCGGCATAGCGGCAGGCGTTCCCATGCCGGGCCCCATTGCCGAGGAGAGGACGTTTTCCTTCACACCCTACACGGTGAAGCCCAAGTGCCGCTCGGGCTGCTCGGCCGAGGACATCCTGCGGCACGTGCCGCCTCTACTCAAGCGAAGTGGCGTGCAGTGCGAACTCACCGTCGGCATCCGCATCGACACCCAAGGAGCCGTGACGGCGACCGACCTCCTCAAGTCGAGTGGAAACGAGGGATGCGATCGCGCAGCCCAGGAGTGGGCGCGCACGACCCGCTGGACGACCGCCTACAATCGCGACCAGGCGGTGATCGTCTGGATCGCTCAGCCGGTAAGCATCCAGACCCAGTAGCCAATCAAAGGAGGTAGAGGCCATGCAGGGATCATTGCTCGAACTCTGGCAAAGCATGGGATGGTTCGCCAAGGGTATCGTATTCTTGCTGTTCGGGATGTCGATCTTCGCGGCATCCATCGCGATTCGCAAAGCCGTCGAGCTTCGTCGGGCGCGCAAGGCGACGCTCAAGTTTTCCGGGCCATTTTCCAAAGCCCTCGAGGCGGAGGACTTCGACCAGGCCTCCGAGCTCGTCGAAAAGTACAAGGCCAGCCACCTCGCGGCTGCGTTCCGCGGCGTCATGCAGAACCTCATCCTCTTCGGGAAGGACCGGCGATTGAGCGCGATCGAGATCTCCTCGATCCAGCGCACGATCGAGCTGAACGCGCTCGAGCAGCTGGCCAACCTCCGGCGCGGGCTCGGCGTCCTGGCGACGATCGGCTCCACGGCGCCGTTCGTCGGATTGCTGGGGACGACGATGGGGGTCGTGAACGCCTTCACCGGCATGGCGACGGCGGGCAGCGGCGGCCTTTCGGCCATCTCCGCAGGCATCGCCGAAGCGCTGATCACGACCGCGTTCGGTCTGCTGGTGGCGATCCCGGCGGTGTGGCTCTACAACTACTTCGTGAACAAGATCGAGTACGTGGGCATGGAGATCCAGTACGCGGCGAAGGAGTTCACCGACTTCATGCTGCGCCATGAAGCGCACATCCAGAGTCGGACCGATTCGGTCGTGAACCGGTCACCGTCGATCGCGGCGGGAACGTGAGCGATCCGGCCGGGGGCGGCGGCGGCTTCACCGACGAGGACGTCGTGGAGATCAGCGCGCACGAAGAGGGCAGCATCCTCGCCGCGTTCGACCGCTCCGCGATCATGGGCGACATCAACGTGACCCCCATGGTCGACGTCATGTTGGTGCTGCTCATCATCTTCATGGTCGTCACGCCCGCGCTCGTAGCGGGCTTCCAGGCCCAGCTTCCCGTCGGCATAAATCTCAAGGAGAGGCCGGAGGAGGAGGGGCGGACCGTGATGGGGATCGACGCGGCAGGCGCCTACTACCTGGACACGCGGCCCATTCCGACGTGCGGAGCCGCGGACCGAGCGACGGCGCAGGGCCGTGCGCAATGCACCGCCGAGGCTCGGAACCGCCTGGTAGCCGCTATCCAGGCGCATCCGCAGGACCGGGTTCTCTTCGTCAAGGCCCACGCGGGCCTCAAGTATCAGGAGATGATCGACGTCATGCGGCTGGCCAAGGAGTCGGGGGCCCGCGTGGTGGCGGCGGTCACGGAACAGACCCCGGTCGAAGAGCCGGAGGAATAGGAGGTCCCGATGTCGATGGCGGTTGGCAACAAGAGCAAGGATTCGATCGCGGACATCAACATGACCCCGATGATCGACGTCCTTCTGGTCCTGCTCGTGATCTTCATGCTGGCGCAGCCGCTCCTTCAGCGGAGCATCGACGTCCAGCTTCCGATCGAACAGGAGGAGACCTCGACTCCGGCGACCCCGATCGTGCTCGAGATCGACGCGCAGGGGAACCTGACGCTGAACACGCGTCCGGTACAGTCCGATGGGCTCCAGGAGCGGCTCAACGAGATCTACCGGGGACGCCCGGACAAGGTCCTGTTCGTCAAAGCCAGCGGAGAGGTGCTGTATCAGGATGTGATCGTGGTCATGGACGCCGCTCGTGGGGCGGGGGTGGAGGTTCTGGGTGCCATGCTGCCGGCCGAGCGTGCCGATCAGCGCATGGTCCCTGCTCCGTCGTGAAACCAGCACGGCGGGGGGTCCCAACTCCGCCAGGGGAGAGGAAATGACCCTTTTCCGCCGTAAGTCCATGCAGGATCTCGGGCACGATGCGGTTGACGACCACACGCTGAGACGGGCGCTGGGCCCGTGGCACCTGGTGTTGCTCGGGATCGGCGCGGTCATCGGCGCGGGTATCTTCTCGCTGACCGGCCTGGCCGCGGCCACGAATGCTGGGCCGGCGATCATCATTTCGTTCCTCATGTCGGGGTTCGCCTGCGCGCTGGCCGCCCTCTGTTACTCGGAAATGGCGTCCATGATCCCTGTCGCGGGAAGCGCGTACACGTACTCGTATGCCACGATGGGCGAGCTCCTGGCATGGATCATCGGCTGGGACCTCGTGCTCGAGTACGCGGTCGCGGCCGTAACGGTCGCGATCGCATGGTCGGGCTACCTGGTGAGCTTCCTGGGCGACTTCGGCGTGACCGTGCCGGCCGTGCTGACGGCCTCCCCGGGCACCGTGATCACGCTTGTGGACGGCTCGACGGTGACCGCGCTGTTCAACCTGCCGGCGGTCCTCATCTCGGTCGCGACCGCGGCGCTCCTGATACTCGGGATCCGCGAGTCGGCGCAGGCGAACGCGGTCATCGTGGTGATCAAGGTGGTGGTGATCATCATCTTCGTCGCGGTGGGCGTGTCGTTCGTGAACTCCGACAACCTGACGCCGTTCATCCCGCCCAATACCGGGACGTTCGGCGTTTTCGGCTGGAGCGGTGTGCTCCGGGCGGCGGGGGTCGTGTTCTTCGCCTACATCGGCTTCGACGCGGTCTCTACGGCCGCTCAGGAGGCGCGAAACCCGCAGCGCGACATGCCGATCGGGATCCTGGGCTCGCTGGCCATCTGCACGGTGCTCTACATCCTCGTGTCATACGTGCTGGTCGGCATGGTCGACTACCGGCAGCTGAACGTCCCCGACCCGATCGCGGTGGGGATCGACGCCACGGGCATCGAATGGCTGCAGCCGCTGGTCAAGCTGGGTGCCTTGATGGGCCTCTCGTCGGTGATCCTGGTGAGCATTCTGGGCCAGTCGAGGATCTTCTATACGATGTCGCGCGACGGGCTGCTCCCACCGTTCATGGGAAGCGTCCACCCGCGCAGGCAGACGCCGCACGTTGCCCTGATCGTGATCGGAGTGTTCGTCGCGGTGAGCGCGGCGCTCGTGCCCCTCCGCGTCGTCGGAGAGCTGGTCTCGATCGGGACGCTGCTGGCGTTCCTGTTGGTGTCGGTCGGGGTCTGGGTGCTTCGCCGGCGGGAGCCGGACATTCCCCGCCCGTTCCGCACCCCGTGGGTGCCGTTCGTGCCGCTGCTGAGTGCGGCGTGCTGTCTGGTGCTGATGCTCGGCCTGCCGGGGGACACGTGGATCCGGCTGGTCGTCTGGCTCGTGATCGGGCTGGCGATCTACTTCAGCTACGGGCGGAGCCATTCGGTCCTCGCCCGGAGGGGAGGGGACGCGCGAGAACGCGAGACGACCAGGGTTTGAAACCCGAACGGATAATCCACGGCTCGGCCGGAGCTCTGACTACCTCTCGAGCTCGCTCAGCTCCTTCGACCGCGCCGTGGCGGTGGCGACCGCGTTGATCAGCATCGTCCGCAAGCCGTGGGACTCGAGCTCCGCCACCGCGGCGATCGCGGTTCCACCGGGGGTCGTGACCTCGTCGCGAAGGATGGCGGGGTGCTTGCCCGACTCGATGACCAGCTTGGCGGCGCCGTAGATCGTCTGGGCTGCGAGCCGGGATGCGATCGGGCGCGGAATGCCCTGCTTGACCCCCGCGTCGGTCAGCGCCTCGACGAACATGTAGACGTAGGCCGGCCCGCTGCCTGAAAGCCCGGTCACCGCGTCCATCAAGTACTCGGGAACCTCTTCCACCTTGCCCACCGCCTCGAAGATCCGCCGCGCCAGGGCCACTTGGTCCTCCGTGGCGAAATGCCCCCCTGCGATCGCCGTGGCGCCTTCGTCCACGATCATCGGGGTGTTGGGCATGGCGCGCACGATCGCGAGGTCCCGTCCGAACGCCCGCCGCAGGCTTTCGGTCGTCACCCCGGCCAGGACCGAGACGATCATCGCGGCCGGGGCGACGTGCCCGCGGATCTCCTCGACGACGACGGGCGCGTTCTGGGGCTTGACCGCCAGGACGACGATGGTGGCGTTCGCCACCGCTGCGGCGTTGTCGCTTCCGAAGTGAACGCCGGGGAACTGTTGGAGCAGGGGGGTGGGGCTTCGCCGGGTGGCGTGGATCTGGCCGGGATCGAGGTCCTGACCTCTCAGCAGCCCGCCGATGAGGGCGCGACCGATGTTCCCCGCTCCGATGATCGCGATGGTATGGTCGGCGAGCACGCGACAACCATTCGCGATCGCGCCGGCGCGCGCAAGCATTTTGCGCAGGCCGACAGGTCGAGAAGCGCCGCCGCGAGCGCCGCGACCCGAAGCTCAATCATGTCGCGGCAACGTCACGCACTGGAACCAGAACGACTCGATCTCGTGGACGACCCGCTCGAAATGGTCGAAGTCGAGGGGTTTGACGATGTAGCAGTTCGCATGGCACTCGTAGCAGCGGGTGACGTCCGCCTCCGCCGTGGAGGTTGTCAGGACGATGACCGGAATCCCCCGCAGCCCGGGATCGGCCTTCATCTCCTCGAGCACCTTGTGGCCGTCCTTGCGGGGAAGGTTGAGGTCGAGCAGGACGAGGTCGGGCCGGGGTGCGTTGCCGTACGGCAGCTCACGCCGGAGGAACGCCATGGCCTGAATCCCATCCTCGACCACGTGGATCTGGCTCTCCGAGCTCCTCCGCCGGAATGCCACCTGGGTGAGGTAGACGTCGGAGGGATTGTCCTCGACGAGCAGGACGTCGCTGGGCCGCACATTGGCGATCATGAGGCAGCGAAAATAGGGGAACCCCGGGTTTCCGGCACCGTTGTTGCATACTTTGAGGAGGGACTTGGCAAAAATCCTAGCGAATGGATGCCATGGGAGCCAGCGGGAACGGCTACATACGGTGGTTCGAGGACTTCTCGGCCGGGGACATCGCGGCGGTGGGGGGGAAGAACGCCTCGCTCGGCGAGATGATCGCCACGCTCCAGGGCGCCGGGATCCGCGTGCCCCGCGGCTTCGCGATCACGACCGATGCCTACTGGCGACTGGTCAGGCACAACGAGATCGACGCCGAGATCCGCGCGCACCTCGAGGAGTACGACAAGGGGATCGGCGCGGCCGGGAAGGCGATCCGGGCGCTGTTCCGCGAGGCGAGCTTCCCGGAAGACCTCGCCGAGGAGATCCGCGCGGCCTACCGCGAACTCTCTGCCGACTACCAGAGCGAGGCCGTGGACGTGGCGGTGCGCTCCAGCGCGGTGGCCGAGGACCTGCCGGAGGCGAGCTTCGCCGGCCAGCTCGACACGTTCCTCAACATCGTGGGCGAGGAAGCGCTCCTCGATGCCTGTCGCCACTGCTACGCTTCGCTCTTCACCGACCGCGCGCTCGCTTACCGCGAGAAGCGCGGGTTCGACCAGCTCGAGGTGGCGCTGTCGATCGGCGTCCAGAAGATGGTCCGTTCCGACAAGGCCGGCTCCGGCGTCATGTTCACGCTCGACACCGAAAGCGGGTTCCCGGACTCGGTCCTGATCAACGCCTCGTGGGGAATCGGCGAGCTGGTCGTGGCCGGCGCCGTGATCCCGGATCAGTACACGGTCTTCAAGCCCATGCTCAAGCAGCCCCGCTGTATGCCGATCATCGAGAAGACGCGCGGGGAGAAGGCGAAGAAGATGGTCTACGCGCGGCTCACCGAAGGTCCCCTGGCCACGATCGAGACCTCGATTGCCGAGCGAAACGCGTTCGTGCTGGACGACGACGAGATCCTCCAGCTCGCGCGCTGGGCATGCGCGATCGAGGACCATTATGAGCGCCCGATGGACATCGAGTGGGCCAAGGACGGGGACTCGGGCAAGCTGTTCATCCTCCAGGCGCGACCCGAGACCGTCCACTCGCAGGCTCCTGCCGCGGCGCTCAAGGTCTACCGGCGAACGGAGGATGGGGAGCGACTCCTGACCGGCATCAGCGTAGGTGCCGCGATCGCGGTCGGACGGGTCGTGCGGCTGACCAGCCCCGAGGAAGCCGACCGGGTGAACGATGGGGACATCCTGGTCACCGAGATGACCGACCCGGCCTGGGGTCCGATCATGGAGCGGGTCGCGGGGATCGTGACCGACCAGGGCGGCCGTACCTGCCACGCGGCGATCGTCAGCCGCGAGCTCGGGATCCCGGCCGTCGTCGGCACCGGCGAGGCCACGCGGGTCCTGGAGCCGGGCCAGATGGTCACGATGTCGTGCGCGGAAGGGGACGAGGGGTACGTGTTCGAGGGGAAGCTCGCGTACGAGGTATCGGAGATGGACGTCGACGACGTTCCCGAGACCCGCACGCAGATCATGCTGAACATCGCCAGCCCGGACGCCGCGTTCCGCTGGTGGCGGCTCCCCTGCGATGGGATCGGGCTCGCGCGCATGGAGTTCATCATCAGCAACTCGATCAAGATCCATCCGCTCGCGCTGCTCAGGTTCCACGAGCTGGCGGACAACGGCGCGCGCGAGGAGATCCTGAAGCTGACCGCGGGGTACGCCGACCGTCCGGGATACTTCGTCGAGCGCCTCGCGCGGGGGATCGCCAAGATTGCGGCCTCCCAGTATCCGGCCCCGGTCATCGTGCGGATGAGCGACTTCAAGACGAACGAGTACGCGGACCTGATCGGCGGCCGCCAGTTCGAACCCGACGAGGAGAACCCGATGCTCGGCTTCCGCGGTGCGTCGCGCTACTACAGCGACGAGTACCGCGAGGGGTTCGCGCTGGAATGCCGCGCGATCCGCATGGTTCGCGAGGAGATCGGGCTCGACAACGTGCTGATCATGATCCCGTTCTGCCGCACGCTGGAGGAGGCGGACAAGGTGCTCCACGTGCTATCGGACCACGGCCTCGAGCGGGGGAAGAAGGGCCTGGAGGTGTACGTCATGTGCGAGGTGCCGTCCAACGTGATCCTGGCCCGCCAGTTCGCCGAGCGGTTCGACGGGTTCTCGATCGGCTCCAACGACCTGACCCAGCTCGTCTTGGGTGTAGACCGCGACTCCGGCAAGCTGGCCCACCTGTTCGACGAGCGAAACGAGGCGGTGAAAGTGATGATCCGTGAGGTGATCGCCGCCGCGAAGGAGACCGGCAAGAAGGTGGGGATCTGCGGCCAGGGTCCCAGCGACCACCCCGACTTCGCCGAGTTCCTCGTCGAGTGCGGCATCGATTCGATGTCGCTCAACCCGGACAGCGTGGTGCCGGTAAAGCGCAGGGTCGCCGAAGTCGAGAAGCGCCTCGCGCGTCCTCGCGCGGTTTCTTGAGCGAGCTCGCGATCGATTACGAGGACGTGCTTGCCGCGAGCCGGAGCATCCGCCCGCACGTCCACCGCACCCCCGTCATGACGTCGCGGCTGGTCGACGAGGCGGCGGGAATCCGGCTCTTCTTCAAGTGCGAGAACCTCCAGCGCGCCGGGGCGTTCAAGGTGCGCGGCGCCTTCAACAAGCTGCTCTCCCTGAGCAAGGATGAACGCGCTCGCGGCGTGGTCGCGTTCTCGAGCGGCAACCACGCACAGGCTGTGGCTCTGTCCGCCAGCACGCTCGGAGTGGATGCCACGATCGTGATGCCAACCGACGCCCCGCGCTCCAAGCTGGAGGCGACGCGCGGCTACGGGGCGACGATCGTAGAGTACGACCGCCGGGCCGAGGACCGGGACCTGATCGCGATCAGGATCGCCGAGAACGAGGGGCGCGTGCTGGTCCCGCCCTACGACGACGCCTGGATCATGGCGGGCCAGGGGACCGCGGCCCTGGAGCTCCTCGACGACGTCCCCGACCTCGATGCGGTCGTGGCTCCGGTCGGAGGTGGCGGCCTGCTGGCCGGCACTGCAACCGCGCTCGAGGGCGCCGCCACCCGCGTGCTCGCGTTCGGCGCCGAGCCGGCGGACGCGGACGACACGGCGCAGTCCATGGAGGCCGGTGAGCGGGTGCGGATCGATCCGCCCGACACGATCGCCGACGGCGCCCGGACGGAGTCCCCCGGGGAAAAGACGTTTCCGATCCTGATGAAGCGCGCCGAGGCGGTCGTGCGGGTGCCCGACGACGCGCTGGTCCGCGCCATGCGGCTTCTCCTTACGCGGATGAAGATCCTCGTCGAGCCGACCGGCGCGCTCGCCGCTGCGGCGGCGCTGGAGGGGCTCCTGCCAGACGGTGTGGAGCGGGTGGGCGTGATCCTATCGGGGGGGAACGTGGATCCCGCCACGCTAGCGGAGCTACTGACCCGATAGAATTCGACGGCGGGTCCAGATAGTTGGATAGCCTAATCCCTGTATTGACAGTCGTTGCATGAGAATATACTGTTGCGCATTATGCGCAACGTGGACAATCCAGACAACAACATTGTCCGGGCGGTAGAGGGCATTGAATCCCGGCTACCAGAGGGCTGGAAGGTATCGCTTACGAACCGGAAGCTCCGTCTGATCGATTATCAACCGGATGCTTTGGTGGAGATCTGTGCGCCGGACGGGTGCTGCGCCCTCCTTTTAGTCGAGGCTAAGAAGCGGCTTACAGCTCAGCAGGCAGCGGATTGGGGGCCTCGCCTTGCCACCGCTGCCGCGCAAGCCAAAGTGGAGGGTGCGCTCATGATCACCCCCTTTGCAAGCCCATTAGCTAGAGACCGACTCAGCCGTGCTGGAGTTTCGTACCTCGACCTGACCGGGAACGCTCGGATCACTCTCGATCGCCCGGCTGTTCTGATTGAGACGCGAGGGGAAGACAAAGACCCAAATCCTACCGCCCGCCCCATTAAGTCTTTGAAGGGCGCGAAGGCAGCTCGCCTGGTCCGCGCCCTGTGCGACTGGCGACCCCCAGTCGGCGTCCGTCAACTGGCGCGCCGAGCGGGGGCCGACCCGGGTTACACTAGCCGCGTTCTAAACTTCATTGAGGAGGAGGACGTCATTCGGCGGGATTCCCGCGGAGAGGTCACGGAGGTGAGATGGCAGGATCTCTTGCGGCGATGGGCTCAGGATTATCAGGCGACAAAAGCGAACTCAACCTTCAGTTATTTGGCTCCTCGAGGGGTGGAGTCCTTCATCGCGGGATTGCGAAAGTATGATGACCCGTGGGCACTGACAGGATCGCTTGCATTGCCTGCCTCCGCGTCTATCGCTCCGGCGCGCCTCGCGACCTGTTACGTTAATGACCCGGCGCGCGCCGCCAAGCAGCTAGACCTCCGCCAAACAGACAGTGGCACGAACGTCCTTCTGCTTGAGCCGTTCGACAAGGTCGTTTGGGAACGCACTCGCAGCGAAGTGGGCTTAACCTACGTGGCTGTCAGCCAGTGCGTCGTGGATCTCCTGACTGGCACCGGTCGTGAGCCTGCTGAGGCAGAGTCTCTACTGTCGTGGATGGCGGAGAATGAGAATGCCTGGCGGGCCTGACCCGCTCTACGTTGCCGCCCGACGGGTCCTGCTAGACGCGCTTCAGGCGGTCCGCAGCCACCTCGACGCCTTCGTCCTGGTCGGCGCGCAGGCCGTATACATGCACACGAACGAAGCCGACCTCGCAGTTGCCCCGTACACAATCGATAGCGACTTGGCAATTGACCCCGCCCGTCTCAGCCCCGAGCCCCTCCTTGAGGCAGTGCTTGCGAATGCTGGTTTCGCCCAAACCCCCGATGTCGTGGGAATCTGGCATCGCTCGATCCACGTTCTTGGCGGCGAACAGAGGGTTGCGGTGGACTTGCTTGTACCGGAATCCTTAGGTGGTAGCGGGCGTCGAGGAGCCCGGATTCCACCGCATGGGAGACAGGTCGCACGAAAGGTAGAAGGGCTCGAAGCGGCACTTGTTGACAAGGATTCCAAGGAGATCGCTGCCCTGGACTTGATCGACATGCGCCGGTTTCAAATCGCAGTGGCTGGTCCGGCAGGCCTACTCGTGGCAAAGGTCTATAAGATCCGTGACCGGCTCTCTGAACGCGACCGATTAAGCGACAAAGACGCCCTTGATGTTTATCGGCTTCTCCAGAGTATCCCGACAAAGGAGCTTGTGCAGCGCTTCCGGACCCTGCAAGGAAACGACCTGTCCCGTCAGTCCACTGGTTTCGCCGTCGAACAGCTTCCTACTCTCTTCGGCAGCCCACGGGCGCCGGGATGCGTCATGGCAGTCCGTGCCGCCGGCCCCCTTGCTGATGGAGAAGTGCTGGCCGCATCGCTCGTTGTCTTGACAGGGGACCTTCTCGAAGGGCTGTAAGCGGGACGTGAGACAACAACTCCTCGGTTCTCACTTTCCACCCTCGACCGGCACCGGCCGCGTGTCGCGGAACTCCACCGCGGTTCCCGTTCCGACCTCGCCCGCCAGCAGCCGCGCGTTCCAGTTCGTGAGCCGTACGCAACCCGAGGAGCTGGCGTAGCCGATCGCTGCGGGATCGCGTGTGCCGTGGATCCCGTAATGAGGCTCCGACAGCTTGATCCAGACGCTTCCCACGAGGTTGTTCGGTCCCGGCGGGAGGTGGGTGTCGGGTTTCGTCTTGTCGACCACGCTCAGCAGCCGAGGCTGGTAGTGGAACCAGGGGTCGAGATGGACGCTGACCACGGAAAGGACTCCCAGGGGGGACGGGTCGTACCCGGAGCCCAGCGTGGTCGGGAAGTGGTACACGATGCGCCCGTCCGC
The DNA here is from genome assembly GCA_035633635.1 of Gemmatimonadota bacterium. Taxonomy (GTDB): domain Bacteria; phylum Gemmatimonadota; class Gemmatimonadetes; order JACCXV01; family JAHWKZ01; genus JAICNR01. Next base: position 3,041 of record DASQEN010000092.1, on the reverse strand, counting down.
GTCGAGAGCATGGACGTACGAGCCCAGGCCCGACACGACCAGGCGGGCGACGGCCCGATGGTTGGATGCCGTTGCGTCCACGGCGGGGACCAGCAGGATGTCGCCGGCCGCCAGCGCGCCCAGGTCTGTTCCGGGGTTGAGCTCCTCGAGGACTTCGACCGAGGTGTGGAAGCGCTCCGCGAGCTTCTCCCCGACCGACTCGTAGCAGAGGCAGGCAAGGCGGGCCTGTCGATACACGTCGGCCGGGATGGCGACGAACGGCCCCGTGACGTCGTCTTCGTCGAGCACGTGGCGGACCACGGTTTCGGCCGGCTCGCCGGCGGCCCGTTGCAGACGCTCGAACGTCACCGAGTCGACCGCGCCGGTCGGATCGAGACCCTCCGCGACCTGAAACCACCAGACGGCTTTCTCGGTGTTCTTCCCCCACTGGCCGTCCAGGACGCCGGGATAGAACCGGGCGCGATCGAGGAGGGTCTGCACGCGGAGGACCTCGCCACGGTCGTTGGCGGGAGCGCTCGCCTCACGCCATTCCTCGGGGATCACGATCGTGTCGAGGGGGAACTCGCGTGGGGCGGGCGGACGCCCGAGCCTGACGGCCGCGCGCCACGAGTCGTCGAGGCGGCCAGCTTCGAGTTCGGCGTCGGTCAACGTGTCCCCGGGCGCCCAGGGGACCTCCGCGCTCTCGGCGTCGGAGGGCGGCTCGCGGGGGCCCTCGGGTGCGCACGCGGCGGCGAGCGCGAACAGGATCGTCGCGCGGGATAGGTGTTGGGAAACGGACATGACGGAACGAATCTAGCGATCCGCCGCGACTCCGGCCGGGGTATCGCGGGACCCTTGCTGCGTCCCTGGCTGTGCGCTCGCGCTCCGGGCGCCGTTCCACTATCCTGTCGCCCCTCATGCACCCCGCTTCTCTTCGAACCCCGATCCGCGCTTCGGCGGTCGTTCTGCTGCTCGCCGCCCTGACTGCCGCGGCACCGGCAAGCGCTCAGGTCGGTCTGCAGCAGCCGCGCGGGCCCCGGCCGCCCGACGGGCTCCTCGACCGGCCGGACCTCCAGCGTCTCGTCGACGCGCAGACCGCGCGCGACGGCAGAGTTCTGGTCGCCGCGCTGGACGACGCCGACCCGGTGGTGCGCGCCCGAGCTGCCTTCGCGCTCGGCTCCGTACAGGACACCGCGGCTGTCCTGGCCCTGGTCGAGGCGCTGGGCGACCCGGACGCGCGCGTCCGGGCCGATGCCGCGTTCGCGCTCGGGCAGACAGCGGACTCCACGTCGGAGGCCGCACTCCTCGCCGCGGTCGACCGGGAGACGGATCCCGCCGCGCGCGCCGAGCTCCTGGACGCGCTCGGCAAGACGGGGGGGAGCGTCTCGCTCGCCGCGCTAGCCGGCAGGACCGCGGAGGGCGACGAGCGCGCGGTTCTGGCTCTCGCGCTCGGTCGCTACGGGCTGCGCGGAATCCACGATTCTCAGGCGACCCGGCGGCTGGCCGGCTTCGTGACGGACGCGGACCCGCTGGTCGGCGCCGACGCGGCCTGGTACTTCGCCCGCGCGGACACGACCGCCTGGACGTTCGCGGTACCGGACCTTCGGCGCGCGCTCGACGGCCTCGACCCCAGGAGCGACGGCGATGCCGAGACCGCGATCCATCTCCTCGCCGCGCTCGGCCGCCTCGATGACCGGGAGGACACGGGCCGGTTCCTGCAGTGGCTCGACGATGCCGCGGACTGGAGGGTCAGGGTGAACGCGGCTCGTGCGCTCGCCGGCCTTACCCGCGACTCGATCGTGATGGCCGAGCTCATGCAGGCGCTGGACGATCCGCGACTTCACGTGGCGGTCGAAGCCGCGCGTGCTCTCTCGGCCGATGACTCGCTCGACTCCGGTGTCGAGACCGAGATCGGAAAGCGGGTCATGACCCGGCCGCGTCCGTGGCAGGTCTCGGTGGCGCTCCTGCCCGCGATCGCGAAGGCCGGCCACTCGAGGCTCGTGCTCCTGTGGCTGTTGTGGCTGGACGGCAACCCGCCGCGCGACGTCACGGCCTATTCCGCGGGGCTGCGCGCGCTCGGGTGGGGTGATGGACGGGAGGCGTACCTGGTCCTCCAGCACGCCGCCACACGGCCCGTGCCGCAGATCTCAGCCGCCGCTCTCGAAGCGCTGGCGCAGTGGTGGTCGCGCGGAGTGCGAACGGAGGAGCTCACCCCCGAGCGATACTTCGCCGTATTCGAGCGCGCCCTGCGCAGCAGGGACGTGGCAGCGGTCGCGACCGTTGCCCCCGTCCTGGCGGACTCCCTGCTCCGACCGCTGGGATCGGTCACGCTTCTCGAGGACGTCTACGGCAGCCTGGCCGCGCCCGCCGACCTAGAGGCGATGGTCGCCGTGCTCGAGGCGCTGGGGAAGGCCGGAGATCGCGCCGCCCAGCCGCTCCTGGAAGGGGCGCTTCAGAGCGCGACCCCGGCTGTCCGCCGGGAAGCCGCCTCCGCCCTGGAGGAGCTGACGGGGGAGGCGGTCGCCGCATCGGCCGGCGCCGCCGAGCTGATCCGCCCGGTCGACTGGGAATTTCTCCGGGACAGGGGTGCGCGCCCGGTGCTCCGGCTGGATACGACGCGAGGCGCGATTGAACTCGAGCTCGACGTCGAGTCCGCGCCGCAGACGGTCGAGACCGTGCTCAGGCTCGCCGAGGACGGCAGGTACGACGGTGTCGAGTTCCACCGGGTGGTGCCGAACTTCGTCATCCAGGGCGGGGACGTGGGGCGGGGTGACGGCTGGGGCGGGCCCGGCTTCGCGATTCACAGCGAGCTGACCCGCATCTCCTTCGATCGCGGCACGGTCGGGATGGCGAGCGCGGGCAAGGATACGGAGGGGTCGCAGTACTTCGTCACCCACAGCATGCAGCCCCATCTGGATGGCCGCTATACGGCGTTCGGCCGGGTCGTCAACGGAATGGACGTGGTGGACGCGATCCTCGTCGGAGACAAGGTCGTCCGCGCGGTCGCGCCTTAGTTCCCCTCGAGGTGTCGACGGAAGCGATCGGCGGCCACCACCCGCCCG
>DASQEN010000091.1:0-1683 GCA_035633635.1 Gemmatimonadota bacterium | reverse complement strand
CGGTCAGCAGACCACCCCGCAGCTCCGCGCGCCATTGGTAGATCTGACCGCGCGAGACGTCGCGATGCCGAGCGACATCCGATACACACGCTCCAGGCGCGAAGGCCTCGCGCACGATCCCAAGCTTCTCGGCGACCGACCACCGGCGTCGCCGCTCGGGACCAACCAAAATCTCCGCCCGCATCCCGCAACCCCGCAAGCGACGTCGTTAACGACGTCCTTAGCGACGCATCCTCGCAGACCCAGTTCAGCGCAGGAAGGCGGCCCAGAACGGCCGGTTACCCAGCTCCAAAGGTTCACCCCGCATCAGTCGGCTCACCGCACGCAGCTTCCGCCTCGCCGAGAAGCGTCGCGGCGGTAGCCCGCCGGCGGACTAGTATCCGCCAGCTGTTCGAGAGCGCTCCCCCAAGTCCGCCGGCTGCGTCGTCGCCGTCTCTACCAGTTCCTGCATTCGGCTCTGCTTCTTTCGCGGTTCGTTTAGCCGCAGCCGAATGTCTCAACAAACCCTGACGCATCCCAGCGACATGCAGTCGGTCATACTTCCCGGCCAGCTTCTTGATCGTCCGCTCGATCGTCGCCGGCCTGTTCTCAATCTCATCGAGGAACCCGAACCTCGCCGCTGCGGCCATCCTCGGCGACCGCAATAGCATGCTTCAGCAGCTTCGCTACGTCGGATGCGACAAACGCTTCGTGATCCTCTCCCATGGCTCGCCCTCCGTGCGTGAGGCTCGGCTCGGCCCGTCCGAGCAACCCTCGTCTCTCATTCGCACGATAGGGCGGGCCACCAAGCTCAGCCCGGGAACATGACGTCTACTAGTCCTCCCGAAAAGCCCTGTGCATCCGCTGGGTTAGAGGCTCCAGAAAGTAGTCCGCTACTCGTCGTTTACCGGTTACGATGAGTACGGTTGCGGGCATGCCGGGCGAGAGAACCACATCTCTCGCCTGAGCGAGAGAATCCCGTGCCAATCGGATCCGGGTCAAGAAATAGCTGTCGCCCGTCCGCTGGTCGGTCAACATGTCGGCGGAAACGTAGATTACCTCGCCATCGATCGGCGGCGTCGTGGCGCTCTTGTAAGGCAGAAGGCTGACCATTGCCGGCAAGCCAGAACGTACTGCATCGATGTCCGTTGGTAGTACCCGTGCCTCAACGATAAGTTCGTCGTCCAGCGGCACGATGTCCATCAAAGGTTGACCGGGCGCAAGAACGCCACCTGGCGTGATCAGACGCAAATCGACCACCACTCCCTCCTGTGGCGATTTGATTTCCCGCCGTTGGCGGATGTCGCGGGCGGCACGGATCCGGTCATCGAGGTCCACCTCCGTCGCGCGGGCCTCTTCAATCTCTCGGGCGATATCAGATTGCCGAGCGTCGCCAAGGTTCGCCTTCTCGGCCTGAGCGCTAGCGATCGCTTGCCGGCCCTGAGCGACCGTTCCCCGCAGGTCGCTGGCCCTATCCTTCAGTTCCTCCATCGCCTTTTGCAACTCCAGGAGTCGAGGGCGTCGCTCATATCCGAGCCCTAATAAATGTGAGACCGAACGCTCTTCTTCCTCGGTGAGCTGCAACCGGCGAGATACGGTCACCACCTGTGACTCCGCCGCGGCAACTTGTTCCTTGTATTGCTCGATGCGCTTGCCGATGACTTCGATAGAGCTGTCATAGGCCCGCCAGCGGGCCTCGAACAG
>DASQEN010000090.1:0-2267 GCA_035633635.1 Gemmatimonadota bacterium | reverse complement strand
GACTACGGCGACGCGCGCGTTTCGGCGGACTGGTACTCGGAATCGCGCACGGTGCTGCGCTTCGACACCCGGTACGCGCTCCGGCACTCGTTCACGGGCGACCTCCACGCCGAGCAGGTGTGGAATCGTCTCGACGACTCGTCCTCGCAGCTGATCCGTTTCGCGCACGATCACACGATTAGCCCCGAATCGCGCGCGAGCGTGGACGTGAACTGGTCCAACACCCGCGCGTTCCTGCAGCGGAACTCGTTCGACCCGGAGGAGATCCTGCAGCGCGCCTTCCGCTCGGCCGCGAGCTACAGCACGCGCTTCGACTGGGGCTCCTTCGTGGCCGGGGCCGATGCTGATTTCAAGCTCGACGTCAACCGCACCGACTACCGGCTCCCCGACCTACGGGTGTCGATCAACCAGCGGCCGCTGTGGGGCTCGCGGTCCACGGCGGGGACCGGCGCCGAACCCTCCGACAGGCGGTGGTACCAGAACCTCCAGTACAGCGCCAACGCCTCGGTGGTCGGACGGCTCTCGCACGCGGCCGTCGACTCGCTCGGCAACCCCGTGACCAGCGTCCCCACCGATTCGCTCGGCGAACCGATCGACCTCCCGACCGAGACCGTGATCGACGAACAGGAGGGGCGGATGCAGTTCACGCTGAACGGGCCGCTCGAGCTGTTCGGGATCATCAAGACGAACCCGTCGGTGTCCTACTCCGCCCAGGTCGAGAACGACCGTCTCGCGGACGAGAATCCGACCACGGGAACGGGCCGGATGAACGCGGGCCTCAACATGAGCACCCGGTTCTTCCGCATCTTCGAGGATCCTCCTGGACCGCTCCTCGGCATGCGGCATACGGTCGCGCCGTCGGTGGGGATCAGCTATTCGCCCAAGCCCAATTTCTGGGGCACCGAGCCCGACGACGTGGGGGGCGGCGATGACCAGCTGACCGCGAGCTTCAGCCTCAACCAGGACTTCGACGTCAAGCTCCCGGTAGGTGACGACCCGGGCGCGGAGGCCGCAGAGGGCGCGGAGGGCGAGGGCGCCGAGGTCGCAGAGGGCGGGGAGGCGGAGGGCGCCGAGGGCGGGGACGACGAGCGGGCGACCCGCACCATCAACCTGCTCAGCATCACAAACACGATGTCGTTCGACATCCGCCGCCAGATGGAAGAGGACGAGCTCGGGTTCGGACAGCTCAGCACGCGGCTCTCGACCGGGATCGGCGAGAGCTTCAACATCTCGATGTCGATGGAACACGAGCTCGTCAAGCAGGGCGAGGCGCGCGAGCTGTTCGTCCCGTTCATGAGCGGCCTGAACGTCGATTTCTCGATCCGGCACGGCCGCGGGACGCCCGTGCGGCTGACACGAGAGGTCTCTGCCGACGAGGACGCGCGGGCCGGACGCGGGGCCGAGCAGAGCCTGGAGGAGGCGCGCGAGAGCCTGGACGAGGCCGGCGGCGATCCCGGCGAAGGGTTCGGTCCCTGGTCGCTGAGCCTCACCCACTCGTGGACGCGGTCGCGGGACGGCGCGTCGAACCGGCAGAGCCTCGGGATCGGGGCGCAGCTACTGCCGAGCTCCCATTGGAGCTTGAACTACCGCACTACCTATGACATCACCACCAACAAGCTCCAGGGGCAGACGCTGAACCTGGTTCGCGATCTTCACGACTGGCAGGCGACGCTGGGCATCAACTTCTTCCCCTCGGAGCCGCAGGACCGGGTGCTGGTCTCGTTCGCGGTCTTCCTACGTGACGTCCCCGACCTCCAGATCCCGTACCGGGTGCGGCGTGAGTGAGCCCCGGCGCGAGGACGCGGCCGACAGGCGCGAGATCGAGCTCGACGGGCAGGGGCTGTCGCTCGAGGACGTCGAGCGGGTCGCAGACGGCGCGCGGGTCCGCCTCACGTCGGCTGCGCGCGAGCGCATGGAGGCGAGCCGGGCGGTGGTCGATGCGGCGCTCTCCTCCGGGCGACCGGTCTACGGGGTGACGACCGGGTTCGGACGGCTGGCGGATACCGCAATTCCGCGGGACCGGCTGGCCGCCCTCCAGGTCAATTTGCTCAGGAGCCACGCCGCCGGCGTCGGCGATCCGCTCCCCGAGCGCGTGACGCGGGCGATCACGCTGCTTCGCGCCAACACGCTGGCGGGCGGGCGCTGCGGGGTGCGGCCGGTCCTCTGCGAGCGTCTGCTCGCGCACCTGAACGCCGGCGTTCGGCCGCGGATCCCCGCGCAGGGATCGGTCGGCGCGAGCGGCGACCTGGCCCCGCTCGCGCACCTCG
>DASQEN010000089.1:0-3791 GCA_035633635.1 Gemmatimonadota bacterium | reverse complement strand
TTCCGTCAGATCGAGGACATGGGCGGGGTCGTGGCCGGGATCGAGCAGGGGTTCTTCCAGCGCGAGATCGCCGAGGCAGCGAGCCGTTACCAGGCCGAGATCGACTCGAAGCGCCGGGTGATCGTTGGCGTCAACGAGTTCATCGAGAAGGGCGAGACGCTCGAGATCCCGATCCTGAGGATCGACCCGCGCTACGAGCGCGAGCAGATCGAGCGGCTGCGTAGCGTGCGCGCCGAGCGCGACGCAGGTCGTTTCGAAGTCGCGATGTCAAGCCTCCGGGAGGCGATCCGCGCCGAGGAGAACCTGATGGAGCCGGTTCTCGACTGCGTCCGCACGTACGCCACGGTGGGCGAGATCGTCGAGTTGATGAAGGGCGAGTACGGTACCTGGAGAGAACCCGAGATCTTTTAGGGCGGATGCCTTGAAACGCAGGAGCGTGTGATGGACGAGCGGAAGATCCGCGTCTTAGTCGGGAAACCCGGCCTTGATGGTCACGACCGGGGCGCGAAGGTGGTCGCGGCGGCGCTGCGGGATGCGGGCATGGAGGTCGTCTACACGGGGCTCCACCAGACCCCCGAGAGGATCGTCGAAACCGCGCTCCAGGAGGACGTCGACGTGGTCGCGCTCTCGATCCTCTCGGGAGCCCACATGACCCTTTTTCCACGCATCCTCGACCTCATGCGCGAAAAGGGGATGAACGACGTGTTGCTGACCGGTGGGGGGATCATCGGCAAGGAGGACATGGCCGAGCTCCAGCGCCTGGGCACGGGCCGCCTGTTCGGCCCCGGCACGACCACGCAGTCGATCGTCGACTACATCCGCGAGTGGGCCGGCGAGCATGCCGGCTCGCGGGCCTGACCCGACCGACCCCGTGACGCTCGACCTGACCTCCGAGCAGCGCATGCTGGTCGAGACCGTGCGCGAGTTCGCCCGCGCGCGGATCGCTCCGATCGCGGCCGCGCACGACGAGTCGGGCGAGTTCCCGTGGGACACCGTGCGCGAGATGGCTGGCCTCGGCCTGTTCGGCGTCCCGTTCCCGGAGGAGTACGGCGGGGCGGGCGCGGACGCGCTCTCGCTCGCGCTCGTGGTGGAGGAGCTGGCGCGGGTCGACGCCTCGCATTCGATCACGGTCGGGGCCCACTCCTCTCTTTGCGCGTCGCCTATCCACGATTTCGGCACACCGGAACAGAAGGAGCGCTTCCTGACACCGCTGGCGCGGGGCGAGAGGCTGGGTGCCTTCGGCCTGACCGAGGCTACGTCGGGCTCCGACGCCGCGAACATGTCGACCCGCGCGGTTCGAGACGGCGAACACTGGGTGCTCAACGGCACCAAGGTGTTCATCACCAATGCCGGTGTGGCCGGCACGTTCGTGGTCGCCGCGGTGACCGATCCCGACGCCGGGTCGCGGGGCATCTCGATGTTCATCGTCGAGCGGGAGACGGAGGGCCTCCGGTCGGGGAAGAAGGAGGACAAGCTCGGGTGGCGGGCGAGCGACACGCGCGAGCTGATTCTCGAGGACGTCCGCGTGCCGGCCGATCAGCTCCTGGGCGAGGAGGGGCGCGGCTTCCACCAGTGCCTGCACACGCTGAGTGGCGGCCGGATCGGGATCGCCGCCCACGCGCTGGGTATCGCCGAAGGAGCCTTCGACGCCGCGCGCGAGTATGCGCTGGACCGCGAGCAGTTCGGGCGCCCGATCGCGGAGTTCCAGTCGACGCAGTTCAAGCTGGCCGACATGGCGACGGGGATCGAGGCCGGGCGGCTGCTCATGCACCGCTCGGCGCTGCTCAAGGACGCGGGGCGGGACTACAAGCTCGCCGCCGCGCAGGCGAAGCTCTTCTGTTCGGAGCTCGCGATGCGGACGACGATCGAGGCGGTCCAGATCCACGGCGGTAACGGCTACACGCGGGACTACCCGGTCGAGCGGATGATGAGGGACGCCAAGGTCACCGAGATCGGAGAGGGAACCAGCGAGATCCAGCGGATGATCATCGCCCGTGAGGTCCTGGACCAGGTCCGCGGACGATGACGCGCTACGACTGGCCGACGCTTCTGTGGGGCGAGCGGACGATCACCGTGCTCTCGGACGGGCTGCAGCGGCTGGACGGCGGCGCGATGTTCGGCGTCGTCCCGCGGGTCCTCTGGGAGAAGAAGCTTCCGCCCGACGACCGGAACCGGATTCGGCTCGGGATGAACTGCCTGCTTGTCGACGGCCCCGAGGGCCGGACGGTCGTGGAGGTTGGCGCGGGAGGGAAGGACGACGCGAGGTTCCGCGAAATCTACGGGCTCGAGCGCGACGGGGGACTCCCCAAGCGCCTTGCCGACCGCGGCGCACCGCCCGAGACCGTCGACCGGGTCGTGTTGACCCACCTCCACTTCGACCATGCCGGCGGCGCCACGACCTGGGCCGAGGACGGCGAGACCGCGGTGCCGACCTTTCCGAACGCGACGCACTACATCCACCGCGGCGAGTTCGATGACGCGATGAACCCCAACGCGCGGAACGCGGCCTCCTACCTCGCGCGGAACTACGCTCCGCTCGAGGAGGCCGGGCGCGTGCGGTGGATCGCGGACGGCGACCGGCTCGACGGGATCCGGATCTTCGAGACACCGGGGCACACGCGGCACCATGTCTCGATCGGCGTGGACGACGGGGCCGGTCGACTGGTCGTGTTCCTCGGCGACCTCGTGCCCACCGTCCATCACCTGCCGGATCCGTGGATCATGTCCTACGATCTCTATCCGGTCACCACGCTCGAGACCAAGCAGCGGTTCCTGGCGCAGGTGCACGACGAGGAGTGGCTGTGCGCGTTCGTCCACGACGCCGACTACCCGCTCGCCTGGCTCAAGCGCGACGAGCGGGGCCGCCACCAACGGGACGAGGAGCGCGATCCATGGGACGTTTGAGAGTCGGCATCGTCGGCGGAGGCCCGGCGGGAGCGTATGCGGCGTGGCAGGCCGCAGATCTCGGACACGACGTGACGTTCTTCGATCATCGCGCGCCGTGGGAGAAACCGTGCGGTGGCGGGATCACGGTCAAGGCGCAGGACGAGTTCCCGTGGATCGGGGAGCTCGTGTCCCGCGGACGCGCGGTCTCCGAGTTCCGGTTCCGCTCGCCGAGCGATTGCGAGGTCGAGTTCGTCTGCCCGCGACCGACCCTGATCTTCGCGCGCGCCGAGTTCGACGAGGCGGTGCGCGAGCGGGCCCGGAGCGCGGGCGCGCGCCAGCTCGGCCTCAAGGTGCAATCCGTGGAGCGAGGCCGGCGCGGCTGGAGGCTGGACGCCGAGGGAGAGCAGTTCGAGTTCGACCTCCTGGTGGGCGCAGACGGCGCGGTCAGCACGGTGCGAGAGACACTGGCGCCGGACTTTCCGGCGTTCGTCAACTCGATCGCGGCCGGGTTCTTCATCCCCGCCCGGCTGGAACGGATCGAGACGAAGTTCTTCGGCGACGCGCGCGGATACCTGTGGTTCTTCCCGCGCCCGGATCACCTGTCGGTGGGCCTCTGCCTGTGGGGCGGGGAGACCGGAGGCACACAGGGCCGCGAGACGCGCGAGCGACTCCTCGAGCTGCTGTACGCGGATTACCCGGATCTGGATCCCGAGCTGGGTAAGGGATACGGCGCATTCATCCCCACGATCATGAACCCCGATTGCTGGAAGGTTCCGCGCGGCGGGAAGGATTGGGCCCTTGTCGGGGACGCGGGCGGCTTCGTGGACGCGATCACCGGGGAGGGGATCTTCTATGCGCTCCGGTCCGCCCGCGCCTGGAGCCGCGCCCTCGCCGCGGGCCGGCCC
>DASQEN010000088.1:0-4308 GCA_035633635.1 Gemmatimonadota bacterium | reverse complement strand
GGTCGCGATCATCGATCCTTCGGAGAGCCGCCCGCTCAAGGGACTATCGGGGGTGCAGCTCGCGAACTGGGCCCCGCACAACGCGCGTTACCAGACGCACTCGATTCCCGCACATCTCGTGAACGATCTGCGTGAGCGATTCGGGGAGCCGACATATGTCGAAGAGGATGTGAACAGCGACGCGGAGGGTGATCGCCGCATCTTGCGCGGCTTGCTCGAGCAGATCGAGCGCAAGGGCGAGATCTGCCGATACCTGGTGGGGCGCGAGCCCTTTGACCTGGTAGCGGTCACGTTTTTCGAAACGCACTCGGGAGGGCATCAGCTTCTCAAACACGCCTGGCTAGGAGAAGAGTGCACGCTAGCCCTGGACACAGAGCTGTCCGGCGGAGTCAAGGCCATCTACCGGGCAGTCGACCAGGAGCTGGGACGCCTGCTGGAGGTCCTATCGCCCGAGCCGGACGTCTTCGTCATCTCCAACGTAGGCCTCATCGAGGATTATCCCAACCGGGTGTTGGGGGAGGCATTCTGCCGGGAGCTCGGCTACCAGGTTCCCGTCGAGATCGCGAGGCGGCCCGAGAGCCGGCTCGCGCGAGCTCGTCGATGGATCCCGCCATCGGTTCGGCAGAGGATCAGCCGCCACCTTTCCCGGGACATGCGGGAACGTCTGCTCGCGGACCACTTCCGCACCGGCACCGACTGGAGCAGGACCACCGCGTTTCCCGTGCCCTCGCTGTACACCGGATTCCTGCGCGTGAACCTGAGGGGCCGGGAGCCCGAGGGCATCGTCGATCCGGGAGCGGACTACCGCGCGCTACTCGACCGGCTGAGAGGCGATCTGGAGCAGTTGATAGATCCCGTGAGCGGTCGGCCCGCGGTCCGACGCGTGGACCGGGTGACGGACCTGTTCGGCGAAACGCCGCATCCCGCGCTGCCGGATCTGTTCGTGGAGTGGGAGCCGACTCGCTACCTCAAACGTCGAGTCGTGCACCCCCGGGCCGTCCTCGTGCAGGAGGATCTGGACTACGAGCGCGGGAGCCACCACTCCCGAGAGGGATTCGTGGCCGCGGCGGGACCCGGAGTCTCTAGGCTCGGTGACCGCGGAGAAATCGACGTCCTCGATCTAGCTCCGACGTTTCTCGCTCTGATGAATGAAGCCGCTCCTGCGGATATGACCGGCAGGGTCTTGACCGATTGGATGGCAAAGCCCGGCTCCGGCGAGTCGCCGCCCCCCCGTCTCGCCTAGTCGCCGTCTCGTCGCGATCCTCGTCATGGGATGGTGGTGGCAGGGGTGTACGTGCTATCCCGTTCAGCCTCTAGCGATCCGAAAAGTCGTTTGACCTTGAAGCGAGTGAAGAATAGGATCAATCACACATGCTTGTCTCAGACAAATGGTTTTCGAGCAGACGGCAGAGGATCTCGATCGCCGCCGCGACGGTGAGCCTGTTTACCCTCTCGTGCGACGGGGGGTCTCCGGCTTCTCCCGGGATCCAGAGTTTCTCAGGGGTCTATAGCGGCCAGGCGACGGTGGCGCCCCATTCCTGCCCAGCCCAGGCAGGAGCGCCCGCGAGCGGGGCGATGCTCTCGAGGACCGTCATCCTGGAGGATCGGCGGCCTGATCTGAATGCCCGCTTCGCGGGGATCGCGATGACGGGTACGATCGACGCTAACGGAAACTTCCAGGCGTTCACTCCGCTGGAGGATCTTTCCATCCATGGCCGCGTGACGTCGAACGCCGGAGCGGGAGGGCTCACGCTCTCAGGTGTCGTCCGACACGTGGCTCCTGATCCTCAGGCCCTTCCCCGCCTCGTAACCCTCTGCCAGTGGTCCGAGGATTTCAGCGGAGCTCGTCAGCCCTAGCGATCATCTCCCATCCCAGCGGCGGACGACCAGCGCCGAGTTCTTCGAGCCGAACGCGATGCAGTTGACGACCGCGTGCTGGATGTCGGCCTGGCGGCCCTGGTTGGCGACGTAGTCGAGGTCGCAGGCCGGGTCGGGCTTGTCGTAGTTGATCGTCGGAGGAAGCCATCCCTCGCGCATCGACTCGATCGTCTCGACGAGGCCGGCGGCGCCGCACGCTCCCTGGGGATGGCCGGTCATCGACTTGAGCGCGGAGGTCGGCAGCCGCTCGGCGTGGCCGTCGAACGCGAGCCTGACCGCGCGGGTCTCGATCCGATCGTTGAGCTCGGTGGCTGTGCCGTGGAGGTTGACGTAGTCGACCCGCTCCGGGGCGACGCCCGCGTCGGCGAGCGCGAGCAGGATCGCGCGCGCCGCCTCCTCGCCGGTCGGTTCGGGCCGCACGCGGTGGTAGGCGTCGCAGGTCGAGCCGTACCCCAGCACCTCCGCTAGCGGCGGGGCGCCCCGGCGGCGGGCGCTCTCCAGCGTCTCGAAGACGAGAACCCAGGCCCCTTCGGCCATCACGAACCCGTCGCGGTCTGAGTTGAATGGCCGCGACGCGCGGCCAGGGTCGCCGTTTCGCCTCGTCATCGTTCCCATGCGCGAGAAGCCGGCCATGATTCCGGGCACGATGCACGCCTCGGCGCCGCCGGTGATCACGCGGTCGATCCGGCCGGTCTGGAGCGACTGCAGCGCGTATCCCATCGCGTCCGAGGCGGACGTGCAACCGGTCGAGATCACGTGGCTCATCCCGCGCAGCTCGTGCTCCATCGAAACCTCGCTGGACAGCATCCCGACGAACGTGGCCACGATGCTGTACGGGCTCACCCGGCGCGAGCCCTGGCGGTAATAGACCTCGTACTGCTCCTCGCCGAACGCGATCCCGGCGGCGCCAGTCCCCAGGATGACGCCGGTTCGCCTCCGCTCCTCGCCGGTCAGCCGATCGGTCTCGATCCCGGCGTCGGCCAGCGCCTCCGCGGTCGCGGCCAGCGTCATCGCGACCACCCGCATGCCGTAGCGGCGGGTCTTCACGGGGAGATGCGCCTCGACGTCGAACCCCTTGACCTCGCCCGCGACCCGGCAGTCGTGCCCGGATGCATCGAACAGCGTGATCGGTCCGGTCCCGCTCTGGCCTCCGGCGCAGGCGCTCCAGAAGGCCCGGCGGCCCACGCCGTTGGGGCTCACCGCTCCCATTCCTGTCACCACCACACGCTCGGCATCCTTCATGGCCGCGAATATACGCGGGCCTCTACATTTGCGGCGTGAAAGCTGACCGCTACGTCCGGCAGACCATCCTGCCCGAGATCGGGGACGCCGGACAGGAGCGGTTGGCACGCGCGCATGCCGTGATCGTGGGCTGTGGCGCCCTGGGCTCCGTGCAGGCGCAGCTCCTGGCGCGGGCGGGCGTGGGGCGCTTGACCGTGATCGACCGGGACTTCGTCGAGCGGGCTAACCTCCAACGACAGATCCTGTTCACCGATGCGGACGCGGAGGCGGTCACGCCCAAGGCCGTGGCTGCGGAGCGCGCGCTGGCGGCGATCAATCCGGACATCGAAGTGCGAGGAGTGGTGGACGACCTGCGCGCAGGCACGGCCGAGGACCTGCTGGCAGGCGCGGACGTCCTCTGCGACGGAACCGACAACTTCGAGACCCGCTACCTGATCAACGACTGGGCGGTGCAGAGGCGTGTCCCCTGGGTCTACGGCGGCGTGATCGGCACGGGAGGGCTCGTGATGCCGATCGTTCCGGGCGAGACCGCGTGCCTGGCGTGCGTGTTCGAGACGGCCCCCGAAGCCGGCAGCCTCCCGACGTGCGAGACCGCCGGCGTCCTGGGCGCCACGGTGGTCGTCGTGGCCGGCGTGCAGACGGCGGAGACGATGAAGCTCCTCGTCGGTGCGCGCGACCGGCTCCTCGCCGGGCTCCTTCGCTACGACGGATGGGAGGGATCGTTCACGACCGTCCGCACCGGCGGCCCCCGCCCGGGATGCCCGACCTGCGGGGACGGGGACTTCGCCTGGCTCGAGGGGCGGCGGGGCTCCCGCGCCGCTCGCCTCTGCGGCCGTAACGCGATCCAGATCCTGCCGCGAGGGGAAGCGAAGCCGTCCCTGGCGGCGGTGGCGGCTCGGATCGGCGGGGAATGGGAGGTCGTCGTCGGCGACCACTTGCTCCGGGCCCGGCGGAACGGGTTGACCGTGAACCTCTTCCGCGATGGTCGTGCGATCGTGGACGGGACGACCGACGAGGCCGAGGCGCGCTCGATCCTCGCTCGATTCGTGGGTACCTGACAGAGGTGGCAGGATGTTGAAAATGGCCGATTTCTTCGTTCCACTCCTCGTGTCCTCCTGCGGCGTACGTCTGTACGCCGCAGGAGGACGCGAGGAAGCGGAACGCCGCAGATGAGGCTATTTCAACGCC
>DASQEN010000087.1:0-3484 GCA_035633635.1 Gemmatimonadota bacterium | reverse complement strand
GAACCTGACATCGGTCACGGATCCTGTCTTCCTGGCCGCGACGCCCGATGACTCCCTGATCAGCGTGATCGAGACAGGGCGCGGCAAGATGAAGCCGATGGCCGACAAGGTGTCGCACGAGGAGATCCTCGCGATCGTGCGGTACCTGAGGACCTTCGAGGCTGCGGCACCCGCGGAGGGTGAGCCGGCCAAGGTCCCCGGCAGCTAGAGCGCACCGAGCAAGCGGATGCGCCGGGCCTGTCCCGGATCCACACGGTCCCCCCCCGCCCGTGGGTCTTGTCGACGTCGACTTCCGCGATGGTTCTGGGCCTCCAACGAAGAGCCCCCGTCGTTTGGCGGGGGCTCTTTCATTCTGTCGCCGCAGGCTGCTGCCCTCTCTTGAGATGGCCTCACGATTCCTTACACGATTTGTCGGGAAACTCCCGACAAGAACGGTTTGTTGTCGGCGCTATCATAGCGTGCATGTGTCGTAATGTGGCCCTGGCGCCCCTGGGCGGTCGCGGGCAGCCATGCGCGTGCTGATGTTACTCCGCTGATCCTTATCAGAGAGTCATCCGGGGTCTCGGCCCGGAAGTGCCGGAGGACGGAGTAAAGGTGGAGACCCTCGGAAACAGGAGGTGATCCGTGGCGAAACTGGTGTGCAGTGTACGGTTGGCGTTGGTCAGCGCGGGGGTGCTGGCGGTTCTGGCTGCCGCTCCGGAGGCGCAGGCCCAGTTCGAGCTGTTGGGCTATGCCGATCTCGAGTGGGTGGCTACCGAGACCGATGACCCCGCGGACGAATGGCACAACTTCTTCGACAATCACCACTTCAACCTGATCGGAGTGGCCTGGGTGACCGAGGATCTCTCGGGAGCGGTGGAGGTCGAGTACGAGCACGCGGGCGAGGAGATCGCGCTGGAGTACGGGTACCTCGCCTACACTGGGATTCCGCACCTCCGGTTGGTTGGGGGGAAGTTCATCGTTCCCTTCAATCGGTGGAACAAGGACATTCACCCGACCTTCATCAGCAAGATGCCGGACCGACCGATCGTCTACAACAACGTGTTCCCTGCGACGTACTCGGACGTGGGAGTCTGGACCTCGGGAGCGGCCGCAGTGGGGAACGGTTCTCGCATCATGTACGACGCGTACGTCGTCAACGGCCTGAAGGGGGACGCGGACGCGACCAATTTCCGTAACCTCACCGCGAACGACCGCGAGCAACCGGATCGCGACGACAACAAGGCGGTCGGGGGGCGACTGGGGGTCGAGCTCCCCCAGGCGGGGTTCGGGATCTCGGCTTACACGGGCGACTACGCCAAGACCGAGACCGGCGACGGTCTGGGGATCACTCTCCTGGGGCTGGACGGCGACGTCCAGTGGCAGGGGCTCGAGCTGCGCGGCGAGTACGTCCGGGCGAGCCAGGATCTGACGACCGGCGCCGAGAACGAGCGCTCCGGCTACTACTTGCAGGCGTCGTACGCCACTCCGGTGAACCTCGAGCCGGTGGTACGGTTCTCGTCGGTCGACTTCGAAGAGGCTTCCGGTGACGCCAAGGAACTGGGGATCGGCGTCAACTACTTCATCTCCGCCTCCGGTACGCTACGGTTCGGGTACTACTTCGAAATGGAGGATGAGGACCAGTTCGAGAAGGACAACAACAAGCTCGTCACGCAGTTTGTGATCGTGTTCTGAGGAGGTATCCGATGACCAAGCGAAACGGACATCCCTCGATCTGGGTCGGCCTCGTCGGGGTGTTCATCCTTCTGGCGATGGCGCCCGCCACCTGGGCGCAGGAGTCCGGAGCCGAGATGTGGGGACGGGCGTGCGCGCGGTGTCACCGAGCCCAGCCGCCCAACAAGTACGACGCGGACACCTGGCGCGCGATCATGCGACACATGAGTTTGAACGCCCGCCTGACGCCTCAGGAAGAAGAAGCGATCACGGGGTTCCTCGTGGGCGCGGCTCGTCCCATCGCCGCGGCCCCAGCGCCACGGCCCGATGGCGGGGTAGTGGCCCGTGTCAGCGGTAACTCCACGAGTGGCGCGGCCGTTTACCGTGCCCAGTGCACGGCCTGCCATGGCGAGGAAGGGAAGGGTGACGGTCCGGCCGCAGCGGGGCTGACGCCGCGGCCCCCGGACCTGACCCGAATGGAGCATCTCCGGACGATGTCCGACGAGGAACTCCTGCAGGTCCTGTCCGTGGGAAAGGGATCGATGCCCGGCTTCGACAAGATCCTGACCCAGCAGGAACTCACGGACGTCGTCGCGTGGCTTCGAGCCATGGACACTGGGGACCGGTAGACCACACCGCGTCGCCCGACCTAAAGCCCTGGACAGGACCGGTCGAGTCGGCTAGGAGTCCGTCCATGTCCCCTGGGAAGTCGTTTAGGAAAAGACCAGAATCATCGGTCACCGGATGGCACCGCGCGGAGCCTTTCGGTCAGCTCGAGGGCGTTGGCCGGCGCGTACCCGCGGTGGTCGTTGTCGAAATAGACGCAGACGTCGCGACTCGTTCGCCGTGGAGGAACGCGACCGGAGATGCGATGGGCGTCTCTAGGCTCGCCGCCGGAAAGCCAGACTTGGATCCGCCCCGCCAAATGCTCGATTTCCTTCCTAGAGTAGCGGCTGGCATAGGTCTTCGGGGACCCATGGAGGCGCAGGTAGACGAAGCCGGCCGTTAACTCCTCCGTGTACGGCCAGTCGCCGGAATGCGCCGCCTGCCACTCCCAGGAGGCGTTCTGTCGCGACTGCCACACGGGCCTCGGGTTCGCGGCGGGAGGACGCACAGGCGCCGCGTTCCATGACGCCCAGCCGGACTGGCTGCTGGCCCACGGCCAGGCCGCCCGCCAGGATCTGGAGTCGTGCGTCGCGTGCCATTCGGAACGGACGTGCCTTCGCTGTCACAGCGCGAAAACCGGCTTCCGGGTGAGCCCGCACGGTCCCGACTTCGATCCCGATCACGTGGCCGACAAGAGCACGCAGTCCTGCGGGATCTGTCACTCCAGCATTCCAGGGACAGGTCCGTAACCCGGAGAAGTCGCCCTGAGACATGGGGTTTCTTCAGCCGTGCCGCTGATCCGCCACTTCATGATGCAAGTCGGGTATAAGGTAGAAAGCGGCCGGGCTAACACGGACCACGTGGCCTCGGCGCGGATGAAGATTCCTAAACTAGGGAGCGCACCCATGAAATGGATGAAGGCAACGATGCTCTTCGCGGCGTCGGGAATGGTCTTCGCGGCCACCGCGGCCGCGCAGGAGACCGTGCCAGCACCGGACGGAGCAGCCCTCTACGACGCCAACTGTAAGACGTGCCACGGTCCAGCGGGCGGCGCTCCATCACCGGCGATGGTGAGGATGATGGAGAACCTGACATCGGTCACGGATCCTGTCTTCCTGGCCGCGACGCCCGATGACTCCCTGATCAGCGTGATCGAGACAGGGCGCGGCAAGATGAAGCCGATGGCCGACAAGGTGTCGCACGAGGAGATCCTCGCGATCGTGCG
>DASQEN010000086.1:0-3522 GCA_035633635.1 Gemmatimonadota bacterium | reverse complement strand
GAACTGCCCGACGGTGAAGCGCTCCTCTGCGCGCTGCGCCACGGCATGCCCTTCGATGCGGTCGAGTTGTCGACCGCGAGCTCTGCGGCGGAGCTACTCGCGATGAGCGTCGGGGATGGTCGCGCGATGGCAGATGCGAAGAACGAGAGCGCCCAGACCAACGACCGCGTCGCGCTCCTCGAACACCTGCTCACCGGTCTCGAAGAGACGCGGGATGCCTCATCGCTGCTTGCGCAAGCGGCTGAGGACATCGCGATGCGTATGGGCGCCGGCGGGACGTCGATCATGCTCGTCGAAGGCAAGCGCCTTCGGGTGCGAGCCTCCGTCGGAATCGGCGTGCCTCTCGGACACGAGCAGGGGGTCGACGAGGGCATTGCCGGATGGGTGGCGAGTCGGGGCGAAACAGTCGTCCTGCACGGCCCCGTGGACGACGACCGTTTCCGCGGAAGCGATCCACAGGCCGGCGAAGCGGTGATCATGCCGCTGCGCGCCGGAGACGAGATCATCGGCGTCCTCAACGTCAAGCGTCCGACTGGCGAGGAGGGCTTCGGCCAGAAGCTCGAGGTCCTCGACGCGATCGCGGGCGACGTCGCGCGCGCGCTTGTCGCTATTAATCGCATCGATGATCTCGAACGCGAGTGGCGTTCGGAGGTCGCGCTCGAGGACGTCATGCGCCTCGCGGCCGCGAGCGACGCCGAAGCGGCGGCCCGAACCGCGGCGAGCTCGTTCGGTCACCACGCTGTCGCGGTGCGTGCCCCGGATGGCCGCCTTCTCGCACTCCACGCCGAGGACAAGGAGTGCCGCGAGGCCGCGCTCGAGGCGAGCGCGAAGGTGGAGGCCCCACCCGGATCGGGTGTCCGAGTGGGGGTGGCCAGGCACGGACGACCGTACGAACCGAGCGAGGAGAAGCTGGCGGGACGCGCCGCGGAGGCCCTCGGGCTTCTCGCCCATACCTCGATGGACTCGACCCCCTCCAAGCACTCTGGCATCCGGGTCCTCGCGGTGGAAGACCACCCGGTGATGCGCCTCGGCGTTAGGGCTCTCCTCGAGCGAGAGGGCCTCGTGGTCGCCGGCATCACCTCCACATGCGCCGAAGCCGTCGACCTCATCACCGAGAACGAACCGGACGTCGTGCTCCTGGATCTCGGCCTTCCTGACGCGACCGGACCGGAGGCGGTAACTCGGATCCGCGAAGCGTCGAGCTCACTGCCGATCGTCGCGTTCAGCGTGGAGCGCACACCGGAGCTCATCCGCGCGGTGCTCCGCGCCGGCGCGAACGGGTACGTTTCGAAGGGCGCACCCTCGAGCCAGGTGATCGCCGCTCTCGAAGCGGCTGTCCAGGGCCTCACCGCGCTCGGGCCGGCCGAGACCCAGGCCCTGAGCCGAACGATTGACGCGATCCCGGTCGCCGAGGCGGGGGCCGAGGACACAGCCGACGTGGAGGTCGACGAGTCGGAGCCCGGCGCGGCGGTCCCGGTACGCGAGCCGCTGACTCCCCGCGAGCTCGAGCTTCTCCGTTACCTGGCAGAGGGATACACCAATAAGGAGATCGCGCGCGCCATGGTGCTCGCCGAGGACACCGTGAAGAAGGGCGTCCAGACCCTGATTGCCAAGCTTGGAGCGACCGATCGGACCCACGCGGTGGTCCTCGCGTTACGGCGCCATCTCATCGAATAGCGCTAGTTCTCTAGTACCCGGTCTGACGGGTTCGGCATGGGCGAATACCGCGTTTTCTATTTAGGTCTCTCGCTCATGGGCCCTGCGACCGCGGCCCTTATCCGTTCGGGTACCGGCCTTGATGCGGCTCGCCTGCAAGCCCGCCGAGGGCCGGAATGGCTGGTCGCCGAGTGGGTATCTCAAAAAGACCCGAACGGGGATTAACCAGCAGATGCCGCGCGCGCACAGTTCGCGGGCCGTCGCACGGAGAGGGGCGAGACCTAGACCAGGTCTTTGGTGGGCGTGCGGCGGGGCGGAGGGGGACCTTGGCGGACTCGGCCCAGCTTTGGGCACGGTGTCGGGAAGGCGATGCCGCGGCGCGCTGTGCGCTCATCGAGCGCTTTGCGCCGCTCGCTACCCGGATCGCACGCGGGATGAACGTACCGGTCGGCGCGGTCGCCGGCCCGGACGATCTCGAGTCCGCTGCGCTCATCGGGCTGATCGACGCCGTCGACAGGTTCGAACCCGAGCGGGGCGTTCCCTTCGAGGGCTATGCAAGCTTGCGGATCCGCGGGGCGGTCCTGGACGAGGTTCGCCGCGTGGACGAGCTTGGACGGGCGGACCGTCGGCGCCAACGCGCGGCCGCGGCGCAGGGGGAGGCGGGCTCCTACCACGGGACCGTGTCGCTCGATGAACTCATGGAGCGCGGGTACCACGGTGGAGCGGAGCAGGACGAACTCGCGGAGCGCTACGAGGCGGAGGATCTCCGCATGCGTGTGCGCTCCGCGATGACCTGCTTGCCACCCCGTCAGCGTGAAGTTCTTGAGCGCTACTACGGGCAGTCGCTCACGTTGCGCGAAGCCGGCATCCGGATGGGCATCAGCGAAGCTCGCGCGTGCCAGCTGCACGGCCGGGCGATCCAGAACCTTAGACGGCAGCTCGCCGTCGCTTTCCCGATTCAGGCCCCGGCGCCACGCGTTCCTGTCGCGGCCTAGCGACTCAGCTCGCAAGAGCGAGCTCCCGCTGCCCTGGCAAGAAGGCACTTTGGCGAAGCTCGAGCCGCCCGACATCGGCTAGCCACACGGCAAGACCGAGCGGGCGCAAGAGTCTGTCGATCACGTCGTGGCGGGCGAAGCGGGTCGCAAAGAGGCGAGCGAGATCATCAAAGAGCGGATGGATGACGGTCTCGAAGCCGACGAGGCCGCCCTCGTAGTCCTCCGGCGCCCCGGCCGGAAACGGACCGAGGCGGTCGTATTTCCAGAAGACGTAGTCGCGGCGCTCGGCGCGATGAGCGATCCGCAGCCGTCGTTGGCTCGGGATCCCGACCAGCCGACCGTCGCCAAGCAACGAGCCGAGGATCACTTGGAATTGGAGCGGATCGGGCGGGAGCCGGCGCAGGGTGGTGCGGGGATGTTCGACCACACCGATGACTTCGACCAGGACTTGCGCCCGACGCGATCACCTAGGTGGATTACTTCGGGAGGGCGTTGCCAAGGCGGATGCCGCTGAATTCGAGCGTCGACGTGACGACGCCGTCCCACAGGGGCCAGAGGTTCGGCGCGATGCGGAGGACGATCCCGCCGCGTGCCTGCCCACGAGGTCGTGGATCGTCACGAGCTCCAGCGGTTCGACGGTCTCGCGGCCTACCCAGTAGCCCGCGACCTCGGGATCCTCATTGAACGTGTCCGCTGGGAGGCGATAGAGGTACAACCGGGTCTCGCCGACGCGCTCGAGCCACGCTTCCTCGACGACGTGGACGCGGAGATCGCGGTGACCTTCGAGGAACCGAGCTGCGTCAGCGTCGGTCGTTCGCGGCCCTGCCCAGAACGTGCACCGCGGGCAGTCGCGCGGGAACCAGAAGAGCGG
>DASQEN010000085.1:0-4811 GCA_035633635.1 Gemmatimonadota bacterium | reverse complement strand
CGGACCGGCGACGGGAGCCTGTTCATCACGATCAACGAAGACGAGGCCGGCATGTGCGAGGTGTTCGCCTCGCTCGGCAAGGCCGGCGGCGCGGCCGCGGCCCAGTCGGAGGCGATGTGCCGGCTGATCTCGCTCGCGCTCCGCTCGGGCCTCGATCCGCGCGCGATCGTCGACCAGCTCAAGGGGATCTCGGGTCCCAATCCCGTGTGGGACAACGGCGAGTTGATCCTGTCCGCGCCGGACGCGATCGGGCGAGCGTTGGAGCGGTATCTGGAGCGCCGTGGGGATCAGGAGCCGTTCGGGCAGGAGCGGAACGGGAGCCGCATCGAGGGAGAGCCAGGCGCGGCCTCGGTAGAGGCGGTCGTCAAGGCGGCTGCGCCGAGCGAAGAGTTCCAGGGGCCCGGCGCGATGCCGGCGCGCCCAATGTCCTCGTGCCCGGACTGCGGGAGCCCGGTGATGAGCGAGAATGGGTGTTTGCTGTGCAAACACTGCGGCTGGTCCAAATGTTAGGTGGTCGGGGGTGAGGCGGTGACGCTGGATACTGCGCTGTACCGGGCGGTTCTGTCGGTGGGGGGGCTGCTGGCCTGCGAGGTCTGCGGGGAGCGAGCGCCGAGCGACGAGATCGACGTGCGACCCGTGGTTCCGCTGACGCGCGGCGGGCGGGACGACACGGGCAACCTCGTCGCTCTCTGCGAGCGGCACCGTCATGCCGCTGACGAGAAGTGGTACCAGGTCCCCGGGGTCTACGAAGGTCCGATGAGCCCCGATGCCCTGATCCGGGAGCTCAAGCAGGACGAGGCGATCCTCCAGCTCTTGGGCGCGATCCTGAGCCCTGGAGACCCAGGGGACTGAAGTCCGGCGAACACGGCGGGGCGCGCGGATGGGGCGCGTCTCGCCAGAGCGGGGTCGAGCGCTACCAGTCGATCGGTTCGGCCTCGCTCGAATCTTACGCGCCCGTGCAAACGAGCGCGCACCTAGGTTCGTTTTTCTGTGGCCTGTGACATGGAGGTCGATCTGAAGCGAAGCCTGGTATGAAGGAAGACCTGAAGCGTACCCGCTGGAGCCGGATCTCGGTCCGACTCAACGTTCCGCGCTCGACCGGAGTGTTCCTGGTCGGCGCCGGCGCGGGCCGGATGCCTGACCGTGTCCTCATGGTCGGGAGCGCATCCGACCTCCGCGCACGGCTTCTCGAGCTCCTCGAGACCGAGGAGCTCCACCGCCTGAGCGCCCGCGTCATCCACTGGGTCGCGGACCTCACCATCGAGCAGGCGCGCATCGCGGAGCGGTTGTTCGTGCGACGGTACAACCCGCCGATCACCGACGCCCCCCGGACCCGCTACCTCGACATCCTAGCGGGCTGACGCGACGACGCGATCTTAGGCCCCGCGTCCTTGTGGCCGGGCGACCCCGGGCGTAGGCTTCGGCCATGGACGTGACCCTGGCCGTCTGTTGCGACGCGGCGAACGTGAGCCGCGAGGGCAAGCTCAACCTGCTCGGGATCTTCAACTCGATCCACGCCGCCGAATTCCCCTGTACGCACCCCCACCTCGCGCTCGTCCTGCGCGTCGAGGCGCGGCTCGGGGAGGAGGGCCTCTACCAGCTCGCGATCCAGCTCGTCGACGAGGACGGGCAGCAGCTGTTCGACATCAACGGCCAGCTCTCGCTCCAGGGGGCCGAGCCGGGGCGGCCGATGACCGCCCAGACGATCATGGACATCAACAACCTCCAGCTTCCGCGGCCGAGCACGTACGCCTTCGAGGTCTTCCTCGACGGCCATCACACGCGCTCGGTCGCGATCCACGCCTTCCAGAGCGCCTAGAGCGACCGACCGCATTTCGCGGGTTGCCGCACGCGCAGGCGATCTCTAGGCTTAGGGTCTTCATGGCTCTCACTAGGAAACTGCTCGGTGGCGCGGTGGCCGCCACGGCCGCGCTCGTGGCCGCGAGTGCGCGCGCCCGCCGGTCCGCGCCGCCGGAGCTGCCGCCGCCGGCTCCCGGCCTTGCCGGCCGATATCCCTGGCGGCACGCGGAGCTGTTCTTCACGCGCGCGGGTTCGGGGACCCCCACCCTCCTGATCCACGACCTCTACGCGGGCGCGTCGGGCGACGAGATGGCCCCGCTCGCGGAGCGGCTCTCGTCCGAAGTCGAGACCGTGCTCCTCGATTTGCCCGGGTTCGGACGCTCCGGGCATCCGCGCCTGCGCTACGGTCCCGACCTGTTCTTCGACGCGATCGTGGAATTCATCCGGCACGAAATCGATCGCCCGACACTGCTTATCGGAAGCGGCCTCTCGGCCGCGTATGCGGCCGAGACCGCGATCCGCCTCGGACGTCTCGCCACCGGGGTCGTGCTGATCGCCCCGCCCGAGCCGCAGGGGGCAGCGGTGATCGAATCCCCCACGTGGCGACCTCTCGCCTATCAGCTGCTCCGCTCGCCGATCGGAGACGCGTACCACCTGTGGCGCTCCAGCGGGACTCGTCGCCGCCAGGTCCTCGAGCGCGATCTCGCCGTCGAGCCGAAAGATCTAGGGGAGCGGGCGGACCGGCTCCACCGATACGCGCGCCAGCGCGATTCGCGTTGGCCACTGTGGTCGCTGTGGGCGGGGGACCTCGCCTGGGACCCGCGCGCCTCGCTTTCCCGGCTGGGAACCCCCGCGCTCGTCGTTTGGGGTGCCGAGGCGCGGAGCAACCCCGCGGCGCCAGAGGCGTACCACGCTGTGCGTCCCGACCTGGATCAGGAAGTCGTCCCCGGCACCGCGCGCTGGCCCCACGTCGACGCACCCGAGAGGGTAGCGGACACGATCCTCGAGTGGTGGGCGCGCGAGGGCGTTCACCAGAGCGAGGAGGAATGAGGGACATCGGCCGGTTCGCCTGGCTGACAGGCGCGTTCGCGCTCACGATCCCGGGGCTTGTCTTCAAGTTCGGCGGCCTGAATGCCAGCCCACCGGTCGAGGCGCTGATCTTCGGATTCGGAGTGCTCGGCGCGTCGTTCCTGCTGTCGTGGGCAGCCGAGGTCGCGCAGCTCGAGATGAGCCAGGCGCTCGCCCTCGCGCTCCTCGCGCTGATCGCCATCCTGCCCGAATATGCGGTGGATCTCTACTTCGCCTGGCGCGCCGCCGAGGATCCCGTATACGGCCAATATGCGGCGGCCAACATGACGGGCGCGAACCGGCTCCTGGTCGGCCTCGGCTGGCCGGCCATCGTGTGGCTGTTCTGGGCGCGCTGGCGCCAGCGCACGATCCAACTGGGAGAAGGGGACATGGTGGCGGTGCGTTTCCTCGCCATCGCGCCCCTCTACGCGTTCGTGATCGCTGCGGTCGGGAAGTTCTGGTGGCTCGACACCGTCGTCCTGGTGTCCATCTTCGTCTGGTACCTGATCCGGACGGGAAGGTTGAGCTCCGAGGAGCCCGAGCTGGTCGGCCCTGCGCTCCTCATCAGCCACCTTCCTCGCGCGTGGCGGATCGCGGCCAACGCGGCGCTGTTCCTCTTCAGCGGCGTGGTGATCTTCCTGGCGGCCGAGCCGTTCGCCGAGTCGCTGATCGAGACCGGGCACCACTTCGAGATCGACGAGTTCCTGCTCGTCCAGTGGGTCGCGCCGCTGGCGTCCGAGGCGCCCGAGTTCATCATCGCCGCGATGTGGACGATGCGACGCCACGCCACGATGGCGATGTCTGCATTGATTTCGTCGATTGTCAACCAGTGGACGCTGCTGGTCGGGACGATCTCGGTCGTGTACTCGATTTCCGCGGGCCGCGTCGCCCCGCTCGTGCTCGACGTCCAGCAACGGCACGAGATATTCCTGACCGCAGCGCAGTCAATGTTCGCGGTCGTCATGCTGTCCGACCGGCAGCTCAGCTGGTGGCAGGCGGCACTTCTGTTCGCGCCATTCGCGACGCAGTTGTTGGTGCCCCACTGGCGCATGCAGGTGGCCTACGTCTATCTGGCTCTGGCAGTGGTGTGGGGGGTGTACTACAGGCACCACCTGCTCGCGCTCTTACCCGGCCGTCCCAGGACGAGGCGGACGGCCGATCGCGTGCAATAGTGAGACGGGCTACCCGCGGAAGCGATTGGTGATCGGCATCCGGCGATCCTTGCCGAAAGCGCGAGTCGTGATCTTGAGCCCGGGCGGCGCCTGGCGCCGCTTGTATTCGCTGCGGTCCACCGCGTCGACCACCCAACGGACCGTCTCCTCTTCGTACCCCAGCGCGACGATGTCCCCAGGCGCCATGTCGCGCTCGACGTAGGCCTCCAGGATCGGGTCGAGCACGTCGTAGGGCGGGAGCGTGTCGGTATCCTTCTGATCGGCCTTGAGCTCCGCGGTCGGCGCCCGCTCGATCGTCTCGCGGGGAATCACCTCGCGCCCCGCCTGGCGGTCGATCTCCTCCGCCACGTCGTAAACCCGCGTCTTCAACAGGTCCTTGAGGATCGCGAAGCCCCCGACCATATCGCCGTACAGGGTGGAGTAGCCGACCGACATCTCGCTCTTATTCCCCGGCGCGAGGACGAGCCAGCCGAACTTGTTCGAGAACGCCATCAAGAGGTTGCCCCGGATCCGGGCCTGGAGGTTCTCCTCGGTCGTGTCGGGGGAATGCCCCGCGAGCTGGGGCCGCAGCACCTCGAGGTAGGCGTCGAGGATCGCGTCGATCGGCAGCTCGCGGAAGGTGATCCCCAGGTTGTCGCAGAGCTCACGCGCGCAGCGGTGACTCGTCTCCGACGAGTACGGCGAGGGAAGGTAGAAACCGTGCACCCGCTCGGGGCCCAGCGCGCGCACGGCGATCGCGGCCGTCACCGCCGAGTCGATCCCGCCCGACAC
>DASQEN010000084.1:0-3317 GCA_035633635.1 Gemmatimonadota bacterium | reverse complement strand
GGATTCTTCTATACGACCACCTCCCTTCAGGACACACGGAACGACCAGGTCATCCTCAGTGACACCAACCAGAGCGACGGCACCTGGGTGTGGGGTGGGGGCGGTGGACTCCGCTTCCGAGTGTGGGAAGGCATCCCCGAGGATCAGGAGGGCGCCCAGCGGTCCGACGTGTCCCGCCCGCGGTCGCGCGCCTACATCGACCTGGGCGCCCGTTACCTCAAGGGCAACGAGGTCGAGTACCTGAAGGAGGGCTCGCTGGTGACCGACGACGGGGAGTTCGACATCGACCCTCGGCTCGCGCGAAGCGAGATCGAGGTCGTGCAGTACCAGATCGGCGTTACGGTGACGTTCTAGAGCCCGGCCGGTAGAGCGGCGAGCGCCTGGCCTTGCGCCTTTGCAACCAGCGGTGGCCGCCGCGCGTCCGCGCGGCCAGGCCCACCACCCAGTCCCGCACGGCGTCGAGCCTCGTCAGGGCGATCAGCCGCTCCCGCAGGGGGAACTGGTAGCCTCGCTCCCGGGCGAGCAGCTTGATCTCCATGCTGAACGCCAGCTTCTTGCGGAGGATTCGGGCGACGCGCCAGTGACGGTCCTTCCGATACGCGTCGAAGTCGAAGACCGCCGCGTACCGATCGAGGAACCCGGCGATCTCCAAGGTCAGAACCACGCGCACGCATTTCTTGCAGGTCGAGCAGTTACCCGCCCGGTCGTTCCGCACGCAGACGTCCAGCACGTCGTACGAATCCTCGATCTCGGCCACCTGCAGCGTCTTCTCGACCCGCGTGTAGTTGCCCCCCACCCACTGGGCATCCAGAGCTTCGGTCGAGACCATCGGGAGGACCACCGCGTCGAGGTGGGCTATGTCGTGGAGAGGGAGCGTCGGGGGAGGACCCGATACGACCGTGCCCGCGGCGTGGAAGGAGCGGCCGATCCCGGCCTGCAGCAGAAGCGCCACCACCACGTTCCGCAGCGTGTACGTGTCCTTGAACGCCAGGCTCTTGTAGAACGCCATCAGGTTGGAATCCACGGCAACGAACGGAAGTCCGATCCGTTCCACCGCCGGTCTCAACCGCTCGTAGCGCAGCCGGAACAGGGGGTTCCCGGTGTCGCCGTGCGAGCCGACGTTGTTGTAGAGGAGGTGGGTCAGGCGATATCCGGCAGACGGGGTGCCGTAGTGGTGATCCGCAAGGACAGAGAACGAGTCGATTCCCGCGGAGAATCCCGTCGCCACTCCCTGCGCCCACCCGGTGGCCGGCCCGATCTCCGCCGCGTGGATCCGGACCGGCCGCAGCGCGGGAACGAGGTGCTGCATCACCGCCTGGAAGAGGCCCGAAAGGCCGTAGTGCAGCTTCTCGGAGACCGGGCCCTCCACGTAGAGGTCCTCGCCCGCCTGCATGGCCGGGAGAAGCAGGGCCAGGACGGCCGCATCGGCGCGATCGGAGACGAGGTCGCCGTGCTCCTCGGCGACGCCGAACCACAGCTCGGAGGCGCCTTCGAGAGACTCGACGTCGACGCGGTACTCGAGCTTCCGGTCGCGCTCGACCAGTCGGGGCCTGCCGATCTTCATACGCTCAGCTCCGCCGCCTTCTCCGCGACCGGCTTCCCGACCTGAAGCAGCCCCGCGACCGCGCTCAGTCCCGCCGCGGCTCTCACCCGTGCCCTCCGGACCGCATCACGAATCGCCGTTCTCTCCGCCTCCCGGTTCCCGACCATCGCGACCAGACGTCGATGGACCTCTTCGACGGAGAAGTCCGGGTACCGGACTACCCTGTCCGCCAGCCCCAGCTCCTGCATGACCCCGTCCGCCTTCACTCCGTCCGTGGAGAACAGGAGGACCGGGACTCCCACGAGAAGCGCGAACACACCCGCGTGGAGACGCCTCCCGATCAGAAACTCCGCTCCGCCATAGATCCCCATCAGCTCTTCCGGCGCCAGATCGGCGGCGATCAGCGTCAGCCTGGGGTCCGCACGTTGCGTGACGAAGCGGGTCGTGATCGCCCGATCTTCGTGGGACTGCAGGACCACGACGAGCCGGTCGACGACCTTCTCGTTCAGCAAGCGATCGGAGAGCTCGCCGACCCGACGCACGAAGATGTCGTCGAGCGCAGCGGTCTCGTCGGAGAGAACCAGGACGCCGTACCTCTCGCCCGACGAGGCGGGCGGCCGAACGTCGACGCGGACCCTCCGTTCATCGAACGTCCACGCGATATCGGGGGCCTCGATGACGGACCCGCAACCCAGGCGTTTCGCCTCTTCCGTGGAGATCGGGTCGCGGGTGACCACGACATCGACCTCCTTCAGGATCCATCGGCACAGGATCCTGGACGCCGCTCGCCGATAGGGGCCCACTGTCGTGCACAGCGCCACTGTCGGCACCTTCCTGCGCGTGGCATAGATCAGGGGAAAGGCGGTGAACCAGAGCCCCAGGAGGCCCCCGAGCGTGTCCCGTTCGACGAACACGTAACCCCCCTTGCTGACCACCACCCCCGCGGTCGACATCGTGCGCTCGAACGCGCTGTTCCCGGGCCTGCCCCACAACAGGCGAAACGATCGGAGCAGCATGAAGCTCGTCGTCAGGAAGGAGCCGTCCGTATGGATCGGAGACCGGAGAATGCGGGTCTCGGGGTGTCGTCGGAGAGTGAACCGGAAGCGAGAGATCTCATGATCTCCCGTCTGCTCGACGGGAACGATGAACACCGGGCTGCCGGGGAACACGCCCTTCAGCCATTCGATGGTCTGCTGCGTGATCGCGCATCCCCCCTTGTTGTCGTCCGGGAAGGCGTTGCACACCACCACCGCTTGTTCCATACGCCGTTTCCCTCCAAGGACAGTGACCCCGGAAAGCGTAGAGCACATTCTATACCTGAAATATCCGTTCGGGAATCGGTCCGGGGCGGATCCTTGACAATCTCGGAAGATTCGTTATTCTGAGAATCAGAATGTCCGACAAGGAAACCACCAGGGTCGGCAGTCGCGGGACCGTGGTTATCCCGGCTCCCCTCCGACGGCAATACGGACTTCGTGCCGGCACGCTGATCATCGCCGAACCGCGAGATGACGGCATCCTGCTCCGTCCGGCCGTCGCTGTTCCGGTGGAAAGCTACACGCCAGAGCGTCGAGCGGAGTTCCTGCTCTCCACCGCGGTCGACGAGAAGGACTACATAGTCGCGGTCGAGGAAGTCCGAAAGATGGGGCTCGATCCCGAGACGGTACCGCACCGGAAGCCTGGCGATCACAGCTAGCGCGTGGACGTCGTCTTCCTCGACGCCAACGTCCTTTTCTCTGCCGCGTATCGTTCGGAGGCCGGCCTACAGCGCCTT
>DASQEN010000083.1:0-2435 GCA_035633635.1 Gemmatimonadota bacterium | reverse complement strand
ATCGTCGTCATGGTCTGAATGCCACAGAAAGCATACCCGGGCCGCTGAATGAAGTCCAACGGCCGACCGCCATCCGTCAGCACCCCCAGTAATACCCCTCGTAAATACGTTCGTAACGATCCCCGCGTTCGATCCAGATGTCGAGATGCGCGCCTTCGTACTCAAGCCCCTCGAGGAGGAGCACGGTGGGAAAGGCCGCTCCCGTCGAATAGGCGGCGACGGGACGCCAGGCGGGCGTTGGAATCTCCGCGCTGGAGGCGAGGGGGCCCAGTGTACCCACACCCTCCCACCCGTCGCCCGCGCGCCGGAAGACGAGCGCGGACGCCAGCTGCGCTTGTCCTGTAGCCACGTCCTCTACCGGCCACGAGAGGGCGGCCCACGCGGCGTCTTCCCCGAACGCCGACCACTCGATGGACACGGGGTCGACCGGCCCCGTCGCTCCGGAGGGGCCCAGCTCCCGTGCCGCCCGGCGGGCCAGCTCGACGAGCCCCGGGTCGGGATCGAGCGGGCCGACCGCCAGCCGACGTGTCGTTGGGCGGCTGCCCGAGGGAGTCGCGAGCAGCCCCTCCTCCAGGAGCGGCCAGTCGTCGGCGGGGGACTGCAGATCCAGGACTCCGAAACGGTGGCGCTCGCCGCCGCAGATGTTCTCCAGCGAATCGATCTCTAGGATCCTGGTCCCCCGTGCCGAGTCGCCCAGAAGCCAGGCCGATGACGCCGAGGTGAGCCCGGGGGACCCGAGCGGCGCTTCGACCGCCCAGCCGCCCTCGACCGGGTAGGCGGGACGGAGGAGGATCGGCGAAACGCCTCCGAGCGCGCGACCATAGTGCAACCACTGCTCCGGCTCCATGAGCCGCGAGGCCTCGATCCAGCCGCGGCGGTCGTCCCAGGTCGCGACCCGAACCCATTCGTCTCCCGCGGCGCTGTCGGGAATGACGTCGAGGAGCGTACCCGCCTGCACCTCGGTCACGCCCGGGGAGCCCAGGTCACGCTCCAGATGAAGCGGCCCCGCCCGCAGGACGACGAGGCGTTCGCGCGACGCGGAATCCGGTCGCGCCGGTTCCTCGGCCCCTGGCCGTTCGGACCCCGAGCGTGGCGCATCGCAGCCCCACACGAGGGCCAGCAGGCCTAGGACCAGGAAGGTCAGCGAGCAGCGCACGCGGGGATTCTCGGCGGCGGCGGCCCGAACGTCAATCGGGCCCCTGCCCCGGCCCCCGGCAACCTCTATCTTCCCGCTCATGACCGATGACGTTCAAGAATTCCTGAGCGAGCTTCGTCTTCTCTCGACCGAAGTGAGCCGCGCATGGTGGGACGCCGCCGTGACGGGGCGCGATAACGACTACCGCCGGCTCGAGGAGATGCGCAACCGCGTGGACCGGCTGTATCGCGATCCGAAGCTCTTCGACGAGCTCTCCCGGGCGCGCGAAGCGCCCACCGGTGGTCCCGAAGAAACCCGCACTACCGAGCTTCTCTACCTGGAGGCGCTGCCCCGCCAGGTGGACGCCGGGCTCAGCGAGCGGATCAACCGCCTCTCCACGCGGATCGAGCGCGACTTCTCGACGTTCCGGCCGGTCGTCGGCGGGGAGCGGCGCACCTTCAACGACCTCGAGATCGCGCTCTCCCGCGAGCGGGACCCCGCCGTCCTCGAGGCGTCGTGGGAGGGACTCAAGTCGGTCGGCCCGGTCGTCGCCGGCAGGCTCGACGAGCTGGTGCGGCTCCGCAACGAGGCGGCGAACGCAGTCGGGTTCTCCGACTTCTACCACATGAAGCTGGGCATCGGCGAGCAGGAGCCGCCCGCGATCGATCGCTTCTTCGATCGACTGCGGGCTCTGACCGACGCGCCGTTCGGCGAGCTCAAGGCCGAGATCGACGAGCGGCTCTGCGAGCTCCACGGCGTCGACCGGGCCGGGCTCCGGCCCTGGCACTATCAGAACAGCTTCTTCCAGGAGATGCCTTCGATCTACGGGATCGATCTCGACGAGGTGTACGAAGGTCAGGATCTGCTCGACATCGCGCGCCGCTTCTATGCGGGGATCGGCCTCGAGGTCCAGCCGATCCTCGACCGCTCGAGCCTCTACGAGCAGGAGGGGAAGGACCAGCACGCCTTCGCCACCGACATCGACCGCGAGGGTGATGTGCGGATCCTGCTCAACCTCCGCCCGAACGAGCGCTGGATGGGCACCACGCTCCACGAGCTGGGACACGCGGTCTACGACGAGGGGATCTCGCGCGACCTGCCGTGGGACCTGCGTCGGCCGTCCCACACGCTGACGACCGAGGCGATCGCCATGCTGTTCGGACGACTGTCCCGGGACGCGGGGTGGATGCGGGAGATGGGGATTCTCGACCAGGGCCGTGCGAACCAGCTACGAGACCCCGCGATCCGGCAGACGCGTGGCCAGATGCTCGTGTTCTCGCGCTGGGCGATGGTCATGCGC
>DASQEN010000082.1:0-12987 GCA_035633635.1 Gemmatimonadota bacterium | reverse complement strand
CGACCTGGGCCTGGCCGAGGTTCTTCCCGTTCGCGACCTCGTAGACGTCGGCGGTCAGCCGCAGGTCGCGCCCCAGCGCCACCGCGCTGCCGAGGAGCGCATAGCGAGCGCCCGTGCGGCGCGCGACGTCGAGCGAGGTCGCCAGGTCGGGCTGCTCGCCCCCCTTCACGGCCTCGTGCCAGCGGGCGAGGAGGGTGCGGCTGTCGATCGCGCGCAGCCCGGCGGCGCCGTCGATGTTGGACCCTACCAGGTCGACCGCCCCCTCGCGCCACACGTCCAGCCCTTCGCCCTGGACCGTGAACGGTAGAACGGCGACCCCCGGCGCGGCGTCCGCGAGCGCCTCGTCGGGCGCGAAGCTCCGGCCGCGGTCCTGGATCACGACCCAGAGGCCCGCCACGCCGAACAGCATCGCGAACGCGAATGCGCCGCCCGCGATCGCGCGGCCCCAGGTCAGATGCGGCAGTTCGCCCCTGGTCACCGAGCGGGCCGCGCCCAGGAGGTCGAGGCCGCGGGTGCGCTGATCAGTCGTCTGCGGGCGCGCTTGCACCCACGCGGTGGCGATGATGACCGCGAGACCCGCGACGAGTAGGAGGACCGTCACTCCGGGCACCCAGTCGGGGAGGCCGAGCGTCGAGCGGAGGAGTGTGGAGAGAGCGAGCACGACCGCACCGACGGCGAGGTAGAGGGCGAGGACGGGAACGAGCCTCGCCTGGCGCACGCGATCGAGGAAGCCGGCCTCGCGCGCCAGCGGCGGCAGGGAAGCAACCGCCTCCTCCGGGATCTCCGTGAGCGCGAAGACCCGCCACTCCCCCGCGACGCCCTTGAGCGTGTGACGGCCGCGGTCCTCGAAGCCGAAGTCCGAGCCCGCCTCGGCGTCCCGCACGGTGCCCGAGACCAGGATCTCGTCGGGACCGGCCAGGGCCGCGACCCGCGCGCCGATGTGAACCGCGATCCCGCCTACGTCGCCGTCCTCGCGCTCGACCTCACCCATGTGGATGCCGCAGCGCACCGACAGGTCGAGGCCACGAACGGCCTCGCGGATCGCGGCCGCGCAGAGAAGCGCGTGGGCGGGGCTGTCGAACACCGAGAGGAACCCGTCGCCAGCCGTCGCAATCTCGTGGCCGTGATGGCGCCGGAGCTCTTCGCGCACAGCCGCGTGATGGGAGCGCAGGATCTCCCGCCAGCGCCGATCGCCGAGCGCGGTCGCGCGCTCGGTCGAGCCGACGATGTCGGTGAAGAGGACCGTGGCGATCATGCGCCGGGGTTCCAATGCGCCTCACGGTTGGGAGTGTCGCCGGGGATCGAGGCTCCAAACATGGGACCCGATGAATATGGGACCCGATCCCGAGGGCAGCAAAGAGACCGCCTCGCGGGTGCCGCTCAGCTCAGCGCCACGTCGAGCACCATCATGATCGCGAAGCCAACCATCGTGGCCGTGGTGGCGAGGTCGGTGTTGCCCCCCGACTGGCTCTCGGGGATCAGCTCCTCGACCACCACGTAGATCATGGCCCCGGCCGCGAACGCGAGCGCGTAGGGCAGCATCGCGCCGATCAGGAGTACTGCGGCCGCGCCCGTGACGGCGGCGACCGGCTCGACCGCGGCCGACAGCTGGCCGTACCAGAACGCCTTGAGCGGCCGCACCCCTTCCCGCCGGAGCGGCATCGCGACCGCGATCCCTTCCGGGAAGTTCTGGAGGCCGATGCCCATCGCCAGCGCAATCGCGCCGCTCAGCGTCGCGCCTCCCGCCACGTCCAGGTTCTGGGCGGCCGCGGCGAACGCGACCCCCACCGCGAGCCCCTCGGGCACGTTGTGGAGCGTGATCGCGAGCACGAGGAGCGTGGTTCGCCGCCAGGCGGTGGGCGGGCCCTCGGCCTGCTCCATCCGGAGGCGGGGGTGGAGGTGGGGCAGGAAGTGGTCGGCGATCCGCAGGAATGCCCCTCCAGAGAGGAAGCCGACAAGCGCGGGCAGCCACTCCCACGTCCCCGCGGCGGCTGCCATGTCGATGGCCGGGACGAGGAGCGACCAGAAGCTGGCCGCGATCATGACGCCGGCGGCGAAGCCGAGCATACCATCGAGGAGCGCTTCGTCCATGCGGCGGGTGAAGAAGACGAGCCCGGCCCCCATCGCTGTCACCGCCCACGTGAAGCCACCGGCCAGCAGGGCCTGGACGACCGGATCGAAGCCGCGTAGCCACTCGGTCATAGGCCCACGATGATACGCAGGTTCCTGCTCGCCGTCTTGCTCCGCCGCCTTGACGCCGGACTCCGCGGAGAGCGACTCTTGGCCCTCCGGTGAAGCGAACCCTCCTCATCCTGCTCGCAGTCCTGGCGGGCGTCGCGATCCTGGTCTTCGCGGGCGCGATGCTGCTGGCGCCGTTCTTCCGCTACGACCGCCGGGTCGAGGTCGACGCTCCGGCGATCCTCGCCATCGATCTTCAGGGCTTGATCGTCGAGCGCTCGCCTCCCGAATTCTTTGCGGCCGAGCTGGAAGGCGCCGAGCACCAGATGCACGACCTCCGACTGGCGCTCGAGCGGGCGGCTCATGACGATCGCATCGCCGGCGTCCATCTCCGGGTCGGCGACCCCGGCTACGGCTGGGCGAAGGCCGAAGAGCTGAGGGCCGCGCTCGCGGACTTCCGCGAGAACGGGAAGTTCATATACGCCTTCACCTCGATCACCGACGAGCTCGGCTACTACGTCGCGCTCTCCGCGGACAGCCTGTTCCTGCTGCCCGGTTCGGGCATCGAGATGAACGGGTTCCGCGTCGAGACCCCTTTTGTCCAGGAGATGTTCGAGAAGGTGGGGATCGTGCCCCAGGTCGAGGCGATCGGGGTCTACAAGAGCGCGGCGGACATGTTCCGCCGCACGAACATGAGCGAGCCGGACCGCGAGGCGACGCAGGCAATCCTGGACGGGATCTACGGGCGGTTCGTGGACGCCGTCACGGAGACGCGGGGGGTCGACCGCGATCGGTTCGTTCGCGGACTTGACCAGGG
The DNA here is from genome assembly GCA_035633635.1 of Gemmatimonadota bacterium. Taxonomy (GTDB): domain Bacteria; phylum Gemmatimonadota; class Gemmatimonadetes; order JACCXV01; family JAHWKZ01; genus JAICNR01. Next base: position 9,992 of record DASQEN010000082.1, on the reverse strand, counting down.
AGTCTACTTGAGCCGCGACCTCCAGGCGCTCGGCCTCGTCGACGGCGAGCTCCACGATAGCGAGGTGCGACGGCGGGCCGTCGCCCGCGCGCTCGAGGCTGACCCGGACAGCCTGTGGCCGGAAGATGTCGAGGGACACGTCGTCGACGTCCGTGACTACGCGGCCACGCTGCCCGAGGGCCCCAAGGATGCCGAGGGGACGATCGGCCTGGTCTACGCGGTCGGCGCGATCACCGGGGGCGAAAGCGGCTTCGACCCGATCTTCGGCCGCACGATGGGCGCCGAAACGATGAAGCGCCTCCTCCGGGAGGTGGCCGAGGACGGCTCCCTCGACGCGGTCGTCATCCGGGTCGACAGCCCGGGCGGCGACGCGATCGCCTCCGAGGAGATCTGGGGCGCAGTCGAGGCGCTGCGCGAATTCGTTCCCGTCGTCGTCTCGATGGGTGACGTCGCCGCTTCGGGCGGCTACTACATGTCGGCCGGCGCCGACCAGATCGTGGCTTCGGCTTCCACGCTGACCGGCTCGATCGGCGTTTTCGGTGTCCTGTTCGACGCGAGCGAGGTGTACGACAAGCTCGGAATCGACTGGGACACGATGGAGACCAACCCCGCCGCCGACTTCCCGACGTCGATCCGGCCGCTCTCGGAGGAAGAGCGGCAGACCTTCAGGCGGCTGATCGAGCACACGTATCGGAGCTTCATCGGCCGGGTCGCCGAAGGGCGGGGGATGACCGAGGCCGAGGTGGATGCGGTGGCGCAGGGACGGGTCTGGTCGGGGTCGGCGGCGGCCGAGCGCGGACTGGTGGATGTGGTCGGCGGGCTCGAGGAGGCTTTGGCGTCGGCCAAGGAGGAGGCCGGCCTGGATCGGGAGGCACCGGTTCGGCTCCACGTCTACCCGCGTGAGCAGACGCTGCTCGACCGACTGCGCGACGCGCTCTATCTGCAGAGGCTCGGAGGCGCCCGCTCGGCGGGAGCGCCCGCCTCGATGTCGCCGCGCGAGCGCGCGGCCGTGCTCGCGCTGGGGGACCTGGTGAAGGGTCTGGCAGGGTTCGGCGTGGCCCTGCGCCAGGGTCCCGGCCGCGCCGTCGCGGCCCTCCCCTGGATTCCCGCCGTCCGCTGAGCTCGCCTCCGCCCGAGGCTGAGCTCTCGCTCCCGGAGGAACGGATGCGAGAGCTCGGCTACCGGGTCGTCGACCTGGTCGTCGAGCACCTGACCCGTATCCGGGACGAGCCGGCGGCGCGCCGCGGCGCGCGCGCCGACCTCGAAGCCGCGCTCCGCGAGCCGATCCCCGAGCACGGAGCGGACCCTCACGACGTGATCGACCGCGTGATGCAGGACGTCCTGCCGTGGACCGCGCGTGTGGACCACCCGCGGTTTTTCGCGTTCGTCCCCGGCCCCGGCAACTACGTCGGGTTCCTCGCCGACGCGCTGGCGAGCGGGTTCAACGTGTTCGCCGGTACGTGGCTCGGCGCCTCGGGCCCGGCCATGGTCGAGCTCGTGACCGTGGACTGGCTGCGGGATCTGTGCGGTTTCCCGGAAGGCTCCGGCGGCCTGTTCGTGAGCGGCGGCTCGATGGCGAACCTGACCGCGCTCGCGGTGGCGCGCGAGTCGAGGCTGGGCGCACGGTTACCGGACGGCGTGGCCTATGCCTCCGACCAGACCCACTCCTCGGTCGCGCGCGCGCTACGGGTGCTCGGCCTCTCGAGTGGCCAGCTTCGCCTGCTCGCGTCCGACGGCGACTTCCGTCTACCCGTGGACGGTCTCGCACGCGCGATCGCCGAAGACCGCGCGGCCGGGCGAGTCCCGTTCTGCGTGATCGCCAACGCCGGCACGACCAACACCGGTGCGGTCGACCCGCTCCCCGAGCTGGCGGACCTCTGCGTCGCGGAAGGGCTGTGGCTGCATGCCGACGCGGCATACGGGGGAGGGGCCATGTTGAGCCCGCGCGGGCGCCGCGCGCTTTCGGGCCTCGAGCGCGCGGACTCGCTGGCCCTCGATCCCCACAAGTGGCTGTTCCAGCCGTTCGAGATCGGGTGCGTGCTGGTGCGGGACGCGGGGCTCATGGCCGACGTGTTCCACACACGGCCGGACTATATGCGGGACGTCCATCGCGTGGAGGAGGAGGTGCATTTCTCGGATTTCGGGATCCAGCTCAGCCGCAGCTTCCGGGCGCTGAAGCTCTGGATGTCGCTTCAGGTGTTCGGTCTCGCGGCGTTCCGCGCGGCGGTCGAACAGGGCATCGACAACGCGGAGCGTGCCGAGGCGCGGCTCGTAGAGTCGGGGCTCTGGCGGATCGTGTCGCCGGCCCGGCTCGGAACGGTGGCGTTCGGCTGGGCGCCGAAGGGAGTAGCCGACCAGAAGGCGGACGAGGTGACGCATGGGCTCGCCGAAGCTTCGCTCGCGGACGGGTGGGCGTTCCTGAGCTCGACGGTCCTGCGCGGCCGTCCCGCCCTGCGGCTCTGCGCGCTCAACCCGCGCACCACCGAAGCGGACATCGTCGGGACAATCGACCGGCTGGAGCGGCTGGCGGCTTCGTAAGCGCGACGAGGTTCGTTCTTCACGGCTCGAGCAGGATCTTCCCCATCGTGCGGCGTCCCTCGAGGAGCTCGTGCGCGCGCCCGGCTTCCTCCAGCACGAGCACGCGGTCGATCGACGCAATCAGCGAACCTGCTGCCGCCCAGGCCATCACCGGCTCCGCCAGCGCCAGCAGGTCCGCGCGCGTCCGCGTGTAGTCGAAGAGCGAAGCGGTCGTCAGCGTGCGGCTTCCGAGCAGTCGGCGGGGCTGGACGGGGTCCGGCGGTCCGCTCGACTGCCCGAAGAAGATCACGTGGCCGCGGACACGCGTCGCGCGCACGCTGTCCACGAACGTCGACCTCCCGACCCCGTCGATCGCCACGTCCACCCCGCGGCCGCCCGTGATCTTCAGGGCCTCGTCCGCGAAATCGACCCGGTCGTAGCGGATCACGTGATCGGCGCCGAGATCGCGGACCCGGGATGCCTTCTCCTCCGTCGAGCACGTGGCCAGCACGACCGCGCCGGCGAGCTTCGCCATCTGGACCGCGAGATGTCCCACCCCTCCCGCGGCGGCGTGGATCAGCACCGTGTCCCCCTCCTCGAGAGGCCGGATCTCGTGGGTCAGATAGTGCGCGGTCATCCCCTGGAGGGGGAGCGCCGCCGCCTGACGGTCGTCGAGCTCCAGGGGGACACGGATTGCGCGGGCCGCGGGGATCACGACCGCTTCGGCGTACGCCCCCCGGGCGTCGAAGAAGGCAACCCGGTCGCCCGCCGCGAGATCCCGAACGCCGGAGCCGACGGCGTCGACGCGCCCTGCCCCCTCCTTGCCGGCCGTGGCGGGCAGCGGCCCCGGGTCGTAGGAGCCGGCGCGCAGGTAGGTGTCGATGAAGTTCACGCCCGCGTGGCGCACCCGGACCCGGACCTCCCCGGGTCCCGGCTCGGGCAGCGGGGCCTCGTCGACCTGAAGCACGTCCGGGCCGCCGGTCTGGTGGAACCGCACCGCGCGCATCTCCCATCGTCTACCGCGGCGACCCCGGCGTCAAGGTGGCGGACGGCGCCGTTCGTGAAACCCGAACCGAGGCCTGCGCGTAGGGACCGGCATGCCGCGGAGCGTGCTGCCACTCGTGTTCGCGCTTGCGGGTCTGATGGTGGTCACTCGAGCCTTGGCCCAGCCGGCCGGCCCCCAGGTCCCGCAGACGATCGAACAGAAGCGCGCATCCGCGCTCCGCGTGACGACCTCGGAGGAGACGCCGCGGATCGACGGCCGACTGGACGATCCGGTGTGGTCGGGCGCCCAGCCGCTCTCGGATTTCATTCAGCGCCGCCCCAGTCAGGGGCGGCCCTCCGCCATGCGGACGGTCGCGAGGATCGCGGTCGACGAGCACGCGCTCTATGTGGCGGTCGAAGCCTTCGACCCGGAGCCGGAGAGGATCGTGGGTCGGCTCACCCGCCGCGACGAGCTCGGCTCCTCCGACTGGATCTTCCTCCTGGTCGATGCGGATCTCGACCGCGTCTCCGCGTTCGAGTTCTTTGTGAACCCCGCGGGGGTGAAGGCCGACGGCATCGGCGCCAACGGCCAGGACGACGACATCCGCTGGGACGCGGTCTGGGATGTGGCGACCGGGAAGACGTCCGAGGGCTGGACCGCCGAGTTCAGGATCCCGCTCTCGATGCTCCGCTTCTCTCCCGACCAGGCGGTCTGGGGCATCAACGTCGGTCGTATCGTGCAGCGGCTGGACGAGCAGTCGTGGTGGTCGCCGATCCCCAACAACGATCCGAACTTCGTGAAGTACCTGGGCGAGGTGGAAGGCTTCCGCGGCCTAGAGGCACCGCGCCGACTGGAGCTCCTCCCCTACACGCTGGCCCAGGTCGGGCGTGAGCCCGGCGACCAGGCGGATCCGTTCTACGACGCCAGCGACTGGAAGCTGTCCGGGGGTCTGGACCTCAAGTACGGCCTCACGTCGAACCTGACCCTGGACGCGACCCTGAACCCCGATTTCGGCCAGGTCGAAGCCGACCCGTCGGAAGTGAACCTGTCCGCGTTCGAGACGTTCTTCGAGGAGCGGAGGCCGTTCTTCGTCGAGGGGGCGGATATCTACCGCTTCGGCCTCGGCGTAGGGGACGGGGACATCGAGACCCTGTTCTACTCGCGACGGATCGGGCGCGCTCCCCAGGGGGAGGCGGACGATCGGGGTGGATGGGTGGAGTTCCCCGACCGGACCTCGATCTTCGGGGCGGCGAAGCTGTCCGGTCGCACCGCGGGAGGCTGGTCGATCGGCGTTCTCGATGCGGTGACCGACGAGGAGAGCGCGCGGGTGCTGTCCGCCGACGGCGAGCGCTTGACCGACGTAGTGGAGCCGCGCGCGAACTACTCAGTGGTCAGAGTCCTCAGGGACATGCGCGCGGGCGCGACGAGAGTCGGCGCGGTCGTGACCGGAACGCACCGGCAGCTCGACGGGAGCGGGCTCGAGGATCTATTGCGCTCCACTGCGTATGCCGGGGGGCTGGACCTCACTCACCGGTTCGCCGGCGATCGTTGGCGAGTCAGCGGAAAGCTGCTCGCCTCGCGGATCGAGGGGAGCCCTGAGGCGATCGTCCGCGCACAGCGTTCCTCGGCGCGGTTCTTCCAGCGGCCCGATTCCGGGCAGGACGTCGATTCGATGGCCACGTCGATGTCGGGCTGGTCGTGGGTCGGAGAGATCGCCAAGGAGAGCGGCGGCCCGTGGAGGGCGGCGGCGTTCTCGATGGTGCGCTCGCCCGGCTTCGAGGTCAACGACCTCGGGTTCATGCGGGAGACCGACATGATCGGATACGGGGCGTTCGCCGGCTACCGGCTGCTCCAGCCCAACCGCTTCTTCCGCAGCGGCGGAATGAACGTGAACTACTCCTCGTTCGACAACTTCGACGGGCTGCTGGTTTCCCACGAAACGAACGTCAACGGAAACGCCCAGCTGCAGAACTTCTGGTTCGTCTACGGCGGCCTGGAGCGCGACTTCGACAACTGGCAGACCGATGCGCTGCGAGGCGGGCCGGCGATCCGGGAGCCCGGCGAATGGAGCGGATGGTACGGCTTCGAGAGCGACGATCGCCGACGCTTTCAGCTGACGCTCGACGGGAATTGGAGCGCCGAGGACGATACCGACGGCCGCGAGCTCAGCTGGAGCCTGGGGACAGAGTGGCAGGCGAGCGAGGGGACCTCGATCCGGCTGGCACCGTTCTTCGAGACGCGGCGCGACGCATGGCAGTACGTGACCACGGTGGAGGACGGCACTGCCACTCCGCGCTACGTGTTCGCCGACATCCGGCAGCGCACGTTCGGACTCACGACGCGGGTCGACTACACGCTCACGCCGACGCTCAGCATCCAGCTCTACGCACAGCCGTTCGTGAGCGCCGGCGACTACTCGGGGTTCAAGCGCGTGGCGGACCCGACGGCCGAGACACCCGAGGGTCGCTTCCGAGAGTTCACGCCGGAAGAGATCGCGCTCGACGGCGACGAGTACCGCGTCGACGAGGACCTCGATGGCACGGCCGACTTCTCCTTCGACCGGCCGGACTTCAACTTCCGGGAGTTTCGCTCGAACCTCGTCGCCCGCTGGGAGTACCGCCCCGGCTCGACGATCTTCTTCGTCTGGTCCCAGGGCCGTGACAGCACCGCCGGTGACCCCTCTTTCCGGCTGGGGGACGACCTCGGCGACCTCTTCCGGGCCGACGCGCACGACGTGTTCCTGGTCAAGATCAACGGCTGGCTCAACCTGTAGTCCGCTCCGGTCGGAGGGCAGCTATTGCCACGGACCGGCCCGGTAGTAGATAATAGGACGGTCTTACAGGACCCCTACCCAAGGAGAGGCAAGAATGGCGTTTGCGAAGTACACGCTGATGACGGCTGGAATGGCCCTGGTGGTGGCCTGCGCGGGCGGGATGGGCGCGACCAGCAGCGCCGATCACTGGCACGCCAAGGTCTATCGCGGGACCGAGGGGAAGGTCGGCGACCAGAAGTCGATCGCCCACACGAGCGCGACCAAACTGAACGAAACGCGTACCCGGGTCAGCGTGACCTTGCCGGGCCTGTTGCCGCGTGGCGACTACGCCTGGGGTGTTTACGAGGGCTCGTGCACGGGCACGATCATGGGAGCGGTGTCCAGCTACCCCAACATCGTCCCCGATGCGAACTCCCAGGGCTCGTTCACCGCGTTGGTCGACGCCAGCTTCGTGGCGACGGGCAACTACTACGTAACGATCTTCAGAACCGGCGGCGAGCGCACCGAGGTGCTGGGCTGCGTTCCGTTCGAGCAGGGCGTAGGTGACGACAGCGAGGAATGACGTTGGATCGAGACGGGGGGCGAGAACGTCCACGCCCCCCGATCTCACCCTCGCTCCTGCCGCCTTCCTTCTGTAAGAATCCTCGCTCCTGACTCAGGACCGGCCGGACGAGAGGACGACCTCGCCGGTCGGCTGCTCGCCACCGGGCGCCGGTTCGACGGTGACGGCCAGCGTCTGAACGTCACGCAAAAGCTCCGGGTCCGGGATCTCGAGACGTGCCCGCCCCTCGTCGTCCGGCCGGAACACGCCGGCTGCGCGAGGTCCCTCCGCGCCGATCGCCCACAGCTCGTACAGTTCGTCGGGCCCCAGCACCGGCAGATCGTATGCGAAAAGCAGCGCGCGTCCCGTCGCCGGGTCGACGAACATCCGGGCGCCGGCCTGCGGGAAAGCCTGCGTTCCCACGAGCCCGTGCACGGCGGAGCGCGGGGCGCCGACGAGATCGAGATCCTCCTCGAGGGCCGCCAACCTCTCCTTGGCCGAGTCGGCCGCGGCGACCCGCTCCTCCAGCTGGTCGACCGCGGCGCGCAACCGATCGCGCTCGTCGGCTAGCCGCGCCGTCCACATGCCGAGGCCCACGGTCAGGGCAGCCAGGACCGCGGCCGCAGCCCACGGCCAGAGCGACCGCTCGCGGGCGGGTGGAAGCTCGGGGGCCGAGACGGGGGCTCCGACGCTCGTCAACACCCGCGCCCGGAGGGAGGGCGGGGGCTCCGCCGGGGCGACCGCGAGCGCGAGGTCGCCCAGCGTTTCCCGAAGCTCCCGCAACGTGGCGTGTCCCGGGGCGCCGCGGCGAATCAGCTCGGCCCGGAACTCGGCCTCTCGGGCCGTATCGAGCTCCCCCAGGAGATGGGCGATCGCCAGATCATGAAAATGGTCGTCGGACATCCGAGTCGTCTCGTTCATCGTTCGAGCTCCGGTCCCAGGCGCTCCCTGAGTTTCAGCATCGACGTGCGGATGCGCGTTTTCACGGTTCCCAGGGGCGTGGCGGTCAATTCGGCGATCTCGCGATGGGTGAGTCCCCCGAAGAACGCCAGCTCCAACGCCCGGCGCTGGTCGCCGGGTAGCCAGCCCAACGCCGCACGGACGAGCTCCGCGCGCTCGGAAGCCGCGGCTTCCTGGTGGGGGTGCCCGCTCGGCTCCAGCGGCGGATCCGAGAGCGGTTCGCGTCGCATCAGGTCATCGACGGCGTTGCGGTAAGAGCCCTCGGCCCGCATCCGGTCGATCGCCCGGCTGCGCGTCAAGAGCGCCAGCCAGGACCAGGCCGAGCTGCGCTTGGGATCGAAGCTCCCGGCCGTCTTCCAGACCTGCATGTACACCTCCTGGGCCACCTCCTCGGCGGCCTCCGCGCTCCACAGCATGCGTCGCAGGATCCCGAACGCGTATCGAACGGTCGCGTCGTAGAGGTCCGCCAGCGCGCGCGGGTCCTCGTCGGCGACGCGGAGGAGCAAGGGCTGGATTTCGATCGAAGGCGGCAACCGTGGTTTCCTTTCCACCGGTCGACCGCCCCGTAGGTGATACGGTCTGATCGGAAAGACGGATGGGTCCGGCGCCTCAACCTAATGCTGGATCTCGGGCTGGGACACTTGCCGGATCCTTTCCGGCCGGGGCAGGCAATCTGCGGCGCGGATCGACCTCCATTCACTCTCCCAGGGCGAGGGGTGATCGCGGCTTGCCGCCGCCCCGCGCACGCGGGTACCCTCCGCGGCGGCAGGAATCGAGACATCCATCAAGGAGGGCGCAATGCCACAGAGGAGCGGAAGTGCGGAGTGGAAGGGTGGGCTCAAGGACGGCCGGGGTTCGCTGTCCCTGGGGAGCGGGGCCTTCGAGGGGAGCTACTCGTTCGGCTCGCGGTTCGAGCAGGAGAAGGGTACGAACCCGGAGGAGCTGATCGGCGCTGCCCACGCGGCGTGCTTCTCGATGGCGCTCGCCGCGGCGCTGGGGAAAGCGGGCCACGAGCCGAAGCGGGTGACCACGACGGCCCAAGTCGAGCTCGACATGAGCGATGGGCCGAAGATCGCCACGATCACGCTCGACACCGAGGCCGAGGTGCCGGGGATCGACGAGGACGAGTTCCAGAAGGAGGCCGAGAGAGCGAAGCAGAACTGCCCGGTCTCGAAAGCCCTGGCCGGGGTCGACATCCGGTTGCACGCGCGCCTCGTCTGAGGTTCCCTTCAGTCGCGCCCGAGACCTTCGAGCCGGGCGATCGCCTGGCGGGCCTCGGCGACCCGCGGCTGGAGCGCGGGGTCGGCGCTTCCCCACGCGAGCGGCACCCAGCCGTACGCCTCGAGCGCCTCCTCGGGACGCCCCGCCTTCTCGTAGAGCTCGCCGAGCCCGAGACCTACCAGCGGGGACGCTCCGAGTTGCTCGAGGTAGCGGATCGCGCGATCGGTGTCCCCCTGCTCGGCGAGGATCTCGGCCGCCCAGGCGGCCGCAGCGGGGAATCCCATCTCCCGGTAGACGGCCTCGAGCTCTGCCAGCGCCTCGGCCCTCCTGCCCTGCAGCATGGCGTCCCGGGCGTCGAGGCCCCGCACGACTCCGGTCAGCAGCCGGGCCGTCGCCGAGTCGCCGGCCGCGAGCATCGCGCCGGCGCCGGCGCGCAGACCCTCGATCGTCTCCCTCGCGCTCCGCCGATCCCCGGACTCGAGCGCGCGGATCGCCGCGAGCGCCGCCATCGGTCCCAAGGCCGGGTCGCCGGATCCCGCCGAAAGCGCGCCGTCGTAGACCGCGCTCGGGATCGGGAGGTCGGTGAGCGTGGCGATCGACAACGTCTGGGACACGGCCGCCGGATTCATCGACCCCGTTTCCACCACTTCGGTCAGCGTGCCGAGCTTGCCGGTCAGCAGGAGCGACTGGCCGTAGCCGAAGTCGACCGTAGCCGCGACCGTCTCATACTCGGGTCTCGATCGGGCGATGCGGAACGCCTCCGCCTGGGTGCGGGCGAACCGGGGGTGGCCGAGCAGAGGGATGATGCGGCGGTACGCGTAGAAGGGGATCGACCCGAGCCCGGCCAGCGCGCGGGCGCGGGTGATCGAGTCGCCGAACGCGAGCGCGTATGCGGTCGAGTACGCCTCACCATAGTCGCTCCCGGCCGTGGCGGGCTCGAAGCGCCGCATCAGCGAATCCGCCGCCGTCTTGTCGGCGCTCGTGAACGCGAGATC
>DASQEN010000081.1:0-13236 GCA_035633635.1 Gemmatimonadota bacterium | reverse complement strand
GGAGCCCGCCGCCGCCACCCCACACCCAGGTGGCGTCGCTCTGGTTGGTGTCGCTGAGGATGACCTGGTCGGTCCGCGTGTCCTGAAGGGAGGTGGTCGTATAGAAGAATCCGCCGCCGCCGAGGGCCTGGAGATACGGCTGAAAGCTCCCCGGGATGCGGACCTCGAAGACGCCCAGCACGAAGGCCGTGTTGTTGCTGGTCTCGACGTCCACGAGGATGTCGGGGATCGTGTTCGAGAGTGGAACCCGGCGCGACGTGCTGCCGTAGCCCAGGAACGACCCCGACAGGCCGATCCCGACCACGCGGTTTGGCGAGATCGAGCGGAGGTAGGTTCCCGTGAAGCCGAAGCCCGTGTCGGTGTTGTCGTCGAATTCGCCGCGCGGCGTGGAGATCACCAGCGCCGCGGTGGCCTGGTTGGCGCCCTCCGGCTGCGCGAGCGTAGCTGCGGGGACGAGCGCGATGGCGACGAGGGTCGGCACAACGGCGAACGCGAGTCTCGGCATGCGCATGATACTCGGAACCGGGTCGCCCGGTTCCGCGAGCGGCTCGGTCGGCGGGCCGATATCTTGGGCCCCCTCGACTCGTAGGAGGTTTCGGATTCCGGACGAAGCGGCATGATCGGCATCGTGGGCGGGGGATTGACCGGCCTCGCGCTCGCGCACGAGCTCGCCAAGCGTCGAGTCGAGCACGTGGTCCTGGAGGCGGCTGACCGCCCCGGGGGCGTGATTCGGAGCGGGCGGATCGAGGGCCGGGTCCTCGAGTTCGGACCCCAGCGCGCCCGCATGACCGGGAGCCTGGCCACGCTGGTGGGGGAGCTCGGTCTCGAGCGTGAGGTCGTGTACGCGCCGGAGGGGCTCCCGCTCTACGTCTGGACGGACGGCGCGCTGCGGGAGGTTCCGTTCTCGCTTCGGTCACTCGTGACCGGCGATCTCCTCACCTGGAGGGGAAAGCTCCGGCTCGCGGGGGAACCCCTGACCGCCGGGCTGCGGGATGACGAGCGGGTAGCGGCGCTCCTCACCCGTAAGCTCGGCCGCGAGGCGTACGAGCGGCTGGTGGGTCCGCTCTACGGCGGCCTCTACGCATCCGATCCCGCCGACATGGTCGTCGGCTTGTCGATGGCCAACGCCCTGCGGGAGCTCGGCATCCGCAGGAGCTTCCTGCTCCGGCTACTCAGACGGGGAGGGTCGATCGCTCCGCCGGCCGCGTGCTCATTCCGAGACGGCATTCAGACCTTGACCGACGCGCTCCACGCCCCCCACGCAGGGTCGGTGTGGCTGGGGTGTCCCGCTCGGGGCCTGCGACGGTGGGGAAAGGGCTGGGCGATCGAGCTCGAGGAAGGGGCGGTCGAGACCGAGATCGTCGTTCTGACGTGCGATGCGCCGGCTGCGGCCCGTCTCCTGGCGGAGGTTGCCCCCGAAGCGGCGGGCCGGCTCGGGCGGCTGGTCTACAATCCCCTGGCGGTTGTCCACCTCCACGCCCCCGGGACCGGCCTCCGCGGGCTCGGCTACCAGGTCGCGCTGGGCGAGGAGCTCACGACCCGCGGCGTGACCTGGAACGACAGCCTGTTCGGGCGAGAAGGGGTGTACACCGCCTACCTGGGGGGCACGAAGAGCCACGGGCTCGTTGAGGAGCCGGACGACCGGCTGGGGAAGATCGCGGTCGACGAGTTCGCCCGAGTTACCGGCTACGCCGCCCGGGTCCTGAACGTATCACGCGCGAAGATGCCGGCGTGGGACGTTTCGTGGCGGGCGCTGGAGGGCCTCGAGCTCCCGTCCGGTATCCGGGTAGCCGCGAGCTGGCGAAGCCGGCCGGGGATTTCGGGCCGACTGGCGGAGGCGGAGCGTCTGGCGGCTGAGTTGAGCAGGTAAGATCCGCCATGAGGTCCGAGTTCGAGAGAGTCCAATACGGGCACAGCATCGGGCGAGCGACATGAAGCGCCTGGCGGGGGAACGGTGTATTTTGCCCCCTATGGACCTCTCCGACGACTCCGTTGTGGTCTCGACTCCACGGCTGGTGGCCGCGGATGTGGGCGAGGAGGTCGTGATCCTGAACATGGAGGATGGCTTATACTTCGGCCTCGAGGACGTGAGCGCCCGGATATGGAAGCTCCTCCAGGAGCCGGTGGCCGTACGCGAGATCGAGCGGGTGCTCCTCGAGGAATACGATGTCGAACCGGAGAGATGTCACGACGAGGTTCTGCGACTCATCGCCGACCTCGTCGAACAGAATCTCGTGGAGGTACGGAACCGATGAGAATTCGCGTGCGTGGATCGCTGCCTGTCTGGGTGGCCGGCGCCGTCCTCCTGACCGTCTCAGCCTGTAAGAACCGGAGCGAGGTCCCGGAAGGAAAGGTGGCTTCCTGGGCGTCCGCTCCGGCCGATACTCAGTGGGTGACGGTCGAGGGCGTCGAGTTCCCAGCCGGGCTGGAGAAAGCCGATCCTGAGGTCATCGAGGCCTACGTCTTCGCGGCCAAGCACCCGGAGGTCCTGCAGTACATGCCGTGCTATTGCGGCTGCGAGCATCCGAGGTCCGCACACGAGTCGAACTACGACTGCTTCATCGACATCATCGACCGGACCGGAGCGCTTCCGCGGATCTCCCCCGACCCGATGGGCTTCTCCTGAGCGATCTGCATCAGTGTCGCCCGGGAGGCGAAGAAGCAATTCGAAGCAGGCGTCCAGCCCCCCGCGATCCGGGACACGGTCGAGGTGAAGTACAGCAAAGGGAAGCCCGGAACCCCGACCCCGCGCCCGCCGGAGTCTCACGAGCGCACGGCCGAAGGGCGTTAGGCGAGCGCGATCTCGCGCGCACGAAGGTCCTCGAAGTCATGGGGTGATGGCAGCTCGGACACCCTCTCCACCACCGCGGGCAACCAGTCGTCGAAGCTACCGGGCCGGAAGCCCAGTTCTCTCGCGGCGCGGCCCGAGTCGAGCACCGACATCCACGGCTTGGAGAGCGGGGCGCAGCCGGGATACACGCCCGCCGCGAGAAGCTCCTCGCGCGGCAGCGGGACGAGCTCGACCCTGGTACCCAGCATTTCTGCGATCCGCGTGACGAGCCGGTCGTGACTCCACGCCTCACCCTGGGCCAGGTTGTAGACCGCGCCCTTCCCCTTCCCGCTCTCCACGATCCCCACGACCGTCTCGACGACCGCGGAGGCGGAGATCGGGCGGATGAGGGGGATCGGCTCGATCGGGACCAGTAACGGCCCGCCCTCCTGGAGCCGCTGGACGTACGCCCGTATCCTGCCCTGCGGATCGTCTTCGCCGTGGACCATCGTCAGCCGGAGTCGCGTGGCCGGGAACCCGCGCGTCGTCCACGCCGCCTCCAGCGCGTCCTCACACTCGCGCTTCTCGATCCCATATTCCCACTGGTCGACGTCCCACGCACCCTCCGTGGGCGGAGCCGCGAGCGGGCCGTCGTAATCCTCTTCGCGGGCGGGCGTGGGACATCCCTGGCGGACGAGATAGACCTGACCGGTCGAAAAGTGAACGTAGTGGCCGATGCGGCCGTCCAGAAGGTCGATGGCCGCGGTCGTGTCGCTGCCCCGCATCGCGATCGTGTCCACGCAGCCGTCGAACGAGCGGCCGGCGAGCGCGCGCCCCAGCTCCGAGGGGTCAGTTCGGTCTCCGTGAAGTCGCTCGACAACGCCGGGCAGCCTGTTGGGCGTCAAGCCGCGGGTGAATGTGGTCACCGCGTGCCCCCGCTCGACGAGCGAGCGGACGAGCCGGGGCCCGACGAAGCGGGAGCCGCCGATCACGAGGACGCGCATGGGCCGGGACGCTAGCTCCCACTACCGGACCCGTCAAAGAGCCCGTGGCCTTCAAAAGGACGGCGCCCTACGTTCGAATGGCCGTCCGATACCTCCACCGAAGGAGTCCATCGAGTGACCGTCGATCGTCTTCCGCTCATAATCCTCTTCCTGTCGATCTGCGCCGCTCCGGTCGGGGCGCAGGAGCGGGCCGGGGCGCAGGAGCGGGCCCTGGCGCCGCTCGAGGTGCGACCGAGCCCGGCCTTTCTGGCTGCTGTCGAAGTGGGTACCCGGACCGTGACCGGAGAGCCGGGTGCCGGGTACTGGCAGCAGCGCGCCGACTACGCGATCGACGTGACGGTGGAGCCCGGAACGCGCGGGCTGACGGGACGGGAGACGATCACGTACACGAACGACTCGCCCGACACGCTGCGGGTCGTCTACTTCCACCTCTACCAGAACCTGTTCGCGGAAGGCGCGCTCCGCGGCCGGGAGGTGCCGATCACGGGCGGGCTCGAGCTCACGTCGCTGTCGGTGGACGGCGAGGCGCGCGAGGTCGACCCCGATGACAACCGCCACACGATCCAGCAGGGGACGGTCATGGCCGTGCGGCTGCCCACGCCGCTCCCATCCGCCGGCGGGAAGGCGACATTCGAGATCGGCTGGAGCTTCACGATCCCCGAGGGCGAGGGGGTCCCGCGGATGGGCATGGTGGACTCGACCACCGGGCAGATCGCCCAGTGGTACCCGCAGATCGCGGTCTACGACGACCTGACGGGCTGGGACACGCGGCAGTACCTGTCGAACGGCGAGTTCTATCTCTTGTACGGGACGTTCGACCTGGCGGTCACCGTACCGGCGGGGACCGCCGTCGTCGCCACCGGAGATCTCCAGAACCCGGAGGAAGTGCTCCCGCCCGGGATATTGGAGCGCGTTTCCCGAGCCGTCCGCGGCGACGAGATCGTCCACGTGATCACCCAGGCCGATTTCGGTCCGGGGAAGGCGACGCTCGGTGAGGCCGGCGAGGCGCTCACCTGGCGCTTCCACGCGGAGGACGTCCGCGATGCGGCGTTCGCCTTCTCCGACCATTATCTGGTGGACATGACGTCCGGAGTCGTCGACTCCGCGAGCGGCAGACGAACGGTGGTTCAGGCCTTCTACCGCCCGAGCGCCACGACCTGGCGCGAGTCGGCTAGGATGACCAAGGACGCGATCGAAACGTTCAGCTGGAACGTTTATCCCTATCCGTACCCGCACATCACGAGCAGCGAGGGCCTCGTCGGAGGGATGGAATATCCGATGATCGTCTTCGTAAGGGATTTCGATACCGAGGAGACCACGCAAGGGGTCATCGCGCACGAGCTGGGGCACATGTGGTTCCCCATGATGGTGGGTTCGGACGAGACGTCGTATGCCTGGATGGACGAGGGGGTGAACACGTTCATCACGATCTTCGCGGCCGAGCATTACTACCCGCAGTCGACGGAGCGGGCCGAGGTCCGGGACGCCTACGAGCAGTACACGGCGGGGAGCCCGGTGCAGGGTCTCTCGCTGATGACCGCGCCGGACGCGGTCGCCGCCGCGGGCGGGAACGTGGGGATCCTGGGCTACCGCCAACCAGCGAGCGCGCTGCTGGCGCTGCGATCGGTCCTCGGGGACGAGACGTATGACAGGGCGCTGACCGAGTACACGCGGCGCTGGCTCTACCGGCACCCGACGCCGTGGGACTTCTTCTATACGTTCGAGTCGGTCGCCGGCCGCGACCTCGACTGGTTCTGGGTTCCCTGGTTCTATGGACCCGGGGTCAGCGACCTGGGGATCGCGGACGTCGAAGTCCACTCGATGGCCGGCCGGAACCACGTCGTCGCAGCGGTGCGGAACGACGGGACCGTGATCTCGCCGGTCGTCCTCCGGATCACGACCGCGGACGGCGCCACGACCACCGTCGACGCGCCCGAAACGCGCTGGTTCGCCGGACAGAAGGAGATCACGGTCGAGGGGACGGTGGACGGCGAGGTGGCGAAGGTCGAGCTCGACCCCGAGGGACTGTACGCCGACGTGGACGCATCGGACGACGTTTGGACGCCGTAAGGATCCGCACGTGGAGCCTCCGCTTCGAGGATCCCGACCTCGAGGCGGAGTTCCGCGACGAGTACCGGCACGACTCGCGCTGGCAGGTCCGCCTGGCGATCGTCGTCGCGGTGATCGTCTACTCCGCCTTCGCATGGCTCGACGTGTGGATGGCCCCGGACCTGGCTGGGGTCTTCCTCACGATCCGGATCCTGGTGGCCGCCGTGTTCGGCCTCGCGCTAGCCGTCACGTTCGCGCCCGTGGGGCTCACGACGCGGGAGGCGTTCATCTGTGTGGCCATCCTGGCCGCCGCCGCAGGCATCCTCCGGATGATGGACCTCGCCACCGCCGTGGTCTCGGTGCGGTACTTCTCGGGGCTCCTGCTCTTCATCCTTGCCGCCCATTCGATGTTCCGCCTCCGGTTCCAGACCGCGATGCTGGTCTCGCTGCTGGTCGTCGCGGCCTGGATGGTCCAGACCGGTATCCAGGGAGGCACACCGTGGTGGGAGTATCTCAACAGCCAGTTTTTCCTGGTCGCGGCGGTCATTCTCGGAATGTTCGCGAGCTACTCGGTCGAGCGGTTCGCGCGGCGTGGCTGGCTGGCCCAGCGGGAGGCCGAGGTGGAGCACGAGAAGAGCGAGCGGGTGCTCTTCAACGTGCTGCCCGAGCCGATCGCCGAGCGCCTCAAGGCCGAGAAAGGTCCGATCGCCGACGCGTTCCCGGAGGCGACGATCATGTTTGTCGACCTGGTCGACTTCACGAACCTGAGCTCCAGCCTGGACCCCCGCCGGCTGGTCGGCCTGCTCAACCGTCTGTTCACGGAGTTCGACCGGATCGTCGAGGAGCACGGGATCGAGAAGATCGGGACGAGCGGCGACAGCTACATGGCGGTGGCCGGCGTTCCGGTGCCGGGTGAGGACCATGCCGAGCGGATCGCGGATGCCGCGCTGGCGATGCGCGATCAGATCGCGAACCGTGAGGGCGACATCGAGGTGCAGGTCCGGATCGGGATCGCCACCGGCCCGGTCGTGGCCGGCGTGATCGGCGAGAAGAAGCTTTACTACGACCTGTGGGGGAATCCGGTCACGATCGCGAGCCGCATGCAGGCCCACGGCCTGCCGGGCGAGATCCAGGTGACCGAAGCCGTGCGCGAGGCGCTCGCGGATCGCTACGAATTCGAGGAGCGCGGGATGATCGACGTGAAGGGTGTGGGCGAGATGCCGACCTGGCTGCTGGTGGGGAAGCGCGGCTCAATAGCGCGCGCCGACGACCCTCCAGGAGCCTGACCCGGCGTCCCACGCGAGCCAGAACGTGGCCGGGCGCGGCGCCTCGTTGCCGTCCCCGAAAACCTTCCACACCCTGAGCTCTGCGTTCCCCTCGTCATCCGGATCGGCGTCGATCCGCCCGGTCGGCGTCGGAAGCGGGATCGACGCCTCGTTCGTCGTGCCGCCCAGCTCGATGTCCGGGTCGGAGGCGTCCCACTCGAGCTTCCAGCGATAGCCGGTGGGTCCGCCAAAGTGCCTGGCCCACAGGTCCTCGAAGACGACTGCGCCACCCTCCACGCGTGGCCGGTCGAGCGGAGAGACCTCCCGGAACCAGTAGCGGCCGGTCGCGTCGCGTCGCTGCTTGATGCCGCGCAGCAGATACGCGGCCGCCTGGGGGTCCAAGTACTGGCCCGCCGCGACCGCCGCGTCGAGCTGCGCATCGGTGAACGACATGACGAGCTTCGCGCCCCAGTAGCCGTCCCTGACGGTGCGGTTGATCAGCGCGGGATTCAGCATGTTCGAACGCCAGTCGGCCGGATCGTAGTTCTCGATCGAGTAGTAGCCGATCGACAACGGATACGAGCCCTCGTCGATGTCCTGCCACGGCCGCTGATAGGTGCCCAGCGTGATCAGGCGCAGGAGGATCGCGCCGGCGTCGAACTGGTACTCGCTGCCGTGGCGGGCGTCGTGGGGGCGGACCGCCGAGGAGCCGAGCGCCGAGCCGAAGTCGATCAGGTTGTGCCGGAGGTAGCCGATCTTCGGCGCGTCCTCACCCTCCGGGCTCCGCGGGCTCACGATGAACATGTCGAGCGAGTTTCCCGCCTTGACGTCGGTGTGGTTGAGCCACGCCGCCATCGCGTACATGCCCCGCAGCTCGCGGCGATGCTCGTGGGGGATCACGTCGTTCGGGTCGTCCGGACGCATCCCCATGTACTCGAACGGGCCCTTGGGAACGCCCTCCAGGTACTTGCTGGCCATGGCGCGGATCCGGCCTTCCTGCGTCTTGGGATAGAGGTCCAGGACGTGACGCCGAAAGACCTCCATCGTCAGCTCCCGCTCGCCTTCTTCCGGAGCCGTAGAGTATGCGACGACTACGGAATCCTCGACGAACTCGACCTCCAAGGGGTCGTCCGGGTCGTCCTCGAGGGTCAGGTTCGCGGGATCGAAATAGTGGACGTAGTTCTCGGGCGTGTAGTAGCCGGCCGCCCAGAACAGGTTCGTGGCCACCAGCTCGGCGCCGCTGGAGATCTCGTGGAACTCGGGAGGATCGAACTTGAAAATCCAGCGCTGGCCGGTCGCGTCCTTGACGTTGAACCCCGGGGAGACACCCTCGCTCTTGATCGAGGTCACGGTCAAAGGGGGTGCGGGACCCGAGCTGGTCTGCGGGCCGCGGCGGATCTCCTCCGGCGTCAGCGGCCGGAGGGCGTTGCGATTCGTGAACCAGGTGGAGTTGACGACCTCGTCGAAGGGATCGGCGTTCCAGGTCGGAGGCGGACCGCTCGTGCGGCGCTTGACATTGAGCCCGCGCGCGACCCCCTCGCCGAACCCGTGCACCTGGCTGTAGATCAGGCTCTCCTGGGTCTCCTCGGGCTCGACGATCGCCAGCGTGTCGGCCATCGGGGGCGGCGCGTAGTCCCAGGGCTGGATGGTGGGATACGTGCAGGCGCCGAAGAGCGTGACGCCGAGCATGGGAATCACGAGTCTCATCACCTCAGCCTCCCCTCCACTTCGTCCTAGTAGCGGACTCCCGTCACGCGCCACCCGGCCCCGCCCGACTGGAGCCAGATCGTCGCGGGGCGGGGAGCCCAACCCGTTCCCGCGGGCTTCGAGCGCCAGACCCGCAGGCGGACGCGTCCGCCGTCGCCGGCGGCAAGTCCAGCAGGAAGCGGCACGCGAGGCTGATCCGCGATTCCCTCTCCGTCCGCGGCGCCGTCGAAGTCGTAGCGGTACTGACCTGGACCACCGAAGTGCTCGGTCCACAGGTCGTCGAACGTCACCGCGCCCGCTTCCACGCGCGGCCGGTCGAGCGGCGAGACGCGGGCGAACCAGTAGCGGCCGATCAGGTCGCGGCGCTCCCGGAGCCCCTGCAGGATGTAGGCCCGGGCCGCGGGATCGGACCACTCGGTGGCGTCCATCGCTCCGGCCAGCTGCTCGTCGGTGAACGACATCACGAGCTTCGCGCCCCAGTAGCCGTCTCGATCGGTGACCGCGTCGAACGTCGGGTTCGGGATGCTGGACTTCCACTCGCCCGGCCGGAACCCTTCCGCCCCGAACCAGCCGATCGTCTCGGGGTGGCCGGCGTCCTCGATGTCCTGCCACGGCCGCTCGTACGCGCCCAGGCTGATCAGCCGCAGCGAGATCGCCTTCATGTCGAGATCGTTCTCGCTGCCGTGGCGCGGGCGATGCGGATGGACGCCGCCCGATCCCAGCGAGGCGCCGTTGTCGAGCATGTAGTGGACGAGGTGACCGTAACGACGGGCGTCGCGCCCTGTCGGGCTGCCGGAGTGGAGCCGGAACATGTCGAGCGTGTTCCCCTCCTTGCTGTCCACTTGATTGATCCATGACGCCACGACGTAGTAGCCGCGGAGCTCGCGCCGGTTCTCGTGCGGGATCACGTCGTTGGGATCGTCCGGCCGCGTGCCCTCCCAGGAGAACCCTTCCTTCACGCTTCCTGGCAGGAGCCGGCTCGCGAGCGTCCGGATCGTGCCGTCGGCCGCGCGTGAGTATTTTTCGAGGTAGAGGCGATGGAAAAGGTCCATCGTGAGCTCGCGTTCCGGATCGTCGGACCCCACCTCGAGCTCGACGACGTGGCCGTCGAGCACGGCCTCGGTGTCGAGTCCCTCAGCGAGCACGAGTCGATCCGGGTCGAAGGCATACACGTGATTCTCTGGAGTGTGGTAGCCCGCAGCCCAGACGAGGTTCGTGGCCAGGACGTCCGCCCCGCTCGCCATTTCGGGGTACTCGGGCGGGTCGAACTTGACCAGCCAGCGAACGCCGCTCGCGTCGGTGATGAAGAATCCCGTGTTCACGCCCTCAGTCTTCATGTTCCAGACCTCGACGGGACCGGACTGGTCGGGACCATCGACGGTCTGCGGACCCCGGGCCAGGGACGCGGGCGCGAGCGGACGGACCGCGTTGCGGTTCGTGAACCACGCCGAGTCGACGATCTCGTCGAAGGGGTCCGCGTTCCACGCCGGGCCGCCGCCGCCGATCGAGAGCGGAAGCAGCAGCGCGTAAGCGAACTGCTCGTAGACCACGCTCGGCGCGCGCGCCTCGGGCTCCCAGATCGCGAGCGTATCGGCCATGGGTTGGGGAGCGTACTGCCAGGGCCGGACCTGGCCGCTCACGCATCCGGTGGCCACCGCCGCGGCGGCCAGGAGGAATAGCACCCAACCCCGGGGCGCCACAGTCCGCCTGGGGAAGCGGCTCACCAGTACCCTCCGGTCGAGAGGTTGAAGCGCGTACCTTCGTCGCTGTAGGCGACGCCGAGGCGGAACAGCGGGCTGTCTTTCAGGAACATCCGCACCTCGAGGCCGTACGACGTCTTGAGATCCTTGGTGTCGAGGTCTCCCACCTCGGGAGCCACGTCGCCCGCGTCCGCGAAGATCGCCGCCTCGAGCGCGCCGGGGGTCGCTTTCCAGGTGTGCTCCTCCCAGATTCGGTAGCGGTACTCGACGGTCGCCCAACCGACCGCCTGGTCGGTCCAGCGCCAGGAGGGGTATCCGCGCAGGCGGCTCGAGCCGCCGAGGTCGGGGAGGTAGCCGAACGGGATCACGGAATCCTCGTTCTCGGGCTCGACGGCCTCGAACCCCCCGCCCAGGCTGATCACGTGCCAGTCGCTCCCCAGCGGCAAATGGGCCTGAACCCGGCCCCCGTACTGGGTCCAGTCGAACGGCAGCTCGTCGTCCAGCGAGCGCCACACCGATCCCGAGCCCTCGAGCATGACGCCGCGGGTGGGATGTCCGGCGCTGTTCCGCAAGTCGAGCCGCACGGTGGCGCCGGGGCTCCAGAGCTCCTGCTGCGGCAGATCGACGCCGGACAAGCCGACGAACTCGTCGACCGTGTTCACCTGGCCGTCGTCGTACGTCTCGTAGAAGAACGACCGCTCGTAGGCGGCGTGGATCTCGCCGTTGAAGATCCCTCCGCGCGGGATTCCGACGGCTGCCACGGCGCCCCAGCGCTCCCAGGAGAAGCCGGACTCGTCGTCCTTGTCGGTGTCGGGCCCGACCCCCCAGAACTCGTTCATGTGGTCGATGTCGTAGTATCCGGTGACCCGGAGCCACGGGGCGACGTCGGGATCGTTCCACCCCGCGAACGCGGAGTACTCTTGATAGAGACGGTTCGTGACGGCCGCGCTGAACCCGAGGGCGGGTCCGCTCTCCCCGGGGAACAGGTCGTAGGTGACGCCGGCCCCCACGAAGCCCGAACGGGTCCCGATCGAACCGAAGCGGAACCCCAGGTGACTGACGTCCCCCGGCGCTTCAGGACGATCGGACAGGCCGGCCGCGAATCCCCCTGACTCCTCCTCGATCACGACCGTGGTCCCTTTGAGCGCGACGTCCCCCATCCGGAGCGGCGCGAACAGGATCCGGCCGAGGAAGGCGAGCGGCCCGGGCCCCACGCCGGGCGGCGGCTGTGGCCGGAGCGGGTGATCGGGCGGCAGGACCTCGAGGGTGTCGCCCCGGGCGGGCGTCTCCTGGGCGAGCACCGGAGCCGCGGTCAGCAGGGCCAGGAGCAGGAGCACGAGCGTCGACGCGCGCAGGGGGAACCTCCGGTTGAGGGCCGTGGACGGCGAACGCCCTAATGCTAATGCCGGGTCTGTCCGGGGTCTAGCGTCGACCGGCGATAGTTGCGACCGGTCGCTAGAATTCGCGCATGGCGATGGACTGGGAACCGCGCGCCGGGGAGACGTTCCGCCGGCTGCTCCTTCAGCTCGACCGCCGGATCCGCGACGACCACGAGGCCCGCGCCCGCGAGATGGCCCAGGTACACGCCGACGCGCACGGTCTCCGGACCGTCAACGCCGACGCCGCGACGGTCGGGTTCGTCAAAGCGGCGGGGACCTACGACAAGCCGGCCATCAAAAACGCCCTCCGTCGGGTGGGGATAGACCCGCAGAAGTACGAGGACTTCTTCTAGGGCGCGGTTGAAGCATCGGGGGGGAGAGGGTATTTTGCTGTTCCTGCCCGCAGCACCCAGGGCCTGTAGCTCAGGTGGTTAGAGCGCACGCCTGATAAGCGTGAGGTCGGTAGTTCGACTCTACCCAGGCCCACCAGCGTAAGTAGATAGACAGCAATGGATTCCAGCATCGGCGAGCGGCCCTCGAAAGAGGGCCGATTCGTCCGTGTGGCTGCTCCCAGTCGGCGCGACCAGGTGGGCGAAGTACCGGCGACTTGCCGGTGGGGACCGCGTCCCGCAACTTGAGAGTTCTCCCCCCTCGTCCCGGGCTCATGCATGGTCTACCGCCTGATCCAGCTTTTTCTGGCTCTCGCCGTCCTGGTCGGCTCCGTCCTCTACTTCGAGGGCTACATCAAGGACCGCAAGGACCCGTCCACCGGGGACCGGATCTGCCGCCGACCCCCGGACGAGGTCGAGGCGTGGTACGGCCGCCATACGATGCGGAGGCCGGAGCATCTGGAGCGGATCGAGCGATGGGCGGGCGAGCATCCGGACCGTGTCGCTCGGGTACGCCGCGATGGGGGGCCATGTAGCGCTGATGCGCCGCCATGGCGGCCGCTGACCGCCTCCGTTCCTTCGTCCTGATGGTCGCCCTCGGCCTGGCAGCGGCTGAGCCGACCGGCTGCGGCAAGCAGTGCTCGAGCCCCGAGATCCAGCGCGCCTTCGACCTCGCATGGGCGGGGTACCGCGGTCATCCATGACGCCCCGCCATACCCCTAATCGGCCCGAACGGCCGATTCTTGCGATATCCCGTAATAGAGGCCCAGGCAGCCGCGTTCCTTTCTTGCTCCGTAGGCGGGATGCGAACCCGACGTCTTTCCATCGTGATCGCGCACCTGATCGGCATCGCCGCGATGGTGGTGCAGCAGGATGGCGCCCGCGCGCAAACCTCCGAGGAGGGGGAGAATCGGGTCGCGGTGCTCCGTCGGCTCATCTTCGACGTCGAGGCCCGCCGGCGCGTGCTCGTGAA
>DASQEN010000080.1:0-6421 GCA_035633635.1 Gemmatimonadota bacterium | reverse complement strand
CGCTCTGGATCATCCTGGGGGCCCACACGGCGATGGGTATCGGCACGGCTATCGGGGGCTGGAGGATCGTCCGCACGATGGGCATGCGGATCACGGAGCTAAAGCCGTATGGTGGCTTCTGCGCCGAGACGGGTGGGGCGTTCACGCTCTTCCTCGCCACTCACATGGGAATCCCTGTCTCGACCACGCACACGATCACCGGCGCGATCGTCGGGGTGGGCTCGACGCGCGGTGCCTCGGCTGTGAAATGGGGGATTGCGCGCCGCATCGTCTGGGCATGGATCCTGACGATCCCGGCCGCGGCACTGGTGTCGGCCGCCGTCTACCTCGCCACGAGCCTGCTCCACGCACGGTAGTTGGTGCGCCCAAGAGGATTCGAACCTCTGACCTACAGCTCCGGAGGCGAGCCCAGGGCGTCGGCCAGCGTCCGCTCGCGTTGACTGAAGAGGGAAACGGGGATCTCCGCGTCCGCTCGCGTCGGCTCGCGTCGGCCTCCGTTGGCACTGACGCTGACACTGTTTTTCCCCCCTCCACCTATAGCCGAGCGTTCCACGATTTCCGATCCTCGTGGTGGCGCTTCGCCCCTCGACGCCGCGATCACGTCCCGCCTTCGGTACCGCGCTTTGTCGGGGTCGATCCGGTGCAGCTCGGGCCTTTGCATGGCTCTTGCAGCTCTTTGCCCAATACCGGCTTCGACCGCAAGACCAGAAGCGAACGTATGGCGATTACTGGAGAGGGGCCCAGGGGCTCACGCCCGGTCAGGCCCGGCTCGTCTCTCGTCTCACGAAGGCCACCATGGGAGAAGATCTGCCGTATGGGAGGATCCAAAAGCTGATCCAAGAGAAGCCTTCGAGAGCCGAACCCGTTCTCCGGGCCTTTATGAGATCGCGTCTTCATCAGTATGGCTTCTCGTACTCAGTGGGGGCCGGCGATCTATCCGATCCCGAGGGTTTGCAGCCCGTCCCCGTACTGCCCGGCGTCATGGCGGCCGCCTACTTCAAGCTGCTCCTCACCGTGACGAACACGAGGCGCACGAAGCTGTGCATCATCTGTGGAGAGCCGTTTGCAGCCAAGAATATCCGTCGGACCTACTGCTACACCGAGCGGTGCGGGCGAGAGATGCGCCGTCAAAGGATGAGGAGATGGCGGAGAGCGCGCGGTTGACACAACCGGCGTTCAGCTCCCTCCCTGTCGTCCTCTCCATCGAAGGAATCTTTTCGGCCCACCAACAAAAAGCGGCCGACCCCTGGGGGATTCCCCCCGAGAGATCAGCCGCTCATTTAGCGGGCACCCTGTCTGTTTACAATTCTACTTTCGCATTCCCCGCCCTGTCAAGGTTCGCTGTTCGGCCCGTCCTTTCCCCAAGCGCACGTCCCGAATCAAAACCTCACCTCTCATCGACGGCCACTTCCCAAGACAGGTTCACCGCCGTTATCTCGAGGTAGTAATCGCCCGGACCTGAGGTGACGTAGACTTGCCCGTTGCCCGCGCCTCCCTGCACCGCACCTCTGGTCACCTGCTGGCCGCTGCCGTCTTCGATGGACACATACATTTGCGCCCCATATCCAGGGTCCATCGCAACCCAAGTCACACGCCAATCCGATTTCTCGACTCGGAATCGTTCCGTGGTGAAGTTGCCGGAACCCCTCCAGACTCGGACACGACTCCAGCTTTGGCCCGTCGCCCTTAACCCCACTCCCTCCGGACCGGCCTGGCCGCGCGCTTGCCGATCGGCCAGCTGGGCTTTTGCCCCCCGACACGCCTCTGATCTGCTCATTCCCACAAAGCCTGAAGTACCGGAGAGTAAGCCCCACATCGCTCCGATGGCAATCGTTTGCTCTCGGTCCTGTATGGTCTCATCCGATGCCGCGATGACCGCTCCTGCGATGTTGAGCCCCGACCAAACGAAATCAATGGCTGGCCCTATGTCGCTCTCGGTGCACGAGAAATAGTTCATGTTCTCATGCCCTGGAGGCGGACCTTTCGAGAACAAGAATCCGCAGGTGGACGTTTCCGATAGCCGCGAGAATCACGGCGATTCTTGTGAGAACCTTCATGGCGCGTATCCTTCCGACTGAGATGTCCTGTAGCCCGCTCGCTCGGCCTCCGCTTTGCGACCCAATGATCAAAAGGGGGAGGTGCCGGATGACTCACCGGCTCCCGGAGTCGGTCGTCCGGAGGGTGCAGACGGTCACTCCATCGCTGAACGTAATGACGGTCTCAGCCGTGTAGCGGGTCGAGGATGAGAAGCGGCCGCTCTGGACGATAGAGATCGTGATGCCGTCGACGGTGGCAGTTCCCGATAGGGTGAAGTCCCCGGTCGTGAGGTTCAGGGACCCCGTCCCAACGACCTCCCCCTCACTAAGCACCGTAAGCTGAGTTCCAGACTGCGATAGCTGAAACGTTCCCGTAAGGCTGCCGGGCAACTCGATCTCGCAGGGATTCGAGACGATCTGCGAGGTCTCGGTCCATGTACCCGAGACCTGGAGGGAGCCGGGCGAAACCGGACCACCTCCTCCACCGCCACAGGCAAAGGCCGCGAGCCCGATCCATAGGAGACGCGAAGATGACACTTCCATGACCCCCTATCCGAGATGAAGTTGCTGGGCCGAATGAAGCAAGGGAGAAGTCTGAGTTCCAGCCTAAAGTGCACCCGATTTCCTGTCAAGCGCATTCGTACCAGCATCCGCGTTGCAATGAGGTAGGGAGGTTCTGGTCTTACTGCGCGTGTTCTGTGCGGGATAACCCAGACTTGGAGCCTGCGGAACAGTCCACATAAGTTATCCGGATGATCCTAGAATTCGATGAGCTCGCCCGAGATCCTGATACCTGGCTGAGATCCTCTGACCGCCAGGTAATCGTGGCTCGTGAGCTGTGGCACGCATTGAAGGAATCTTGAATGAGCGATAGGCACGACGGCAGAGTGATGTGCCCTCTTTGAGTCCTGGATGTGCCACGTGGGAATGGCCCGTCGGGGCGCGTAACTAAAACGAGAACTTGAATGAACGAGTACCTTCGCTACGTTGGGCGGTGGCTACTGCACGTTGACTGGGGGCTTCGCTCGCTCAAGAGTCTAGGGCTCTTCGTGATCGTTCTTCTCTCTGCATACGCTGTCGCGATCGGGTCCACGCCGAATCCGGTATTTCGGGCACAGATCGCCAGCGCCACGCTCCAGGCTGACGGGATCATTTCAGTGGCGCTGGGCTTAAGACGTCACCGAAGGTTGTCTCGACTGCCGAGCGCCCTCGATGGCTTTCGGTCGTGGCTAACCCGGCGGCCTCGACTCCACCCACGGCATTATGCCGCTAGAAGCAATGCACGAATCAGCGGCGGGCTTTCAGTTAACGCCAGCGGTCATCATTTGCGAGGCGTACCTCCCGGAGCCTCCATCGAAGAGAGACTGGAGGTCCTTGAAGCAAACCTCTCCACACTCGAGAGGCAGGTTGGCCAATTTGCGCGAAGCATTAGGGAAGGAAACTCAAACCCGATACGCAGCAGACGAGCAGGAAAGGAAGGCCCGACAGGAGGCGGATACGCAACTCTCTAGTGACCTAACCAGTTTCGCTGTCGGAGGCTTATCCTTTGAGTTCGTGGGGGTGGCATGGCTTCTAGTCGGCGTCGTGCTTGCTGGGCTTCCGGGAACGACGGCATTTCTCTTTGCATACTTTCCGTCAGTTGGTCTCAATAACTGAACGTCAGGGCTGGGGCCTTATGATCGCCTGGGGAGGCTTTTGTCACTGTCCCTGTCACTACCGATTGAAAGCCCCAAGAAACAGAATCGGGGAACCGCCTATCTCTCAACGGTTCCCCGACTTAGCTGGTGCGCCCAAGAGGATTCGAACCTCTGACCTACAGCTCCGGAGGCTGTCGCTCTATCCAGCTGAGCTATGGGCGCGCGACACAAACCGCAGGGCGTTCAAAAAGCTCTGATGCAAGGCGCCCGACGAGGGAATTCCGAGGCGTACGATTGTACGCCGCAGGAAGACACGAGGAGGGCAACGCCGCAGATGAGGCTTTTTCAACGTCCTGCTAAACTACAGGGGTTTCCTCCATCACAAGCTCCTTCAACTCCTTCGACGGCTTGAACGTCGGAACGAGCCGCCCGGGGACGTAGACCGCGTCGCCGGTGCGGGGATTGCGGGCCTTGCGGGCTTTGCGCCTCTTCACCTTGAACGAGCCAAAGCCGCGGATCTCGATATTGCTCTCCCGCGCGAGCGCCTGCTTGACCGCCTCGAGGAATCCGTCGACCACGACAGCGGTGTCCTTTTTCGTGAGGCCCGTCGCCTCGGCGATCTGCTCGACCAGGTCCGCTTTGGTCATGACGTTCCTCCCTCTCGTCGCGCCGGTGGCCGTACTCAAGATGGAAAATAATGAGGATGAAACGTACTTAAGATACGAGGCTGTAAGGACTTGTCAACAGCGCGCCAGAGCCTCCCAGCGCTGCAGGCTGCGCACCTCAACGCCGGCCCGTGACCCCGCGGCGACCGCCGCGGCAATTGCTGCTTCGACCGATGTCAGGCACGGCACTCCCGCCCAGAGGGCCGCGCGCCGGATCGCCAGGTCCTCCGCCGTGGCATCGCTCCCCCGCGGCGTGCTCACGATCAGCGAGAAGTCGCCGCGGCGGATTCGGGTTACGGGGTCGACCGCGCCGTTTCCCGCAACCGCGTCGACATGTATTCCCAATCCGGCGAGGCCCGCGCGCGTGGCAGCGGTCGCCTGCAACTCCGCGCCCGCCTCCACGAGACGCTTCGCAACCACGCTTCCTCCCTTCAGGTCGCGACCAGCCAGCGACAGCAGCACCCGCCCGGGGATCGCGGTTCGGAGATCGACGCCCGCTCCCAGCATCGCCTTCCGGTACGCTTCCGCCGGGTCCTCCGCCAGGCCGATCACCTCCCCGGTCGACCTCATCTCTGGGCCCAGCACGGGATCGACCCCGGGAAACTTCTGGAACGGCAGAGCCGGCACCTTGACTGCGACCGTCAGCGGAACCGGATCGTCGACGAGGCCCAGGTACTCGAGCGACTCTCCGACCATGACGAGCGCGCCGAGCCTGGCGAGCGGAACGCCGACCGTCTTGCTCACGAACGGAACGGTGCGTGACGCCCTGGGATTGACCTCGAGCGCGTAAACGGTGCCCTCCCGGATCGCGTACTGGACGTTCATCAGTCCCTTCACCGGCAGCGCCAACCCGATGCGTCGCGTGTAGTCCGCCAGGGTCGCGAGCACATCCGCATCCGCGTCCTGGGGCGGGAGCCAGCACGTGCTGTCCCCCGAATGGACCCCTGCAGCCTCGACATGCTGCATAATGCCACCGATCACGACCCGCTCACCGTCCCCGATGGCGTCCACGTCGTATTCGACCGCGTTCTCCAGGAACTCGTCGATGAGAAGCGGATGCGCGCCGCTGATCCGGAGCCGCTCCTCGAGCGCATGCTCGAGTTCCTCTTCGTTCCGGATCACGATCATGCCCCTGCCGCCGAGGACGTACGAGGGCCTGAGGAGCACCGGGAAGCCGATCCGAAGCGCCTCCGTCCACGCCTCGGCCGGCGTGCGCGCGAAGCCGGCGCGCGCCTGGGGGATCTCGAGCAACGAGAGAAGGGACGAGAAACGGTCTCGATCCTCGCACTGGTCGATCGCGTCCGGAGATGTCCCCACAATCGGGACGCCAGATCGGTCGAGCGGCATCGCGAGCTTGAGCGGTGTCTGCCCCCCGTATTGGACGAGCACTCCGTCCGGCCGCTCGTGCGCGACGATCGCACCCACGTCCTCGATCGTGAGCGGCTCGAAGTACAGGCGGTCCGAGATGTCGTAGTCGGTGGACACGGTCTCCGGATTGCAGTTCACCATGATCACACGATGGCCGGCCTCGCGCAGCGCGAGTGCGGCCTGGACGCAGCAGTAATCGAACTCGATCCCCTGGCCGATGCGGTTGGGGCCTCCTCCGAGGATGAGGATCTTCGATCCTGGCAGCGGGCGCGACTCATTGCCCGTGTCGTAGCTGGAATAGAAGTACGGGGTACGCGCCTCGAATTCCCCCGCGCACGTATCGACGACCTTGAACCCCGGCCGAACGTCCAGCGCCTCGCGGATTCCCCGGACGTCCTCCTCGCCCCGTCGCCACAGCCGCGCGAGATGCGCGTCCGAGAAGCCCGCGCTCTTCAGGAACCGCATCGCCTCGGCGGCCCCCTCGCCCGAAGGCGGGGCCGCTGCAACCTTGGCCTCGAGCGTCGCCAGCCGCTCGAGCTGATGCAGGAACCACGGGTCGATGCCCGTGGCGACCCGCAGCCGCTCGACCGGCCAACCCCGCCTGAGTGCCTCCACGACTTCGAAGATCCGTTCCGCGGACGGCACCTCGACCCGCTCGGCGAGCACGTCGTCGGACAACGCGGCGGCCTGGGGATCGAACGCCCCGTCGGCCCCG
>DASQEN010000079.1:0-26129 GCA_035633635.1 Gemmatimonadota bacterium | reverse complement strand
ACGATGCGAGCCAGGTCGTAGGCTCAGCCTACACGGCGGGCAATGTGGCCCACCACGCCTTCCTCTGGCAGAACGGAACCATGATCGACCTTGGTACCCTTGGCGGGACGCAAGGCGGTGCATTAAGTATAAACGATGCGGGCCAAGCAGTGGGATCGAGCACCCCCACCGCCGGCAATTTCGCCCACCATGCTTTCCTCTGGCAGAACGGCACGATGATCGATCTGGGCACCCTTGGCGGGACGCAAAGCAAGGCGTGCGGCATAAACGATGCGGGCCAAGTAGTGGGATCGAGCACCCTCACAACTGGCAGTTCCGCCCATGCCTTCCTCTGGCAGAACGGCACTATGATCGACCTGAGCACCATTGGCGGGACGAGCGAGGCGTGCGGCATCAACGACGTAGGCCAAGTCGTTGGCTGGTCAGCCCAGCGTGCAGCCATGTGGATCCTCGGGCCGGCTACTCCACAGGAGGCTGTCGACGCGTTGATCGAAGGTGTGGCCGATCTCGAGGGGGCGGGGAAGATCTCTGGAGAAGACGCAAACTCCCTCACGAACCAACTCGAGGCCGCGGCTAAGATGATCGGCCGCGAAGCGCATGAACCTGCGGCCAACCTCCTAGGGGCCTTCCTTCACCATCTCGAGGCGATGATGAGCTCCGGCCGCATTAGCCAGACGGACGCCCAGCCTCTGATCGACGGCGCAATGGAGCTGATCGAACAACTAACCGGGTAGCGGTTCCTTTCTGATACTTCTACAAGCGTGCTAGTCGATGAGCGACTCCAACTCCACTTCACAACTGTCAAGCTGTGGTATTACGCAGAGTAGGTTGCGCTTGCGTTTTGCCTCGTGTCTTCGGGCGATGGAGCTAGGCCGCCTCAACTTAACCGCGCGGTGAACTCGGGCATCTTTCCTAAGCTCGTGCCGGGCCAACAACCAAGACGCACGGAGGCCTTCTTGTGAAAGCGAGCATTCGGTTCCAAATCCTAGGACCATTCTTGGTCGTGTTCTTCCTGGGCGCGGACACGACCGCTCAGGCACAACCCGTGCAGGCGAGCGTGCGACTCGTCGACGTCGACGGGCACGCAATTCGTGTGCAGACGGCAGGACTGGACTTGGCAGGACATGGTAGGCCTATCGTGGTCTTTGAGAGTGGCCTGGGAACTCCCCTCGAGACATGGACCCCGGTCCTCTCGGCGGTTTCCGAGTTCGCGCCCGCTGTGGCTTACGACCGGGCGGGGATCGGACTGTCGGAACCCGATGGCCTGCCACCGACTCCGGAGCATGTGGCGGAGCGGCTACACGCCCTTCTGAATGAGATCGGCGCCAACCCGCCGTATGTGCTCGTGGGGCACTCCTTGGGTGGACCGTATGTGCGGGCGTTCTCGGGGATGTTCCCGGATGAGATCGCCGGCTTGGTCTACGTCGACCCATCGGACTTCACGGCGGCCATGGCAGACCAACTCGCCCCATTCGAGGCGATCGGTGCGGGGGAAGCGGGGAAGGAGGCTCTTCATAACGAAGTGCGGCAGCTCTACTCGACGTCCCCCCCCGACATTCAGGCCGAATGGAGGGTCGTGGAAGAGCTACTGGATAGCGGGTTCGCTTCCTTGCGCGAGCTGCCCTCGCCGCGCGTTCCCATCGCCATGCTGCTGGCAGCCCGGTACGAGGAGTTCCCTGTCTCGACGCCCCTCCCCTACGACGATCGTGATTGGTGGGAAGCGGAACTCGAGAATCGCATCGACAGGCTGATGCGGTTGGCTATGGAGTCGCCGGAAGGGACATTCGCCGTCACCAGCGGAAGCGGCCACTACATCCAGGTCGATGATCCCGAGCTCGTCGTGGCGGCGATCCGCCGGGTGGTTTTCCCTGATGTGGCGAGGCAGGTCCGCGAGGCGCTGGATTCGGGAGGCATCGCAGGGGCGATCGAGGTCTATCGGGCATTGGAGGAGCGCTACCCACCCGAGCAGTTCGACGAGAGCCTTCTGAATACCATCGGTTATGCGCTTCTCGGTGCCGGCCGGATCGATGATGCGATTGCGACCTTCAAGCTCAACGTCCAAGAGTACCCGACCGCAGCCAACCCGTACGACAGCCTTGGCGACGGCTATGGCGCGGCTGGGCGACATGAGGAGGCGAAGGCGAGCTACCAGCGTGCAGTAGAGTTGGCGGAAGCAACGGATCACCCAGGCCTGCCGCTGTTTCAGGCGAACCTCGAGCGCGCCACTGAGGCTGCAGAGGGCGCCGACTGACGACCCCCTAGATCGCGCCGGGATCCACAACCGTGATGAAAGGGAACCGGTGAAAGTCCGTGTCGAAGGTGTAGATCGTCCCGATGCCGTGCTCGCGCATGAGGATCGCCGTCGTCGCATCGTGGATCAGGTTCCCCCGGAGGTCCGGAACATCGTTCAAGACCTCGGAGACGACTGCAGGATGGCGCGGGGTGGGGGTGAGACAATCCGCCCCCGGTGACGAGAGCAGCGCCTCGATGAAGCCCCAGGCATCCATGGGCGACCAGGGCTGACGGAGCACCCGAAGGTGTGTGGTCACCCGCAGGAACTCATAGACGATGCCCCAGGTCAGGTACCACGCCGCCGAGCGCCTTCGCCATCCTTCCACCAGTTCCCGGCAATGCGCATGCCGTGAGGAGTGCCGGTCGGCGGCGTGCACGAGGAGATTGGTGTCGACGACGAACAGTCTAGGCCCCCTCCTCCATGGCCCGGTACAGCGCGTCCCGATCCGCGATGTCCACGAGGTGACCTCCGCTGTCGAAAGAGGGTAGCGGGGGAAGAGTGAGTTTCTGCCGCTGGGGGTGAAAGAGCGCTCGGAGCGCGGTCTCGACGAGTTCGGACATCGTCTTTCCCTGGCGGGCGGCTTCTTGCTTGAGGCGCTTCATGACGTTGTCGTCGATCGTGAGCGTCGTCTTCATATGGATAACCATATCCTAGGGATGGAAAGCTGTCAATTACTCTTGGTTCCGCCGGCCCGCCCTACGGAAATGGGTTTATAGCTCCGCAACTCGTGCTCCTGTAAATAGTAGGAATCACTCATCTCGAGTATCACTGCATTTCGAGGACCCGGTTTTCGGGCACAGGACTGAATCCTCAACAGCTTTTCACACCTGCCGTTTCGGCAGCCCGAAAATCGAAACGTGGTATTGAGACTGGACCCGAAAATCGGCTGGGAAGGCGTTTGCGGACTTGCCGGCGCGGGTCAATCCAGCGAAGGCGTAATGATCTCCCGGGCGAGGCGGGCGATCTCGAGGGGGCCTAGGACGACGGCCTCGCGCTGGAACAGGCCCTCCACGGCCGCTCTGTGAACCCGGATCTTGTAGCGGGAGACGGCAAGTCCGCCGAAGGCCAGGACGTTATGGCCCCCGTTGGGCACCGGGTCGCCGTCCTCCTCACCGGAGAGTCCCTCGATCCCGGCTGGCTCGGCTCCGCTGATGTCGACGAGGAGCTCGAGCCCATTGATCGCCGACCACACCCGGCGGGGAAGAAGGGTAAGGCCCGGCGGTCCGGCCGTGATCACGACCCGCGCACCCTCGACGACATTCTCGAGCGACTCGCCGGTCTTCCAGACGACGGTCTCGATCTCTTCGTCGAACGTGTGCGCTACGAACTCGGCGCGCTCCCCGGCCTCCTCCTCGTCGAAAACGGTGAGCAAGACCCGCGCGCCTTCGGCCGCGAGGATACCTGCCGTGCGGGCGCCTGCGGGCCCGCCTCCGACCACGACCACCCGCGCTTTGATCAGCGGAACGAGCTGGCGAATCCGGGCCACGGTCGCCCCCGCCACCGTGCTCCCGCCCTTGCACTCCGACATCAGCGAGATCCGGTACGGGCCGAAGAACGCGCGCCGCGCCTGGCGCACCATCTCGTCGATGACGTGGTCGTTGGTCCCGGTGATGAGGAGCGCGGTCCGGTGGAGCTCGTCGCGCGGCCGCGAGTACAGCGCGCCCGAGACCAGGACCGGCACGTCCTGCGGGTCGACGTCGCCGTGGGCCAGGATCTGATCCGCGCCGCCGTCCAGCGACATGATCTGGTCGAACACCCGCGGGTGCGGGTTATGATCGAGGTGGATCAGGATGCGCGGGCTGGCGGGCATCGGCGGGAATGTACGTGGCAAGAGGGGGGCCAGCAGCCCGACCGGGCAGGCCCGGGAAAACGGTCAGCCGGTAGTTGAGCGGGCGAAGAGCTCGGCTACGGGGACAGAGAAGCCCGGCAGCACGTCGTACCCGTCGAGAGCGTCGCCCTCCTGGAGCAGGCGGATCTCGTTCCGCGAGTGGTAGACGGTGACGGAGCGTCGACTTGGCTCGACAACCCATACGAGAGGAGTCCCGGAGTCGATATAGTCCACTGCCCTGTCGAGGATCTCGGTCGCGGTGCTGGAGGGCGAAACGATTTCGACCGCCAGATCAGGGGCCATGCGCCCGAAGTGCACAGATTCCTCCCGGGACGGCAGACGAGACCTCGAGACGAACGCGACGTGGGGGGCCCGTACCGTCGGCGGCTCTTCGAAGAGAACAAAGCCCGTTGCAAGGAAGGTTTCACCCAGGCCATGGCGGTTCACGAAGTCCGTCAGGACAAAGGATACTCGGCTCGCCAGCCAGCCCTGGTCCAGCGTGGCCGGTGGCTCGCGTACCACGCGTCCGCGCACGAGCTCCGTGCGCCACTCGTCATCCGGAAGCCGTTCGAACTCGTCGACCGTCATCAATGTCTCGACCCCGGTCATTTCGATACCTCCGACGATGTTCCTCCGGCGCCGGTCGAGGGTCCGAAGATCTCGGCTACAGGCAAGGAGAAGCCCGGCAGCACGTCGTATCCTTCGAGTTCGTCGCCTTCACGCAGCAGGCGGATCTCGTTCCGAGAGCGATACACGGTGACGCAGCGCCGGGTTGGTTCCACGACCCATACGAGTCGGGTCCCTGCCTCGAGATAGTCGGCGGTCTTGTCGAGGATCTCGACCGCGGTGTTCGAGGGCGACACGACCTCGACCGCTAAATCCGGGGCCATGCGACCGAAGCGGGTCGATTCCTCCGGCGGATCCTCGAAGAGAACGAAGCCTGTCTCGGCGATGAACACCTCGCCCAACCCGTGTTCCTCAACGAACGTGGCGATTCGACGGTCTACACGGCTCGCCAGGCGGCCGTGGTCCATGCCGGTCGGCGGCTCACGTACCAAGCGTCCACGCACGAGCTCGGTGCGCGACTCGTCGTCCGGAAGCCGCTCGAACTCGTCGAGCGTCATGAGGGTCTCGATTCGTGTGCTCATGGATTCAGCCCAGTGTGAATGCCCGGCAGGGGTTACGTCAAGGGGGCGTCGGGACGCCGCGCAGAGGGCTTCAGGGACAAGTGTGGAGCAAGAATCGTGCGGGAGGGAAGGGGCTTCCATGCACGACTTTACATAATATACGTTATGCGACATTCCTCTCAGATTGCATCCTGAAGGCGTCCCCGGCGTCCTGCCACCTGGCCCCTCGTCCCTTCCCGCCCTTACCCATCGCTTCGTCCGTGGCCCATGCCTTGCCTCTGAGATAAGCGCTCTAACTGCATGCAGATACCCACGACACCGACGACGAAGACCACGCTCGTGGCCCTTCGCCTGTGCGCGGCGGCGGCGACCGGAGTCCTGCTCTGGAGCTACCCGCCGGCCGCCGGGCTTGCGCGCGGCACCGCGGTCGTCCTTTGGGCCGTCTATGCCGGGACCGCCATCGGGCTCCCGATGGTGCCACACCACTGGTTCGAAAGACCTCGCCTCCTGCCGATCTTCACCCTCACCGAGCTCGTCCTGTTGGGGGGGTTCGTCACCACCTACCAGGCAGGTGGCTCGCTCTACCTGCCGCTCTTCCTGGTCACGATCCTGCTGGCGGCGTTCGCCCGCAACGTCCGCTGGTCGATCACCGTCGCCACAGGCGCCGCGCTGGCGCAGGTGCCGCTCTACGCCACGGGGTCCGACTTTGGCGGGTTGGACGCGATGGCGATTGAATCGAGCGCCCTGATCTTGCAGGGTGTGATCCTGCTGGTCGCCGGGGCGGCGGTCGGGCATCTGACCGAAGAGCTATCCCGGCACGAGTCGACGGGGGATCTGCTCGATAGCGCGCTCCAGATCTCCGCCCTCGTGGCCGGCACGTACGACGTCGACACCGTCTATCGCCGCCTGGTCGAGCTGGTGGCGCGACTGCTCCAGGCCGACAGGGTCGCGATGATCCAGCTTACCGACGAGCCCGATGTCGGGCGGGTCGTCGCAGCCGCCGACCTCGGTCATCCGCTGCAACAGGATCTGTACGTCGACCTCCCCGAGCACCCGGAAGTCGCAGAGGCGATCGCCCGCCAGAGTCCGATCGTCGTCCGCCGGCGCGAGCGTCGGAGTGACCCGAAGCTCGGATTTCGCCGCCGGGTGAGGCGGACATCGATCCTCGTGGCGCCGATCCTGGTCGGCGACGATCCGCGCGGCGTGCTGTACATCCGCAACGAACGTTCA
This sequence comes from Gemmatimonadota bacterium, assembly GCA_035633635.1. GTDB lineage: Bacteria > Gemmatimonadota > Gemmatimonadetes > JACCXV01 > JAHWKZ01 > JAICNR01. Next base: position 19,651 of record DASQEN010000079.1, on the reverse strand, counting down.
CGGATCGAGTACAGCCGGCAGGAGCTCGCGTTCTGTCAACTCATGGCTCACGCAGCGGCCCGGGCCGTCGAGCATGCGGAGCGGTATGCGGCGATGGAGGAGGCGGCTTCCCGCGACCCCCTGACCGGTCTCCGGAACCTGCGCGCCTTCCATCAGCGGCTGGACCTGGAGATCGCCCGTTCCGAGCGCGAGGTCCGGCCACTCTCGCTCCTGATGATCGACATCGACTACCTGAAGCGCGTCAACGACGCGTTCGGGCACCTGGCCGGCGACGCGGTGCTGCGGGACATCGCCAGAATCCTCGGCGAGCAGGTCCGGGAGGTCGACTTCGTCGCCCGCTACGGCGGTGAGGAGTTCGCGGTCCTTCTCACCGGCGCCGAGATCGAGCGGGCGCAGAAGATCGCCGAACGGATCTGCGCGGCGATCGGAAGCATGGACCATCCGGACGTGGATGCGCCGGTAACCGCCTCCATCGGGGTCGCCACCTACCCCTACGACGCGATTACGCCGCGCGACCTGGTTCACCAGGCCGACCAGGCCCTCTACTATTCCAAGTACCGGGGTCGCAACCGGATCACGGTCTACGATCACCTGCACCGGCAGGCTTCTGCCGACGAGCTGCAGCGCGAGCTCGTCCAAGCCTTCACCTCGGTCTCGCTCGAGCGACACTTCAGCCACGACGATCCTCACATCGCCGCGATCCGCGAACGGCTGTCTCTCTTCACCAGCGATCGCGAGATCATCGACAACATCGACGACGTCATCGAGAGCTTGACCGTCGCCATGCACGCGCGAGACACCTACACGCGCCACCACCTGCGGCAGGCCGCCGCGCTGTCGGACCTGTTCCTCGGGTATCTCACGATCGACGACGACGAGCGGCGGACGATCCGGATCGCCTGCATGCTGCACGACATCGGCAAGCTCGGCATCCCTCAGGAGATCCTGCAGAAGTCGGAGTTCCTGACCCGCGAGGAATACGAGATCGTGCGCAAGCACCCCGAGATCGGGGCCCGGATCCTCGAGCCGCTGAAGGCCTTCACGGCGGCCGTGCCCTGTATCCGCCATCACCACGAGCGATGGGACGGCAAGGGCTATCCGGATGGCCTGCGGGGCGCGGGTATCCCCTTTGGGGCGCGTGTGGTGAGCCTCGTCGACTCGTTCCATGCAATGGTCAGCAAGCGACCCTACCAGAGCCGCGTCAAGGGCCTGGGATACGCCCGCGAGGAGATCCGCCGGAACGCGGGGACGCAGTTCGACCCCGAGCTGGCGGCGCTGTTCGTGCAAATGACCCAGGAGCAACCCGAGCGAATGGCGGGCTTCGTGGAGAGCGAGCCGGCGCTCTCGGCTTCGGAGGATTTGGAATACGCGGAGTTCACGCTCCGCGCCGACGTCGTGGGCTCGACCTGGGCGGAGGTCGACTAGCCGGTCAAGGGGATGCGCTCTCGGCGGCGCCGACCTCTGCCTGAGGGCCGGCGTCGCTCCGGCTAGCAGTTCCGGTGAGCGGCTGGACGGTCAGCTCCGCGATCTCCCTGCGCGCCTCGTCGGCCGCCGGCCCTTCGGGCTGGAGGTCGATGATGGCCTGGTACTCGGCCACCGCCTCTTCCGTGCGGGACTGCGTCTCATAGAGCCGCGCCAGCGACTCGTGAATCTGGAGCTTCTGCTCATCGAACGGCGCCTTCTCGATCGCCTCGCGATACTTCTCGACCGCTCTGTCGAGCTGGCCCGCCTGCCCGTAGGCGACGGCGAGGAGCCTCCGGGCATTGTCGGCGAGCGGAGAGCTCCCGTGCTCGTCGAGGAGCTTCTCCAGCGCGGTCACGGCCTCGGTCGGCTGGCCCGACTGGAGCTGCGACTCTCCAAGGAACAAGAGCGCGTCGTCGGCGTACGGGGTCCCGCCATGGCGGTCGAGAAAGCCCTGGAGGTCGCTCACGGCGAGCGGGTAGTTCCCCGCGAAGTACCCCTGGCGCGCCATCAGGTAGTCGCGTGCGGCGTCCTCTTCGGCGCCGCGTGACACCCCCCGGTACACGAAGAAGCCCGCGACCAGCACCGCCAGCGCGATTGCCCCCCCCACCATCTCTCGCCTGTGCGTCTCCGCCCAGTGCACCCAGTCGAACGTGCGTTGGACAAACCGGTCGTGCTTCAACTGCTTTTTTGACAATCGTTTACGGCTCATGATCGATGAATCACCTTGAAGTCGGGACGGAGTGGTGCCCCCGGCGCGATTCGAACGCACGACACGCGGTTTAGGAAACCGCTGCTCTATCCACCTGAGCTACGGGGGCGGATGCGGGAGCGGCGCGGACCCTCGGGCCCGGGCTCGACTCGAAGCTGTGATCGCGCGGAACTTAACAGCCCTCGCCCCGTCGGGTAAGGGCCGTATCTTGGGCGGATGCCGCACCTATCCCTGCGCCTTCCCCTCCTCGTCCTGGCCGGCGGGTACAGCCGCCGGATGGGACGCGACAAGGCGAGCCTGTTGTGGGGCGGGGTACCGCTGCTCCTCAGGGTCATCGGTCGGCTCGCGCCGATCGCCTCGGGGATCTGGGTCGCCGCGCGCCCAGGACAAGATCTCCCCCGGGGGGACTACTGTCGGGTCGACGACGGGCGCCCCGGTGACGGTCCGCTGGCCGGTCTCGCCCGGGGCCTGGCGGCGATCGACGCAGGCGCGGTACCGGTCGCGGTGGCGGCCTGCGACTACCCCTATGCCGATCCGGCCCTGTTCCCCGCGCTCAGAGCGGCCGCGCCGGCGGCCGCGGTGGTTCTTCCCCTCTTCCAAGGCCGCGGTCATCCGCTCATGGCGCTCTGGCGATCCGACGTGGCGTCGTCCTGCGAGGCGGCGCTGGCCCGCGGCAAGCGGCGGGTACGGGAAGTGCTGGACGAAATCGGCGCGTTCGAGATCGAGGCGGGCGAGCTCACCGGCATCGATGCCGAGCGCGCTCTACTCAACGTCAACGATCCCGAAGCGCTCGAGCGCGCGCTCGATCGAATAGGCTAGACGGCTCCGCGGAGCCATTGGCGGATCAGGGCCTCGATCGAAGGCGTCAGCGCGGCTGCGTCGCGCAGGAAGAGGTGCGCGCCCGGCGGAGCGCCGGGCGGACCGCCGCGATCGAGCGGCAACCCGTGACGGAAGCGCAGGCCGGCAAGCGCTCCCTCGTCGGCGCCCGCGAGTTGAAGCCACGCTCCTTCCTGGCTCGGAAAGACGCGGATCGCGCCGCGGGTTCCCTCGTACCGCACCCACTCCCTGCGACACCACGTGGCTGTCGCTCCAGATCGGCGCGCGAGGCGCTCTACCGTGCCCAGAAGGTCGTAGGGATCCCGCGCGTCGCGAGCAGCGTTCGCGATGCGCGCCGCAAGCTCGACCTCGCCGGGAAGAGTCCGCGGGGGGGCGGGATCGAGATGCCCCGCCACGAGCGCGCAGCGGATCCTCCCTCCCACCTCGTCCAACGGCTCTACGGTGAACGCCGCCACCCGACCCACGCCTCCCGGGGATGCGATCGATTCCAGCACCTCCGCGGAGACCGAGCTCCCGACCACCGCTACGGCCGGGGGCTCGACCGGGCCCGCGAACGTTCCCCATACCGCCGCCGACCAGGACTCGAGCGACCATGCACCCGCGGGAAGCGGAAGGCGCTCCGCGAGCGCATTCCGAAGGACAGGGGTGGCGACTGTCCAGAAGGCGCGGAAAGCCGCGTCCCACCGGTCGCCGGTCCATTCCGACGTCGATTCGGCGAGAGTGGTTGTGGCGACCCACAAATCCCGGGTGGCTACGCCCTCACTGGTCCCTGCCACGAGCGCGCCGCCGGTGCGTCGCCAGCCGAGCAGGATCGGAAGGTTCGCGAGCCCCAGCTCTCGCGCGTCCGCCCAGCACGCATAATCCCCCGGGATGGCGGTGGGGTCGAGGAGGAGGGCGCGGGAGAGCCATTCGCCGCTCACGGCCTGATCGCTCCTTCCCGGACGGGCGCTAGTGTAGTGGAGCACGGGATTTCTGCTTCACTCACCCACGTCAGTCGAAGTTGACGAGGCTCAGCGTGTCGTAGCCTTCGAGCTTGCCGCGGCCTCCGAGAAAGCCCAGCTCGATCACGAAGGCGAGGCCCGCGACCCTCCCGCCCAGAGCTTCGACCAGCCGAGCAGCCGCCCGGACGGTCCCTCCGGTGGCCAGCAGGTCGTCCACGATCACGATCCGCTCACCCTCCTCGACGGCGTCGGTATGAAGCTCGAGCGTGTTGACCCCGTATTCGAGGTCATAGGACTCGCTCACGGTCTGGTGCGGGAGCTTGCCCGGCTTGCGGGCCGGCACGAGGCCGAGGCCGAGGCGATCGGCCACCGCGCCCGCGAACAGGAAGCCGCGGGCGTCGACCCCCAGGATCTTGCGCGCTTCGCGCTCCGCTGTCCAGTCGGCCAGGGCATCCACCGTGTCACGGAACAGGGCCGGGTCGAGCAGCACGGGGGTGATGTCCTTGAAGACGATCCCCGGCTTGGGAAAATCGGGGACGTCGCGGATCGACTCCCGCAGACGATCCGCCAGCTCGTTCGGCCCCGCGGGCTCCTTTCCGATCATCGGGCCACGGTCCCGGACAGAAGCGGCAGCACGGTTCGAGGATCGACGGTCCCGCCGTTCCAGCGGACCTCGAAGTGCAGATGGTCGCCGGTTGCGTTTCCGGTATGGCCTACGAGCGCGATCGGCTGCCCGCGCCGCACCCTGTCATCGACCCCCACGAGGTTCCGCTGGTGGTGGGCATAGAGGGTCTGGAGCCCCCCGGCATGGTCGAGGATCACCACGTTGCCGTAGGCGCCGGAGGATTCGCTCGCTGACACGGTGCCATCGGCCGAGGCATAGACGGGGGTCCCCAGCGGGGCGCGCAGGTCCAGGCCCGTGTGGAACCGTGGATCGCCGCCTAGGGGGTGAAGCCGGTTTCCATATCTCGATCTGAGGAGAGCGGAGCCGTCCGCGGCCAGCGGCCAGACGAGCGTCTCGAGCGCGCGGACGAGGGGGGTGGGGGCTTGCCGCACGATGGCCGCCGCGCCGGAAGCCGGTGGCGCGCTCTCGGAGTATACGGGCGCGCAAGCAGCCACCGCCGCCAGCGAGCTCGCGGTGAGCGCAGCCGTCCGGATGCGGGACCAGCGGCTCATCGAACGACCTCGAAACCGTCGTATCGCGGCTCGCCGTTCATCGGCTCGCATTCCACAACCTGCACGCGGGACCCGGGCGGACCGCTGCGGATCCGCTCGACCAGCGCCGCGACAGGCTCGCTCTCGTCGGCTTGCAGCACGACTTCCACCGCGCCGTCGGCGCGATTCCTCACCATCCCCCGCACTCCGAGGGCGGCTGCGTTTCGCGTCACGAACCAGCGGAATCCCACCCCCTGGACGCTACCGCGCACGACGCATCTCCGCGTGTCCATCGCTGCCTCCCCAATCTTCAGAACGGAATCCCCAGTTACCCCCAAGATAAGCACTGTTGCGCCATCTCCTCAACGGCGCGTATATACGTTCAACTCTTTCGCTTCTCGTCAGCGTTGCACAACACCTTCCTGGGGCGAGGTATGCGGACCCAATCCAAGTCGGGCACCACCGCGTTCGTGCCGGCGATCTTCGCCGCAGCGGCCCTGATCCTCGCGTTCGGCGCTTCGGCGCACGCGCAGGACACGGGCCGCATCGTAGGAACTGTGACCGAGGCCGCCAACGGCAGAGCGGTCGCGGGCGCGCAGGTCGTCGTGGAAGGCACCGGTATCGGGGCCGTCTCCGGCCAGCGCGGGACGTACAGCCTGCCCAACGTGCCGACCGGCTCCCAGACGGTCGTGTTCACGATACTCGGCTTTGAGACGGTCCGGGAACCGGTCGACGTCGGAAGCGGCGCGACCGCCACAGTGGACGTCGCGCTCCCAGCCGGCTACGTGGAGATGGGGGCGATCACGGTGATCGGGGCCTCACGCAGGCCGACCCGCATCGTCGAGGCCCCCGCCGCGGTCAGCGTCGTGACGCCCGAAGAGATCCAGCGGGAAGCCGCGCACGGCCAGCTCCCCAAGCTGTTCGACAACCAGCCCGGGATCGACGTGGTCCAGAGCGGCGTGCAGGACTTCAACATCAACGCGCGCGGCTTCAACTCCTCGCTGAACCGGCGCGTGCTGGTGCTCCAGGACGGGATCGACCGCAGTGTCGGCTTCTTGCAGGCCCAGGAATGGACCGCGCTCTCGATGCCGCTCGACGATCTCGGGAAGCTCGAGCTCGTACGCGGCCCCGGCTCAGCCCTCTACGGCGCGAATGCGTTCAGCGGTGTGCTCAACATCTCGACCCCCGCCCCCGCCGACGTGGTCGGCACCAAGATCGGCGCGTCCGGAGGCGAGCGGGAGACCGGCCGGATCGACGTCCGGCACGCCGGCGAAACCGAGAGCGGGAAGGTCGGGTACAAGGCGAACGTCGGGTACGTCCGGGTCGGAGACACGTGGTCGCTGTCCCGCACCCGGGATCTGGCCGTGGGCGAGTGCGCCCCGACCGCTCGCGCGTGCTCGTTCGAGGAAGGCGACCTCACGGTCGGTCCGCTGCCGATCGAAACCGTGCCGCTCATCGAGGATCCGGTGAGCTCGCTCTATGGGAGCGCGCGGCTCGACTACAATTTCGACAACGGGTCGGTGTGGACCGCCGAGGGCGGCGACACATTCACCGAGAACGAGATCTTCGTGACAGGAATCGGCCGGGTGCAGATCAATGGCTCCAACCGGCCCTGGGCGCGTACCCAGTACGCCGCCGATCGCTTCACCGTGTTCGGCTGGTACAGCGGCCGCCGCGCGAACGACCGCGAGGGGAACCCTGCCCCGCCTCCCCTGACTGACTTCACCGAGCTGTGCATCCCGCGCGATACCTGTGAAGCCAACAACCAGACGTCCCTGGCATCCGGAGCCGTGCTGCTCGAGGCATCCGACCTGTTCCACGTGGAGGGGCAGACAAACTGGCACACGTCCGACGAGCGGCTGCGACTCATCGCCGGCGGCTCGAACCGATGGGTGTCGGTCGACACCGACGGCTCGCTGATGGAGGAGAAGCACGAGGACACGATCTCGAGCCTGTTCGGCCAGGTCGAATACCAGATCCACCCGATGGTGAACCTTCTGGCGGCCGCCCGCTTCGACCACTTCTCCGTGCTCGAGACGGACCAGAACGAGGTCTCGCCGAAGGCGGCGCTGGTCTTCAGCCCGAACACGAACCACTCGTTGCGCGTGACGTTCAACCGGGCCTTCCAGACTCCCAATTACTCGGAGATGTTCCTGCGCGTGGCGGCCGGTCCCGTGATCCCGCTCAACCAGGTCGAGCTCGGGATCGAGGCCGCGATCAGCGCCCAGCTCGGCACGCCCATCGATCTGCCGCTCAACTTCTCCCCCACCCCGGTCCTCGCCCGCGGCAATCCCGAGCTTACGGCCGAGCAGCTGACGGGCTACGAAGTGGGTTGGAAGGGCGCGCTGATGGGCGGTCGCGCGTACGCCACCGCGGACATCTATTACAACGAGATCGAGGACTTCGTCACCGACCTGCTTCCAGGCGTGAACCCGGCCTACGAGACCTTCGATACGGTCGAGGATCTGGTCGCCTACCAGCCGGCATTCGGGGCTCCCCCGCTGTCTGCATTCGCGCCCGCGATTCTCGGCGCGCTGCAGGCGGGGCCGTTGGCGGCGGTCTTCCCGCTGCTGGTCCTGACGCCGGAAGGGGATCTCGAGTACGTGCTGTCCTACGCCAACGCGGGACGCGTCACCGAGAGCGGCATCGAGGTCGGCCTGAACGTTCAGCCGGCCGTCAAGTGGGAGGTGTACGCCAACTACACGTACTTCGACTTCAACGTCGAGGAGAGCACGCTGGCTGGCGACGCCCTGGTCCCCAACACGCCCCAGAACAAGGGCAACGTCGGCTTCACGTTCAACAACCTCGACCGGTGGAGCGTGGGAGCCGGGGTCCACATGCAGGAGGGCTTCGACTGGGCGGCGGGTGTGTTCGCCGGCCACGTCCCCGGCTTCGCGACCGTGGATCTGAACGCCGGCTACGTGGTCAATGAATGGGCGCGTCTCAACCTGGTCTGGAACAACGTGCTCGACAAACAGCACATCGAGCTCTTCGGCGGCTCCGTGATCGGGGGCCGCGCGCTCGGAGGTGTCACGCTGACGTTCTGATTCTCGATCCTCCGAGAACCTCCCGTAGTCCGGAGGCTGAAACGACGAGCGCGCGGGGGCCGAGGCCTCCGCGCGCTTCTTCGTGGTCGGGGAGACAGGATTTGAACCTGCGACCCCTACGTCCCGAACGTAGTGCTCTACCGGGCTGAGCTACTCCCCGACGAATTCCAATGGCAGGAAAGACGAAAGCTACGCGCGCGGCCCGCGCGCGGCAAACCGACGACCGCGTCCATCCAGCAGAAGCGCGAAGGGCCGCCCGAATGGGCGGCCCTTTCGCGTGGTGCCTCTGGAACGAGAGGCTACTTCTTCTTGCCCTTCTTCGCCTTCTTGGCCGGCTTCTTCGCCGCCTTCGAGGGCTTCTTGGCCGCCTTCTTCATGGCCATGGTGTTTTTCCTCCATGTTCAGGTCCCGGTCAGAGAACTGTGGATTACAACGATTATACGGATTTCTTTTCATTTGTAAACGATTTCGTCGAAATGCTCATCCGGCGTCCCGCAGGGAAAATGACTCCCACTTCTTGAGATCGGGGATGACGCGATGGTTGGTGAGGTCCAGATGCACCGGAGTGATCGAGATGTATCCGCGCTCCACGGCCAGGTAATCGGATCCCTCCGGCCCTGCCCATGTCGCCTCTCCCCCGCCGATCCAGTAGTAGGTCTTGCCGTGTGGATCCTTGTCGACGACCACGGGGTCGGAGTACACGCGCTTACCCAGCGAAGTGATGCGCACACCCTCGACCGTGCCCGGGTCCCGGTCCGGCAGGTTGATGTTCAGCAGCGTGTCGGACGGAAAGAGCTGGTGGACCGGCTCTTCGACGATCATCCGAGCCAGTCGGCGGACCACGTCCTCGTACCCCTCGAGCCGACTCTCGTCGGCGCGGACGAGCGAAACCGCGACCGACGGGATGCCCAGCAGGGTCGCCTCCATGGCCGCGGAGACGGTGCCCGAATAGGACACGTCGTCCCCCATGTTGCCGCCGTGGTTGATCCCGCTGAAGACGTAGTCCGGGCGTCGCTCCAGCAGCGCGTCCACCGCCAGCATGACGCAGTCCGTGGGCGTCCCATCGACGTGATACCGGTTCTCCGCCGTCTGGCGCACGCGCAGCGGATGGTGGAGGGTGAGCGAGTGACTGGTCGCCGATTGCTCGCGATCCGGCGCCACGACGATCACCTCCCCGAGCTCCCCCAGCGCGCGCGCAAGAGTCCGCAGCCCCGGAGCGAGGTACCCATCGTCGTTGGTCACGAGGAACAGCATCCAGGGACTCTTTGCCTACTCCACGGAGAACGTCGCGTGCACCGTCACCGTGATCTCCTTCTTTCGGGTGGAAGTGTCGTGGACGCCGTAATCGCTGACCTCGGTCGAGAAAGGCGCGGTGATCTGGAACACTCCCGCGCGGGCCGAGACGATCTTGTCGATCGCCATGTCCGAGCCGCCGGCGATTTCCTCCGCCCGGCGGCGGGCGTCTGCCGTCGCCTGTGAAAGGAGCTTGTGCTTGAGCTCGTCGATCCCCGAGAAGAAATACTCCAGTCGCGAGTACTGGAGCACGATCCCGCTCTCGAGGAGCGGCCCGGGATCGAGTGCGATCGCCTCCAACTCCCTGCCGCCCTCCTCAGCGATCACGGTCAGCCCCTGGTCGAGGCTGAATCCCACCTGCGTCCCGAACTGGTCCCAGCGAGGGTTGGCAGTCACCGGTTGGACGTTCACCGTCTCCTCCGGCACCCCCACCTGCGTGAGCCTCTGAACGACCTGAGCTCGATCGTTCCTCAGCGCGGCATAGCCGTCCCCGATCCCGTCGGTCGGGACCTGGCGGCTGATCGTGATCGACCACTTCACGACGTCGGCCTCGAACGGCTCGGTTGCCGCACCCGTGACCTGGATGGTGTCCCGCGTGGTCCGGGTCGAACGGAAGAACAGTCCGAAGATCGCGGCGGCGAGGATTCCCGCCGCGCCGAGGATGAGGGCGGCGCGTATTGCCATGGATGTCTCCGGGAAAAAGGTTGAATCTTCCTGAACGAGGTCTTCCTCGCCACGTCGCGGCTCCGGATCGGCGCCTCGAATCAGGGATCCGTCTCGGGAGGAGCCCACGGCTCGAGCAGCACGTCGAAGCGGCCGCCGCAAACCGCCGGGCTCCAGGAATAGAGGTCCTCGGTCAGGTCCACGCGCACGACGCGCGCACGACGCTCGGCGAGCGCGGCCCGCGCCTCATCGAGGACCTGCGCCTCGCCGCAGCCCCCGCCGATCGTCCCCACCGCCCCAGAGCCGGGCTCGATCGCCATCCGGCTTCCCACGCCCCGGGGGGTCGACCCCTTCGCGCGCACGATCGTCGCCAGGACGACCGGCCGGCGTGCCTCGACCGCCGCCTCGAACGCGGCGAGGACTTCGATCGCCTCGCTCACGACGTCCCTTCTCCAGGCTGTGCCACGCCCGCGAGCGCCCGCACGTGGCGCAGGACGTTGGCCCGCTCCGAGAGCGGGCGACCGCTCCCGCCGCGAGCGGCGAGGACGATCTCGGCCCCCACGGCGATCGCGATCTCGGCTGGCGTCTCGGCCCCGATATCGAGCCCCAGCGGCGCGTGGATCCGCGCCAACCAGCCCGCCTCCACGCCTTCCGCCGCGAGCTGCTCGAACGCGGCGCGAACCCGCCGGCGACTCCCGATCATCCCGATGTAGGCGGGCTCGGCGCCGCTCTGGGCGAGCGCCCGCAGGCAGTCGTAGTCGTGGCGGTGCCCGCGGGTCACGAGGACGAGGCTCGTTCGCGGCCCCACCTCGATCCCGGCGAGCGGATCGCCGAGATCGGCCACGAGGACGCGGTCGGCGCCCGGGAACCGTTCGCGGGTCGCGAACTCGGGCCGGTCGTCGAGCACGCTGACCCGGAAGTCGAGTAGCTGCCCGACGAGGGCGAGAGGCTGGGCGATATGGCCGGCACCGACGATCACGAGCTCGGGCGGCGGCAACCAACGCTCCACGTACAGGTCGATGTCGCCCGCGATCCGGTGGCACCCCGCTTTCGTCGAGGTCTCGAGCAGCTGTCGCGCGTCAGCGCCTGACCCCGGGCGATCGAGGTCGCCGTGGTGGCGTGTGCCGTCCCAGGCCAGCCGCCGCCCTACGAGGGCGGCGTCGGGGGCCGACACGACCACCGCAGTCGTCGCCTCCCTTCCCTGGGCGATCGCTCGCCGGGCAACCGCGAGCGCGCTCGCGACATCAAAGCTCGGGCCGGCTGCGTTCATGGGCATGCGCTCACGATGCGACCTCGCGCTCGTAGTCGTCCTGTGTGTCGACGTCGACCGTCACGCCCCGGTCGTCGATCGCGACGTCCTGGATCTCCTCCGCGTGGCGATGAACGACGTCGCGCGCGCCCTCCTCCAGGTCGGGATCGGCGAGCTCGGCCCACAACTCGCGGGCGAAAAGGACCGGATGACCGGGTTGGTCGTGATACACGGGCCGCACGATCGGGCCGCCGCTCGAGCGGAACGTCCGGATCAGGGCGGCCACCGTGCCGGCATTGGCGAGGGGATGGTCGACCGGCAGTGCGATCGCCGCCTCGGCGTCGTCGGGTAGGGCTTCCAGACCGACGCGGAGGCTGTCGATCTGCTGGGCGTTTTTGAGCGGGTTCTCGACCGGCCTGGCCCCGCGGCCTCGGGCGAGCTCCCCGGGCCGCTCTGAGGCCTCGCCTGCCGCCAGAACGACGGCCACGGTCTTGCAGCCCCCTTCGAGGAGGATTCCGATCGCGCGCTCGAGGAACGTCTCGCCGCCGATCTCGAGGAGCGCCTTCGATTCGCCCATCCGGGAAGAGTGCCCGGCTGCGAGGACGATCCCGCCGACGCTCATCTCGCGCCCCGCAGATCCCCCAGCGCACGGGCCACGGTCGGGCGGATCATCTCCTTACGCCAGGAGATCGTGAAGTCGGTGTTGTCGAGCGGACGACCGGCCTTCCAGGCCGCCTTGGCGGCGGCATCGATCGATTCGTCCTCGAGAGTCCCTCCGATCAGCGCCTCGGCGGCTCCGGCTACGACTTCGGGTGCCGATCCGATGCCACCCAGAACGACCCGCGCGTCCTCGACCGTGCCATCCTCTGCGAATCGCGCCCAGACTCCCACGCCGAGGACCGGGAAGTCGAACGCCCCGCGGCGCCGCACCTTGCGGTAGACGGCCCGCCAGCCGTTCGGGGCGGGCAGGTGCACGCGGGTCAGGAGCTCGTCCCGCTTCTTGGCGAGGTACAGGATCCCGTCGTCCAGGTAGAGCGCGGCGACCGGGATCCGCCGTTCCCCTTCCACGCCGACCAGGTCGACCTCCGCCCCCATCGCGACGAGCAAGGGCACGCTGTCGGCCGACTGGACGGCCCAGCAGCGGGGCGACGACGGCGCCACCCAACAGATCGAGCCGTCCTTCTTCATGCAGAAATCGATCGACTTCCGCCAGTCGAAGTTCTGATCGTAGTAGTTACAGCGGGTATCGAGCAGGAGGTTTCCCCCGAGCGTTCCCATGTTCTGGAGGATCGGGGTCGAGATCAGCCTGCACGCCTCGGAGAGCGCTGGATACTCCGACCGGACCCGCGCATCCCGTCGCACCTCTGTCAGTGTGGCCCCGGCGCCGATCGTGAGCTCTTCGTCGGCGCCCCGGTCGATCCGCTTGAGCTCCTCGATCGCGTGGAGCGCGATCAGCGTGCCCGGCACCTGGTGGCGGCGCTTCATATTCGGGTAGAGGTCGGTCCCGCCCGCGACGAACATCGCGTCGGGCGGAGCATCGGCCTTGGCGAGGACCGCCTCGCCGACCGACGCCGGCGCGTGATACTCGAAGGGCGGAAGCCGCATCATGCCGGCACGCCTCCCATCGCTTCGCCCCGAACGCCGCCGGCGCCGATATGGCGCGGATCGTCGGTCGCTCGCCCGTCACCCCCGACGGACGGCGGCGGGACCCGAACCGGCTCGGGCCACGGGAACTCCGGCACGCCCGAGGGTCCCTCGCGGGGGTCCTCCCCTTTCGCCTTCCGCTTGAGGGCCGCCAGCACCTTCTGCGGCGTGACCGGCACCTCGTCGACCCGAACGCCGACCGCGTCGTAGATCGCGTTGACGATCGCGGGCGGGATCGGCAAGAGCGGTCCCTGACCGACCTCCTTGGCCCCGAACGGGCCGTTGGGGTCGGGGTCCTCGATCAGGAACGTGTGGATCGGGCACATCTCGTGGGTGGTCGGGCTCTTGTACTCGAGCAGCGACGGATGCCGGTGGACGACGTTGCGGTTGCCGCGATACGTCATCTCCTCCATCAGCGCCTCGCCGAGCCCCATGTACACCGAGCCCTCGACCTGCCCGATCGCCACGACCGGGTTGATCGCCTTGCCGATGTCGTGGGCGATCCACACCTCGTCGACCCTCGTCTCGCCCGTCTCGGGGTCGACCGTCACCTCGGCCACCGCGGCCGAGTAGGAGTAGGCGGGACTCGGCCCCACGCCGGCTCCCTTGTACCTGCCCGGGGACGCTGGCGGCGTGTAGGACCCCACCGTTCCGATCGTGCCGAACTTTGCCTCCGCGACGACGACCGCCTCAGCGAACGGGATCGAGCGCTCGGGGTCCTCGACGTCGAGCGCTCGGCCCTCGGCCAGCGCGATCCGGTTGCCCGGAACCTCCCACTTCTCCGCCAGCGCCTGGACGAGGAGCTCCCGCGCGCGCTCCGCGGCCTGGAGCGCGGCGTTTCCGCTCATCAGCGTGACTCGGGAGGAGTACGACCCCAAGTCGACCGGCGTGAGGCTCGTGTCGGCGGTGATGACGTCGATCTCGAACGGATCGACCCCCAGGACCTCCGCCACCACGTACGCGAGGATCGAGTCCGACCCCTGGCCGATGTCGGTCGAGCCGCAGAAGACCGTCACGCCCCCGCCCCGGTCCAGCTTGAGCTGGACGCCCGAATGCGGCATCGCGTTCCAGTAGATCGGGAGGCCAGCGCCCGAGAGGTAGCTGCCGCAGGCGAGGCCGACCCCGCGGCCTTCCGGCAGCTTGCCGTGCTTCTCATTCCACCCCGAGGCTGCCACGACCTTCTCGATGCAGGCGCCGAGTCCCATCGAGCCGACCTTCATGTAGTTCGCCGTGACGGAGTCTGGCGAAACGAGGTGGTCGAGCCGCATCCGCGCCGGGTCGAGGCCCAGCCGCTCCGCGGCCTTGTCGACGTGCACCTCGAGCGCGAATCGTGGCTGCGGGGTGCCGTGGCCGCGCTTCGGACCGCAGGGAGGCTTGTTGGTGAACGCGCGCAGGCCCTCGAACCGGTACGCCGGCACGGGATAGGTCACGGTCTGGAGCGCGCCGGTGTAGTAGGTCGATGCGACCCCGTAGCTCCCATACGCGCCGCCGTCGAGGTACGAGCGGAAGTGCATGCCGGTGATCGACCCGTCCTTGCGAAACCCCGTTTTCACCCACATGAGCACGGGGTGCCGTCCACGATGGCAGTAGAACACCTCCTCGCGGGTTAGACAGATCTTGACCGGCCGAGCCGTCCGCCGCGAGAGCTCGGCCACCACGATCTCGTGGTTGAACGGATCGCTCTTGCCGCCGAAGCCGCCGCCGTTCGGTGTCGCGATCACGCGGATCCGGCTGGCGGGGACACCCAGCACCTGCGCCAGCGCCCGGTGGACGTAGTGCGGGGTCTGGGTGGAGGTCCAGAGCGTCAGCTTGCCGTCGGGACGCCACTCGGCGAGCGCGGCGTGCTGTTCCATCGGCAGGTGGGTGTTCCCCTCGTAGAAGAACGTGTCCTCCTGCACGAGATCGGCATCGGCGAGCGCGGCCTCGACGTCGCCGAACTCGAGCGCCACCACCTTGTGGACATTGTGCCCGTCACCGTAGAGGTGGATCTGCGGATCTTCGGCGTCGAGTGCGTCTTCGATCGAGGCGACGGGCTCGAGCTCGGCGTATTCGATCACGATCGCGCGGCACGCTTCCTCTGCCGTCTCCTCGTCGACCGCGGCCACCGCCGCGACCGGATCGCCGATGAACCGGACCTTGTCCAGGCAGAGCGCGTGCTCGTCCTGGCTCACGGGCAGGATCCCGTAGGGGATCGGCAGGTCGCTCCCAACCAGCACGGCCGCGACTCCCGGAATCTCAGTCGCCGCGCGGACGTCGATCGATCGGATCTCCGCGTGGGGGGTTGTCGAGCGCAGCATCTTGCAGTGGAGCATGCGGGGCAGGAAGAGGTCGTCGGCGAACCGCGTACGCCCGGTCACCTTGGCCACCGCGTCGACCTTGGGCAGTGAGCGCCCCACGACCCGGAGCTCGTCTCCGG
Source organism: Gemmatimonadota bacterium (assembly GCA_035633635.1). Lineage (GTDB taxonomy): Bacteria > Gemmatimonadota > Gemmatimonadetes > JACCXV01 > JAHWKZ01 > JAICNR01. The sequence continues at coordinate 4,233 of DASQEN010000079.1, read as the reverse complement.
GCTGTGCGCCGTCGACGGGAAGTGGGTCAGACTTCGCCATACAGAATCTCCCTGGCGGGCTCGGCGTCCTCTCCGCGCATCCGCGCGGCAGCCAGCTCGACGGCTTCGTAGATCTTGAGGTAGCCCGTGCAGCGGCAGAGGTTCCCACCCAGCGCGTCGACGATCTCGGCGCGGGTGGGCGCAGGCCTCTCCTCGAGCAGCGCCATCCCCACGAGCAGGAACCCCGGTATGCAATACCCGCACTGCGCGGCTCCGAGCTCCGCGAAGGCCTGTTGCAGGGGATGCAGGCCGCGCGCCGATTCCATTCCCTCGATCGTCGTGATCGCCCGCCCCTCGAGCGCCGCCGGTACCGCGAGGCAGGAGAGGGCGGGCCGGCCGTCGATCAGGACGGTGCATGTCCCGCACTCCCCCAGCTCGCATCCGTGCTTGGTGCCGGTCAGCCCGAGCTCCTCGCGCAGCACTTCAAGGAGCGTATGGTGGAGCGGCGCCGAAACGACGCGGGTCTCGCCGTTGACCGTGAGGCTCAGCTGCACGAGCCGGCTAGACTGCCTGGCCTGCATGAGGTACAAGGTAAATGCCGCCGCGCGTCCTTGCACCGCCCCGCGCGGTTGCGACTACCTTCTGCGCATGCGGCACCCTTCCGAAGAGCGACGGGGAGCGGCCGAATCCCGCTCCGAGCGACTGCGGCGGCTGATCGCCCACGCTTACGACCGCGTGCCCTTCTATCGGCAGCGCTTCGATCGCGCCGGGGTCCGGCCCGCCGACATCCAGGTCCTTGCCGATCTCGAGCTCCTTCCCATCACAGAGAAGAGCGACCTCGTCGATTCGCCGCCCGACCAGATCACTGCACGTGGCTACGACCCCGCGGATCTGGTTTCCACGATGACGTCGGGGTACTCGGGCGAACCGTTCGTCATCCGCCGGACGCGCGCCGAGCAGGCGCTCTGGGCGCGGAGCTGGCTTTCCGATCTTCTCCAGGCCGGTCTCCGCACGGGGGACCGGGTCGCCTCCGTTTTCGTGGAACGCCAGGACCGGCCCGATGGAGTGGGCTTCCTATCCGCGGTCGACATGGTGCACGAGACCCTCATCGACTGCTGCCTCGAGCCGCCGGACATCCTCCGGGCCCTACGCCGCGTGCAGCCGACGTTCCTGCGGGGGCTGGCAGGAGTCATCGACCGCCTCGCGAGCTCGATGACCGATCACGACCGGGCGTCCATTCGCCCGCGCGTCGTTTGGGTCTCGGGGGAAGTCCTGACGTCGAGCGCCCGCCAGCGAATCGAGGCGGGATTCGGCGCCCCGGTTCACAACGCCTACGGCACCCACGAGGTGGGGCTCCTCGCGTCGGACTGCCGTGCGACCGGGCTGATGCACCTGGGCACACCGGACCTGATCGTCGAGCTCGTCGCGCCATCCCTCCCGCCCGCTCCGGAAGGAACCCGCGAAGTCGTCGTCACGACCCTTGATTTTTATGCCGCTCCGCTCATCCGCTATCGCCTGAAAGACGCGGTGACTCCAGGGCCCGATCCCTGCCCCTGCGGCTCGGCGTTTCCGACCCTCACCCACATCGAGGGACGGACGATCGATTATTTCGAGGTTGCGGACGGGCGATCGATCCACCCTTATCGGATCCTGGGTCCTACGCTCGCGGTCGCACCCTGGGTGCGGCAATACCAGCTCGTTCAGGTGGCGCCTGACCAGATCGTGCTCCGTCTGACCCCCGAGATCGATCTCGACGACGACCAGCGGCGCCGGATCGAGGACGTGGCCGCCCCCGTCCTCGGTCCGGACATCCGGTTCCGAATCGAGACCGTGTCTCGCATCCCTCGCAGCGCCGGCGGCAAGTCCCGGCCCATCCTCTCCCTGGCTGATCGACGTGCCGCGGACCGGACGTGACGTCGCGGATCTTCCTCCACAGCCCTTCCGAAGCTCCAGATGCGGCCCGGATCGTCGAGCAGATTCCGGAGTTCGAGCGGTATGGCGAGCGCGCGCTCCTCCTCGCGCGACCCGGCGACGTCGTCTGCCTCGCCCACTCGATTGACGAGCGATACCTGAGCTTTCTCCGTACACTCGAGATCGGACCCCGCGATGAGGACGTTCTCGTCATTTCTAGCGTCGAACCCGGAGCGGGTCTATCCGCCCGGTTGATCGACGACCCCCAGTCCCTCGATTGGATCGCCCGGAGACTGAGCGGCTCGACCCGGTCTTTCGTCTGCCCGTTCTTCGCCACGCCCGACGCGTTCGCCGTCGGACGGGCTCTACACAAGCGCCTCTCTCGGCCGGTGCGGGTTCTCGGCGGGCCCGCGGGACTCGTCCGCAAGCTCCACGAGAAGGTGGCCGCACGCGCACTGGCAGAGTCACTGGGGATTCCTGTCGCCCCGGGTGAGGTCGTGCAGGTCGTGCCTGCCGACGGATCCCCGCCGGACCTGTCGGTGCTCCGGCGTGCGATCGAGCGCTGGTCCGACGCGACCGGCCACGTGATCGTCCGCGGGTCCTCCGGCGCATCCGGCTCCTCGACCTTCACGTCGCGATCGGGGGACATCGACGCGATGATCGACGGCGTCGGCGAGAGGCGTGACAACGCGGTGTACCTGGTGGAACCCCTGTTCGAGGCGAGCTCCTCCCCCAACGTCGAGATCGTCGTCGAACCCGGAGTCTCGCTTCCCGACCAGGTAGGGGTGACCGATCAGGTCCTCGATCCGGATCTGGTTTACAAGGGGAGCACCCACCCGTCCCGTGCGCTGCGCGTGCCGCAGATGATCGAGGACTCGCGCGCGATCGTCGCCTGGATGCGCCGCAGGGGATTCACCGGGCGGGTCGGCTTCGACTACGTCGAACATGAGGGTAAGGGAGGCCGTGCGGAACATTTCCTTGCCGAGATCAACCCTCGGATCAACGGGGCTTCGTATCCGCTCGCGCTGACGCGCCACCTGGCCGCGCTCGCGAGTCGCTTCGCAGCCCCGGCCCCCAGAGCATTCCTGACCGCCAACGTGCGTGTGCGCGCCCGCGACTTCGGCGAGCTGGAGCGGCTCTCTCGATCGCTCCTGTACGATCCCGCCCGCGGCGAGGGGATCGTACCCCACACTGTGGGCGCGCTCTCCTTCGGCAAGGTGGGCATCACGTGCCTCGGGGGCTCGCGGGAAGCGGTCGAAGCTCTGCGGGAGCGGTTCGTGCAGCTGGCCGGCGCTCGTCCCGCCCGGACGACGTCCGGAGCCGCGTCCTGAACCGCGAAGTGTCCGGCCGCCGGACACGCCTTTCTGCCCTTCGCCTGACGGCTCTCGCTTTCGGGGTCGCGCTCTCCCCGACTGCCGCGCCCGCGCAGGACTCGCTCCCGCCTCCGCGCCCGACGATCGGGCTGGTCCTGTCGGGGGGCGGCGCCCGCGGCCTCGCTCACATCGGCGTGATCGAGGTCCTCGAAGAGCTGCGGGTCCCGGTCGACGTGATCACGGGCACCAGCATGGGGGCGATCGTAGGAGGCCTCTACGCGTCGGGCCTCCCGGCGGACAGCATCCGCGTCCTCGTCTCGCGGGTCGACTGGGAGGGGATCCTGGCCGACACGCCGCCACGCTCCTCCCTCGACTTCGCGCACCGCGCGCGGCAGCGACGCTACACGGTCGAGATCGATGTCGGTGTGTCGGGTGCGGGCCTCGATCTGCCGGGCGGGTTCATCTCCGGTCACGAGCTGGGGCTCCTGCTGCGGCGGGCCACGCTGCCGGTGGCGTTGGTGGACGATTTCACCCGGCTCCCGATCCCGTTCGCGGCCGTGGCCACCGACATCGTGACGTTCGAGCGGGTCGTGCTCGACGATGGAGACCTCGTCGAGGCGATGCGCGCCAGCATGGCGATCCCCGTCGCGATCGCCCCCGTGTACCTCGACGGCCGCCTCCTCGTCGACGGTGGTCTCGTCGACGACCTCCCCGTCGAGCTGGCGCGGGAGATGGGCGCTGACATCGTGATCGCGGTCAACGTCACGCCGCCGCTCCTGGATCGTGACGAGCTGACGGACCTGTTGGGCGTCGCGCAGCAGGTCGCTCGCGGACTCGGGCTTCAGGGGGTCGACCGCAAGCTCGCCTCCGCCGACGTGGGGATCGTCCCCGAGCTCGAAGAGATCGGGGTCTTCGACTTCCGCCGGGCGGACGAGATCGTGAGTCTGGGTACCGGCGCCGCGCGAGCGCGGTCCGACTCGCTGGCCGCCTGGTCGCTCCCGTCCGACGCATATGAAGCCCATCGCTCGAC
>DASQEN010000078.1:0-16098 GCA_035633635.1 Gemmatimonadota bacterium | reverse complement strand
CTCGAGAACCGTCGCCTGGACGTCGCCACCGAGCTCGTCCGGAGATCGCTCGACGCAGACGGTGACGGATCGCTCTCGCCCCAGGAGAGGGGGCGGGCCCGCTGGGTGATCTACGGCCAGAGCTTCGGCGGCGGTTCCGCGACGTGGCTCGCGTGGCGGCTGGGATCGCTGGGCGTTCCTGTCGAACTCCTGCTCCTCGTCGACAGCGTGGGCCGCTGGGACGAGCGGATCCCGCGCAACGTCCGCCTTGCCGTGGCTCTCTTCCAGGACGACGGTTGGCTCATCCGGGGGGAATCCTCCGTGGAGCTCGTCGATCCCGAAGGGACCAGGCTCGTCCTCGAAGAGTTCGATTACGGCCGCCCCCCGGGAAGTTCGATCTCGCTTCGGGGCCTCCCCTGGTGGAAGCTCGCCTTCCGGGTCGCGCATAGCCGCATGGATCGCGATCCGCGGGTGTGGGAGAGGGCCCGGTCGCTGGCTCGCGCGGCTTGCGCGGGCGAGCTGCCAAACCTCAGAACCGCTGGCCCTTCGCCTCCCGGAGATGGCTTCCCACCGAACGGATCCGCGGCCACATCGTCCAGAAGTAGATCGCGAAGCCGACGACCTGCGCGACCCCGGCCGCCGTCACGAGCCAGCCGAGCCAGGCAGGACCCGCTGCGCTCCGCGCGACCTCGCCTCCGATCCTGAGGGCAGTGGCGATCGTCAGCGTCCAGTACGCGGCATCGATCCGCTCGGGGCGGTAGCGGGTGTCGCCTTCCGGGGGCTTCGGGAAGAGCCACAGCGCAACGCCGAGGATCAGGAACATCACGAAGCCTAGCTGGACCGCGTGAGCGTGGGCGGAGACGAGATGGGGTCCAGGCCACGTTCCCCCGAACTCACGCTGGACGATCATCCAGGCTCCGATCAGAAGTCCGGTGAAGAGGAAGACGATTCCCGTCTTGATGAAGCGTCGGACGTTGGTGTGCACGGTCATCCTCCTTGAAAAGATTCGAGCTCCCGCGGGATCTACCCTACGGCGAACAGGGATCTCCCGACAGACAGCCTCTCGCGACCAGGCTATACTGCATGTGCGCGGCAGGTCATCCCCTTCATCCAAACGCGCCGCCGAGCCCGAGAGGAGATCAGCAATGGATCCCGCACACATCCATCTCATGCTGAACCACGTTCCGCTTTTCGGAGCGCTGGCGGTCACGATTCTCTGCGCCGTCGCGCTCGTCCGGCGCCAGCAGGGCCTGGCCCGCGGCGGGCTCGTCGTCGCGCTTCTGACCGCGATCGTTGCGCTCGTCGTGTACCTGACCGGCGAGCCGGCCGAGGAGCTGGTAGAGAACCTGCCCGGCGTCTCCGAGGCGGTGCTGGAGACCCACGAGGAGATCGCCCTCGTCGCCACCATCGTGGTGGGCGCTTACGGCGTCCTCGCGCTCATCAGCCTGTTCGCCTTCCGACACGGCGTGACGATGCGGTTCACGAGGATCCTGCTGGTGCTGTCGTTCCTGCCGCTCGCCGCGATGGCATACACCGCATACCTGGGCGGGCAGATACGCCACTCCGAGATCCGCCCGGAGGCCGCGAGCGCCGCCGGCTCGGTCGAGACGGACGGAGAAACCGAGTCCGACGAAGACTGAGAGGTCAAGATGAAATCGCTCTCGCGATACCGTTGATTCATCCCGCCGTCGATTCGCGAGGAGCACGATTCCCTCCGCACATCGCCAGGACGACCGCCACGCCCCAGATCATTCCCCGTACCGACATCGTTTCCTCCAAGCATGAATGAGAATCGCTTTCACCGACGTGAGAAACCCAGGGATCGGGGGGTCGGTGCGGCGTCGGGAGGCAGCCGGGCCGTGGCGTGGTGAAAATGCGCTCTTCCGGGCAGGGAAATTGGCGGGAACGTGTGGGAATCGAACCCACCCCGGACGCGTCGAGCGCGCCCGATGACGGTTTTGAAGACCGCAGGGGCCACCAGACCCCATCCGCTCCCGCGGGACTAGTCGATCTTCTCGAGCTGGGTAATCATGTTGAGAAACCCCTCCACCTTCACGCGATCGCCCGGCCTGACTTCCCCCACGATCGATTCCGGCCCGAGGCGAGCGGAGAGGCGAGCGGCGGGATCGTCCGGGGCGGCGGGATCGGCGATTACGACGTCCACGTACTCGTCGCCGTGGATCGAGAGCCGCGCGATCGAGAGCACGATCCCTTCCTGTCCGGGTGCGATGACCATGCGGCGAGAAGCTAGGACGCCGACCTGTCGGCGCAACGCGCCGGTTCGCTTGTCCACCCCTCGCCCGCCGCGTACGTTAGCGGGGCGGCCACAGGGCCGCTTCGACCGCCCGACGACGACGAACCTCAGGGAAGGAGAAGCCTCGATGGAGCCGAAACATCTGAAGGACATGGGGGTCGGAGCGACGCTCATGCTGGCGAGCGAGATCCAGGAGCGCACGAGCGTCAGCCAGGTGTACGAGAAGGTCGACGACACGACGGTACGCCACCACGAGACCGGCGACAGCCTGACCGTTTCCGCCGACGAGATCGTCTACCCGTTCGAACCGGGCCACGCCGCCAGACAACCTCAGTAGCCAGCTGGTCTTCCCGGCTGACCCAGCAACAACCAGGCACCGTCCATCCACCGGCTCCGAATCAGAGTCGACGCGCCAGATCGACGAGCAGACCGGCGTCGGCATCCGACTCGTACGCGAGGTTCCCTTCGCGGTCCACCAGGAACACACGGGGGACGTGGAGGAGGTCGCCGTTTCTCGAGTTTCGTGACCGTTCGATCCCCCAGGCGTTCAAGGCGGCTTCGACCTGCGACACCGAGCCGCTGGCGACCCGACCGTACTTCCCCATCCCCCAGCGCTCCTCGATAGCGGCCAGCCGGGAAGGCGTGTCCCGCCACGGGTCGAGCGTCACAACGATCACGGCCGGCATCGGATCGTGGAGCGACCGCTGCGCGGCGAGGACCTCCTGCACGAGCCGCGGGCAGGCGGTCTGACAGTGGGCGAACGCGAACGCCACCAGCACCGGCCGACCGCGCAGATCGGAAAGGCGGACGGGCACACCGCCCGCGCCTGCGAGCTCCAGGGGCGGGGCCGCGCGCCCGATGCGCGTCCAACTCGGCGCCGCGGACGAGGACTCCGCCGCTTGCGCGGTCACGCGGGTGGCCGAGAGCACCCGCGCGGCAGCGGCCCCACCGGCGGCGAGGAGCGCGATCGCGAAGCCCATGAGCACGAGCTGGCCGGACCGCGACCTGGTCAGACCGGTCAGATCCGATCCGAGATCGCGACCCCAGATCGCAATCACCTGGCCGAGCATGAGCGCGGGCTGGAGGAACAGCAACATCCAGCCCTGCGTATCGGGGAGCCCGGTCGCCGTGGAGCCGAAGCAGACCGCCCGCGTCCGCGACAGCCATCCCGGCGCGGTCGCCGGTAGCGGCCAGAGAGCGAGCGCCCACCACGCCGCGGTCACGACGATGACCCCCGCCAGCGCGATCCGCGACCACGCGCGGGGCGGTCCGGTCAGCCGATCCGCCATACCAGCGACAGGAGCTTCCAGTTCACGAAGTAGTACACCGCGAACGCGGCCAGGAACACGAAGGCGAGCACGAGCGTCCCGGTTGTCTTCGGGTGTTCGTCGTCCGCCCCCGCCGGCAAAGGCGCGGGCGGGTTCGTGATTCCTCGGGGCACCCCGTGCATCTGCATCAGATCTGCCCTCCCTTCTCGAACGGCGTTTCGAGCTCGAATGGCCGACCGAAGAAGACCGACCACACGGTCACCAGGATGTACATGACTCCGCCTAGCGCCGCGATTAGGCCGCCAACGGCCATGACCCCGATGACGAGATCGACGGCCGGCGAGTACTGGAGGTCGAACGTGGTGTTCGAGAACGTGATATCCCAGTGTCGCCGGGGCACCCCGAACGTCCCCGCGAACGTCATCGCCATCGTGAAGATCAGCATTCCGATCGCGAACACGTAAGGCTGGATCTTCGCCAGTGACCAGAAGGCCACCTGCTTGCGGAAGATCAGCGGGATCAGGTAGTACGTCGCGCCCATGAACGCGAGCGCCGTGCCACCCACGACGGTGGCGTGGAAGTGTCCCGGGATCCGGAGCGTGTTGTGCGCGATCAGGTTGATCTGCTCGGTCCCGAACGTCACGCCGGTGATCCCACCCACGAAGCCGAAGATCACGATCGAGAAGATCATAGAGCTGAAGCCCGGATCTCCCCACGGCGCCTTTCGCAGCCAGCCGAACATCCCCTGGGTCACGCCACGAAGCCGCTGCCCGACCTCGATGCCGGCGGGAATGGTGAAGCCGTGGACCATGCTCGCCAGGACCGCCAGGTACATCGCGTAGCTCGTGTTCCAGACCTTCCACGCCGGGCCGGCCACCGGGTCCACCAGCAGGTGGTGCGCGGCTGCCAGGTTGATGAACAGGATGTAGAGCACGAAGGCGGAGCGGCTGATCTTCTCGTTGAGAACGACCGCGCCCACGGTGAGCCCACCCAGCATGTACCAGAGGGACACCATCGCGGCGAGGTTGATCTGCTGCGCAGAATGGCCGAGCCCCCAGAACACGAGCCGGTAGACCGCCGGGTCGACGTGCATGACGCCGATCGACCACAGGAAGGTCGGTATGTAGATGCCGGCGCCGTGTCCCAGCGTCACGACCGCGATGATCGCGGCCGTAAGCGCGCCGAAGGTCACAAGCGGGATCGATCCCTCGTAGGTTCGCTCGCGTTTGGCGACCACCAGCGTGGCGAAGAAGATCCCCACCACGGTAAGCGCACCCAGCGCGAACAGGATCACACCCAGGTAGAAGGCCCAGTGGGCCTTGAGCGGCACGTAGCTGGTGAACATGACGTCCGCTCGCCCGGTCCACATGGTCCATTCCACCATCAGCGCTCCGACGACCATCACGACGAACGACAGCCACCCGATCCGGGGCGCGGGGACGCGGCTGCTCAGGACGACCGCGCCCGCGAAGTAGAGGACCGCCATCTCGAAGAACAGAATGAAGAAGATCAGCATGCTCATGCCGTGGATCGTCAGCAATCGGTAGAACCAGGCCGCGTCGAGCAGGTGTACGACCTGCCAGCGCGTCAGCAGCACGAGCAGCGCGGCCACACCCCCCACGACGAGGAAGATCGTCGCCGCCACGGCATTGGCCTTGATCAGCGAATCCGCCTGCGAGTGCACCTTGAGGTGGGTCACCGGACAGGTCCGGAACGTGTTGTTCATCGCCCGCCTCCCCCATAGGTGACGGTCTCCGCCGATTCATCCACGACGATCAACTTGCCGATCATCGTGTGGTGGCCGATCCCGCAGAACTCGTTGCAGACGATCCGCAGGTCGCCGGCCTCTCCCGGCACGATCCGCAGCGCGTAGTCGTAGTCCGGCACGACCTGGAGGTTGATGTTCATGGGATAGAGGTTGAACCCGTGGTTCAGGTCCAGGGACGACAGGTGGAGCGTGTACTCGGCCCCCTTCTGGAGCTTCAGGATCGGGACCCAGTTCCACATCCGGGCCAGCAGGTAGACGTCGCTTCCCGGGGGCGGCTCGACGACCGGAATCCCTTTCTCGATCCCCACCTGGTACTGCTGGATGAACTCGACTGTGCGCTTCTGGAAGGCCTGGGGCTCGACCCGGCGCCGGATGCCGGTCGTGTTCTGCTCGCCTTTCAGATGCCACAGCGGCATCATGGCGAACAGGACCAGGCACCAGCCGAACGCGATCCCCACCCAGAGCTTCTCGGCGCGTCCTGCCGGCTTCCACCACACTCCCTTGGGAGACTCCAGGGCCGTGTGCACGGCGCCCCTACGGAAGCGTCGCCCAGGGCATCGAGAAGATCTCGAAGAGGCCCCAGAGCGTGTAAAAGATTCCTACCACGGATACGCCCAGCACGAGAAGCAGGAATGGCCGGTCGTACAACCTCTGCATCAAGGGGATCTCTTCTACTCCTTCGCGGCGCGCGTCATCGCCAGGCCCCATTGACCCCTCCTTACGGTTTCGCGGTTTCGGCGACTTCGCTGTGCGTTTCGAGCAGCTCGGCCACCATCGTATCGCGGAAAAAATCGGTCACCGGACCGAATACTTCCCTCCATCGGCCGTGCGCGGCGCACGGCTGGTCGTCGTTGCAGCGACTCCTTCCGAGAAGACACAGGTTCTGGGGCGCGACATCATCGAACTGGCCGATCACATCGGCGAGCGAGGTCCGATCGGCGGGTCGTGCCAGGCGGAAGCCGCCATGCCGCCCGCGCTCGGAAACCAGAACGCCGGCGTGGCTGAGCGCGTGGAGGATCTTCGAGAGATAGTTGGCCGGCACGGCCAGCCCATCGGCGAGGTCGCTGGCTCGGACCAGCTCGTCGCGCGGCTGGCGAGCCAGGAGCAGTACGGCCCGCAGAGCGTATTCTGACGTCTTGGATAGCATATCTTGATTTCTTCATGATCATATGATATTCATGGGCCGATTTGCAAGCCCTATCCAATCCGCGAGCGACTAGAGGCAGATGAAAGCCCGGCTTCAAACCTTGCGACGCATGGCCTGGCGGCCACTCTCGGCCGCCGACGCGGCCCTCAACCGGCTTTACGGCTGGCGATTCAACCCGCTTTACCAGAGTGGAGCGCTGGCCGTCGTCCTTCTCGCCATCGTCTCCGCGACCGGGCTGTACCTGATCGTCTTCTACCGGATCGGTGCGCCGTGGGAGTCGGTCGAGCGCATCACCGGTCAGGTCTGGGCCGGGCGCTGGATCCGCGGACTTCATCGCTATGCCTCGGACGCCGCGCTGGTGGCGGTCGGCGTCCACGCGCTCCGCATGTTCGCCCAGGGTCGGAGCTGGGGTCCCCGCACGCTGGCCTGGATCTCCGGTGCCCTTCTCACGGGTCTCGTGCTCCTCTGCGGCTGGACCGGATATGTGATGGTCTGGGACGTCCAGGCCCAGATGCTGGCGGTCGCCGGCGCTCGGATGCTCGACGCGTTGCCGCTTTTCAGCATGCCGATCTCGCGCACGTTTGTCGGCGAGTCTCCGATGCCGGGTCAGTTCTTCTTCCTCAACCTCTTCCTCCACATCGCGGTTCCCGTGGGGATGGGGCTCGTCCTCTGGGTCCACGTCGCCCGAGTCGCGCGTCCGACCCTGATGCCCCCTCGCCGGGTGTGGCTGGCCGCGATCCTGGCGCTCATCGGACTGTCGCTCGTCTGGCCCGTGGCCATGGCTCCCCGCGCCGATCTCCTTCGCCTCCCCGGTACCGTGCCGCTGGATCTTTTCTACGCGATCTGGCTGCCGCCCGTCCTCGCGGTTCCCGGGTGGACCGGGCTGGCGATGCTGGTGGCGGTCGTGACCCTCGTGCTGTCGGTCCCCCTCTGGACGAGACTGCGCGCCGCCCGGCGGCCTCCTGCCTCCACCGTCGACGAGCGGCTCTGCACGGGCTGCATCCAGTGCTCGCTCGATTGCCCGTACGAGGCGATCACGATGGTCGCCCGCGCGGACGGACGAGCGGAGCTCCTCGCGCAGGTCGATCCCGCGCGCTGCGTGAGCTGTGGTATCTGCTCGGCGTCATGCGCCCCGATGGGCGTAGGGCCGCCGGGGAGGACGGGCCGCGATCAGCTGGCGGACGTGCGCCACCTGCTCGGAGAGACCCCTCCCGCGCGTGGAGAGATCATAGTTCTGGCATGTGACCGGGGACTCGGCGATCCCGCGACGGGCTGGGATCCCACCGGCGCGCGGGTGCGATCGATCCCCTGCGCGGGGAACCTCCACACCTCGGTCGTCGAGCAGTGGCTTCGCGCAGGGGCCGCGGGCGTTCTGGTCCTCGCCTGCCCGCCGCGGGACTGCTGGAACCGCGAAGGGCCGGTCTGGGCCCGGGAGCGGCTGTTCCACGACCGGGAGGCGGAGCTCCACCGGCGCGTCGACAAGAGTCGGGTGCGGCTGGCCTACGCCGCACGGAGCGAGGTCGGTATCGGAGACGTGGAACTCGCCGGCTTCCGCGCAAACCTCGCCGATCTCGCGCGTGATGAGCAGCTCGACTACGTCGACCCGATTCGCGAGTGTGACCCGGTGCTGGAGGCGATCGAATGAGCCCGGCTGCGCGAAGGGCTCTTGGTGCCAGCTTCGCTGCGCTCGCGACCCTTGGAATCGGCGCCGCCTCGCAGGCCCCGTGGACGGCTACACCGGAGGACCAGGCCCTCCTCCGGCTCTCGTGGCGCGCCCAGAGCGAAACGACCGAGGAATGTCGCCCGCTCACGGAAAAGGAGAAGGCCGAGCTCCCCATTCACATGCGGGTTCCGGAGGTCTGCGAGAGCAGGGCGGTACCTTACCTCCTGCGGGTGACGATCGACGGGACCGCGCTCTTAGCGGACACCGTGCACGGAGCGGGCGCGCGCGAGGACCGGCCGATCTACGTCTTTCGCGAGATCGGCCTTCCCCCGGGCCACCACACGATCGACGTCGAATTCCTGCCAATCGGGATCCGGGATCGACGAGGCAAGGACACCCACCGGGCGGATGACCGGGACGACGAGAAAGACGAGGACGAAAAGAACGAAGACGAGGACGGAGAGGACGACGAGGGGCGGGCGCTCCCGCTGCGGTATTCCGAGACGATCCCTATCGGTGAGCGCGAGGTGGTTCTCGTCGCGTACGATTCCGCGCGGCGAGCCCTGGTCCGGGTCGACTAGCCGCCGGGCGGCGGCCGCGCGCGGTCAGACCCCGACCGACGCCTCGAGCCCGCGACAGGCGAGCAGCCGCTCGATCGTCTGTCCGACTTTGTTGTTGGGGGTCGAGGCCCCCGCGGTCAACCCGACCACCAAGGGGCCATCCGGAAGCCAGCCCGTAGTGACGATCTCCTGATCCGACGACACCGGCTTGTGGCGGATCCGACCTGGTCCTTCGATGCAGGCCGAGTCGTCGACGTGGTACGTCGGCACGACCCGTTCGCAGATCCGAGCGAGGTTGTTCGTGTTGCTGGAGTTGTAGCCTCCCAGGACGATCATCAGGTCGGGAGGATCGGCGAGCAGCTCGACGACCGCGTCCTGCCGCTCCTGGGTGGCCGAGCAGATCGTGTCGAGCGCGCGGAAGTGGTCGTCGAGCGTCTCCTCGCCGTAGCGGTCCGCCATCGCGCGGCGAAACTCCTCCTCTACCGCCTCGGTCTCCCGCATCAGCATGGTCGTCTGGTTCGCGACGCCGACGCGCACCAGATGGCTGCGGAACTCGAACCCGGGGCTGGTCGCCTGGGCGAAGCGGGCCGCGAGCGCTTCCTCGTCCCCGCCGTGACGTATGTAGTCGGTCACGAACGCGGTCTCTTCGAGGTCGCGGACGATGAGGTACGCCCCGCTTTCCTGCTCCAGCGCGCGGGAGGCCGTCGCCCGCGTTTCCTCGTGGTAGTACTTGCCGTGAATGATCGCTGTGAAGCCGTCCTTCGCGAACCGCTCGACCGTCTTCCACACCAGGAGCACCGACCCGCAGGTCGTGTCGACCAGCACGCAACCGATCTCCCCCAGACGCCGCATGATCTCGGTTGGCGCCCCGAAGGCCGGCAGCAGCACGACGTCCTCCGCCGTCAACTCTTCGTACGAGACGTCCGCCTGGTAGCGGCCGGTGAGGAAACCGATCCCCATGGCCAGCATCTCGCGGTTGACGTGCGGGTTGTGGATCAGCTCGCCGGTCAGGAAAACGCGCCGGTCCGGGAAGCGCCGGCGCGTTTCGTAGGCGTACTGTACCGCCCGGTCGACGCCGTAGCAGTTCCCGAACTCTTTCGCCAGACGGATGGTCAGGTCGCCGACCTCGAGCAGGTGCCCGCTCTCGACGACCCGGTTGACGAGGTCGGAGTGGTAGGCGCGCTCGAGCTCCGCCGACACCTCGCCCTTGAGGCCGAACCCCTTGCGATAATAGAGCTGCTGTTCTCCGATCAGGTCGCTCACGGTGGCCGAAGCTAGGCCGCGGCCCGGACCCCAGCAACCGGAGGAAACCGCGCGCTTTCCGCCCGCCGGGCCGGCCCCCTCCCTGGCCGACCCTCACGTCCAGCCGCGCGGCCCCTCCAGAGCGCCGGCTCGGCCGCTCCGCTCCCCGGATGCTTCCGTCTGCCGGCTCCCGTGCGGAAAGCAGGTTCCGGGCCGCGCGATTTCCCAGAGGCGACGGCGCGGAGGACACGTCGTCGATCCGCTCGTTGTGACGAATCCCCGACGCGGCCTAGTGTCCGGAGTCCCGGAGGCCCTCAGCCGATCGGATAGCGGCCGAGCGCGGTGTGCCTTGCCCCGCCGGCGCCGAGCTCGCTCTTGTAGAGGACGATTTCGGGGATCGCCTCGACCGTCCCGTCGGCCTTCCATGCACGCACCGCGCTCGCGGCCCGCCGCATTCCCCGCGGCGCGCGCACGCGGCCGAGCGTGAGGTGCGCGGTGAACGGCCGGCCCTCGGGATCGAACCCGGCTTCCCTGGCCAACACCTCGACTGCCCCGGCGAGCCGCTCGATTGCTCCACCGCTCTCGACCGCGAGCCACAGCACGCGCGGTCGCCCCCAGCCCGGAAAGGCTCCCGTGGAGCCGGGCCTCGCCTCCACGAGATCGGCGGACCGGGCCACATCGCCGAGCCGCGCGGAGAGCCGGGCGAGCCGGGCCGGATCGGCGCTTCCAAGGAACCGCAGGGTGAGATGCGAGCTCGCCGCGTCCACCCAGGCCACGTCGGCCCCGAGCTCGCGCCACTCCACGAGCTTCCGCGTGATCGATCCGGAGAGGCCGGCGGGACACGGCAGCGCCACGAACGCTCGCACGGGCCGATCGAGGCCCAGGCCCTCGGGCACGGTCACCCTGCCCGGTCGTCGCACCAATCGCAGATGCGCTCGTACGCGGCCTCGCGGTCGACGTCGTTCAGGATCTCGTGGCGGGCGCCGGGGAGTTCGACGACCGAGACGGCCGCGCCCGATTCCGCAGCCCAGGCCAGTGCCGCCTGAGCGTCCGCCACCGCGTCCTCCGGAGCCACAAGGACGAGGAGCGGCAGCATTACCTCGAGCGGCGCCTCGCGCGCCGCCTCCATGGCATCGCCGATCCCGACCATCGCGCGCGGGGTGATCCTTCCGTGACGCAGCGGGTCGCCACGCCATGCCGCGATCCGCTCCGGATCGCCGGTCAGCTTCTCGACGACCGATCGTCGCGGGAGCGAGATCCGTGGCGCCGTGCGAGCCAGCGTGAGGAAGAGCCGCCGCTTCCACCACGGGACGTCCTCGACGACCTGGAGCGGCGGGCTCGACAGGACCGCCCCACGCACCGATGGCGGGACGCCCGCGGCCGCCCAGCGCAGAGTGACCAGCGCGCCGAGACTGTGGGCCACGACGAACACGGGCATTTCGGGCCAGCGGTCGGTGACGACTTCGACGAACCGTCCCAGGTCACTCACCAGGTCCGCGAACGCGAAGTCGCCGCGTTTGCCTGGCGTCCGGCCGTGCCCGCGGAGATCGTGCGCGGCCACGTGGTAGCCGCGGCCGACCGCGTATGTCAGCCATTCGTCGTACTTCGAGAAGTGTTCGCCGAGACCGTGGACGAAGAGCAGGAGGCCGCGCGCGTCGGGACCAGCGTCGCGGACGTCGAAGTGGATCAACGCCCCGTCGGCGGCGCGGAAGAAGCATTCTGCGGCGCGCAGGGTCACGGGCGCCCGCCCTCCGGCCGGAGCCGCCGCCAGAGGAGCGCCAGCGTGGCCACGGTCGCCCGGCGCCGCACTTCCTCCCGGCCACCGGGGTAGTCGAGCTTCCGGACCTCGGTGCCCTCAGGAGTCTCGACACCGATCCATACCAGCCCCACCGGCTTCTCCTCACTGCCGCCGGCCGGACCGGCGATGCCGGTGACCGCGCAGCCAACCTCGGCGGAGAGCGCCTTCCGCACGCCGGAGAGCATTGCCTGACACGTCTCCTCGCTGACCGCGCCGTGGCGCTCGAGCGTCTCGCGCGGAACGCCGAGCAGCGCTTCCTTGGCCTCGTTCGCGTAGGCCAGGATCCCGCCCACGAACCAGGCGCTCGACCCCGCGACCGACGTGATCTCCGCGCCCAGCTCGCCGGCCGTCATCGATTCGGCCACTGCCACGCGCCAGCCGCGCGCCTCGAGCGCACCGCCGATCGCCCGGGGCAGCGTCTCCTCGTCGATTCCGTAATACCATGGGGTCGACCGGCGAATGACCTCTCCGGCCAGAACCTCCAGCCTGCGATCGGCCTCGAGCAGGGTGAACCCGGCCAGCGTGAGCCGCACGTCTACCATTCCGAGGTGCGGGAGATACGCCACCTCAACCGGACCCGGGTCCGCAAGGACATCATCCAGCCGCTCGGCGAGCGCGGACTCCCCGATCCCCGCCGTGTGGACGACCCGCGAGCGAACGACTGGCGACCCCACGCCGTTGGCGGCGGCGAGCACCGGCAGCACGCCCTCGTCGAGCAGCGCCCGCATCTCCGCCGGCACACCGGGGAGAACGAAGAACGTGCAACCTCCGCCTTCGATCACGAGACCCGGAGCCGTGCCGTGGCAATTGGGGATCACGCGCGCGCCGCGCGGGACCTCGGCCTGGCTGCGGTTGGACGGCGGCATGCGCTCGTAGCCGAAGCGGCGGAACCGCTCTTCGACGGTTGCGAGCACCTCAGCGTCGATCTCGAGCGGCACGCCGAACACCTCGGCTACGACCGGCCGCGTCAGGTCGTCCTGCGTGGGGCCGAGACCTCCCGTCGTGATCACCCACGCCGAGCGATTCCTGGCCTCCTCTAGGGCCTGCCGCATCCGGATCCGATCGTCGCCGACGACCGTGACCCGGCTCACCCGCGCGCCGATCTCCGCCAGCCTTCGCGCCACGTGGCCGCTGTTGGTGTCGACCGTCTCCCCCAAAAGGAGCTCGTTGCCGATCGCGACGATCTCGACGTCCATTTCCCGCTCCCGATTTGTGACGCTAACCCGCCAGAACCGGCCAGGCGGCAAACGTGGCCGCGGTGAGCAGGGCGGCCACCGCTCCCGCGACCACGTCGTCGAGCATAACCCCAACCCCGCCGCGCACCGCCTCGCACCAGGAGATCGGCGGCGGCTTGCCGATATCGAGGAGGCGGAAGAGCGCGAACGCGACCGCAGCGCCAGCGAGGCCCGCCGGGGCCCCAACCAGGGCGAGCGCCATGCCGGCCGCCTCGTCGATCACGATGCGGCCGTCGTCCGGACCGAGCTCGCGATCCGCCACGCCGGCGGCAAGCGTCCCCACGAGCGCGATCGCCGCCGCGGCCGCCAGCGTGACCGCGCGAGTGGGCGACGTCCACCACCACGCCGCCGCGACCAGGGCGGAGGCCAGCGTCCCGGGGCCGAGCGGCCACCACCCGACAGGCCCCAGCGTGGCCGCCCACACGGCCGCGCGGGTCATTCCGCCGGCCTCGACCAGAGATGGCGGTACCCGACCAGGTAGTCGATCAGCGAGAGGATCGTCAGAACGATCACGAACCACATGCCGACCTCGATGACCGCCAGCGTATAGCCCTGCCAGTGCTCCCAGGCGGTGCCCGCTGCGCCCCGTTCCTCGTAGGCCAGGTTGATCCGCCAGACGAGCACCGACCCGATGAACCAGTTCTGAACCAGCGCCTTGGACTTTCCCCACCCGCTCGCCGCGATCACCTGGCCACGGGCAAGCGCGAAGCGCCGGAAGACCGTGATGACGATCTCACGTCCGAGTACGAGGATGACCAGCCACAGCGGCAGGAGCCCGATGCCGTACAGGGGAACGAACGTGACCAGGACGAGGAGCTTGTCCGCGATCGGGTCGAGGAGCTGTCCGAAGCGGGTGATCTCGTCCTTGTCCCGCGCCAGGTTGCCGTCGATCACGTCGCTGATCGCGGCGACGACGAAGAGGACGAAGGTGGTCCAGCGCACGGCGAGGCCGGGCTGATAGATGAGCCAGGCGATGAACGGGGTCGCGACGATTCGTCCGACGGTGATCTTGTTCGGAGTGTTCACGCGGGCACGTCCGCCTCCGCGTCGCGCGGCGGGGACAAGAGCGCTATAGCTCTCGGCGGCCGGCGAGCGCCTCGCCGACCGTCACCTCATCGAGGAACTCGAGCGAGCCACCCATCGGGATCCCGCGGGCGATGCGGGTCACCCGAACGCGCAATGGCGCGAGCGCGCGTCGCAGGTACAGCGCGGTTGCCTCGCCCTCGACGTCGGGGTTGGTTGCGAGGATCACCTCCTCCACGTCCCCCTGACGCACTCGTTCGATCAGCCGCTCCACGTTCAGCGCCTCGGGGCCCACGCCGTCGAGCGGAGACAGGCGTCCGTGAAGCACGTGATAGCGACCGTGAAACCCGCCGCTCTTCTCGATGACCTGGATGTCGCTCGGCTCCTCGACCACGCAGATGATCGCGTCGTCCCGACGTGGATCCAGGCAGTGGGTGCAGATTCGCCCCTCGGCGATGTTGCCGCACGTCTCGCAAAACGAGATCCGGTCCTTGACCTGCAGGATGGCGTCCGAAAGCCGGCTTGCCGACTCCCGCGGCTGCTTGAGGAGATAGAAAGTGAGGCGGCTCGCTGTCTTCCGTCCGATCCCGGGAAGCCGCGAAAGCTCCTCGATCAGCTGCTCGACCGCCCCCGCCACGCGACCGTCACATCAGGCCGGGTATAGGCATGCCGCCGGTTAGCCGCTTCATCTCCTCATTCGCCATCTCGCCGGCGCGCGTGAGCGCCTCGGACACCGCGGCCACGACGAGATCTTCCAGCATCTCCACGTCGCCCGGATCCACTACCTGCTTGTCGATGCGGAGCGAGATCAGTTCCTGGCGGCCGTTAACGACCGCGGTGACCATGCCGCCACCGGCGGACGCCTCGACCCTCCGTTCGCCGAGTTCGGCCTGCATCTTTGATACCTGACTCTGGATCTTCTGGGCCTGTTTCAGGATGTTCTGCAAATTCGTCATTCTGCTTCCGGATCTCCTTTCGGTCTCGTCCAATCCCTACGAGCTCGGTCGAACCTTCACCACGCTGGCATCGAACAAATCCACAACCTGCCGGAGCAGGGGGTCGCCCTTCAGTCGGGCGTCGATCGCGCCGGCTTCGATCTCGCGACCCGTCGGCCGCTGTGGCCGGACCGTGATCGGGGGCTCGGGTGGCACGTTTCCGGCTGCGTGATCCCCCTCAGGCTCCACTCGAATGCGCCCGCTGAACCCCCAGCGCCTCGCGAGCACGCCCGCGAGCGGGTCGAGCATGCCGCGCGCTGACAGCTGCTCCAACTTGAACTCCGCCGCGGGGGGCAGCGCCAACGTCACGCCGTCGTCGCGGCAAGCGGAGGGCCGCGCTTCCTTGAGCGAGGCGGCGACCGTGGGTCGCACGGCGTGGACCTCCTCCACCACCTCGTCCCAGGCGGCGAGCAGCGACTCGAGCGTGAGCGGGCTGTCCGACTTCCCGCCCTCTTCTCTACCCCCTGGACCGGGGGACGTTTCGGCCGCGGGAGCGCGGGGCCGCGGGACCGCGCGGGGCTTGGGTGCGGGGCGTCCGCGCCCTACGCTCGCGCCGAGGGCCTCCAGCGCCCGGTCGAGATCCACGGTCCGGTCGAGCAACGCCAGCCGCACGAGCAGGACCTCCAGCACCAGGTCCTGCTGGCTCGAGCGGCGGAACGCCTGCTCCTCCTCGGTGGCCAGGGTCAACATCCGCAGGAGCCCCTCCGCTCCCAGGGCCTCTGCCGTGGCGGCGTAGGCGCCGTGATAGCGCTGGGGAACCTCCGCCAGCCGCGCGCCGTCGCCGACGGCGAACAGCAGGCAGTCCCGCAGGTGCTCGAGAAGCCCTGCGTAGAAGGACTCCAGGTCGTACCCAGCCGCGCGCAGCTCGCGCACGAACCGCATCGCCGACGCGGCGTCGCCGGCAGCCAACACCTCGGTCAACTCCAGGTACCGCTCCTCGTCGGGCACGCCGATCAGACGGCGCAGGGTTGCCAGGTCGATCGAATCGCCGCCAAAGGCCACCACCTGATCGAGCAGCGACAGCGCGTCGCGCAGGCTCCCGTCCGCCTTCTTGGCGATCGCGAACTCCGCCCGCTCGTCCAGGTCGAAACCCTCTCGTTCGGCGATGCTCGACAGGCGCCGGCGGATCGCGTCCAGCGGGATGGGCCGGAAGTCGAACCGCTGGC
>DASQEN010000077.1:0-16709 GCA_035633635.1 Gemmatimonadota bacterium | reverse complement strand
ACCCTCCGCCTCGAGACGCGGCAGCAACTCGGTGACCACGGGGGCGATGTCGAGGAACACGTACGGCTCGACGTTCTTCGGAAGCGTGGTCACGGGCGTCGAGGTGGTAGTCGCCCCGATGACCGCGATCTTCAGTCCTGCCCGCTCGAGCCATGCATACGGCACGGCCCACTCCGGCCGCTCTCCCGTCGCCTTGAGAAAGACGTTCGCCGACAGGAATGGGTACTCTGCCTGGGCCATGCGAGCCTTGAGCGTATCGACGCCCCAGTCGAACTCGTGGTTGCCGATCGCGGCGGCGTCGATCCCGAGCGCGTTCAACACGTCGATCGTCGCGCGGCCGCCGGTCAGGTTCGAGATCACGGTTCCCTGCATCTGGTCGCCGCCGTCGATCTGGAGGCTGGCTCCCGGATACCGGGCCACGACCGGCAGGACGTAGGCGGCCAGCGTGGCCGCGCCGCCGATCGTGTCGCCGTCGGCCCAGGTCGGCGTCAGCGGCTCGAGCGCGCCGTGGAAGTCGTTGGTGGCGATCACCGCCAGCCGCACCGAGTCGCTCGCGGCGGGAAGCGGCGGCGGCAGGGACGCCAGGCCCGGCGGAGCCACCGGGACCTGGCCGGCCGTCCCCGTGACGACCCGGGAACGGGACTCGCCTGCGATCCGCGCCGCCTCCCGCTCGCTGACGGCGGCCAGCCTCACGCTGTCGGCGGCCGCCAGGCGCGATGCGACCGCCCCTTCCGGCGCGATCCTCCACGACCGCTCGAACACGTCGCTCGGGCGGATCGTGTCGCGCTCGGCGATCCAGTCGATCAGGAGCTGCCGGATCTCCCGCTGGCGGTCCTCGACGACCGGCGCGTCCTGGATCATCGAGAACCCGCCGCCGCCGCCCTGGCGGTAGTTGTTGATCGCCAGCGTGAACGCCTGATCGTCCCGCACCGGCGCGCCGCGGAACGTGAGCGCGACGATCCGCTCCCCGATCGGCCGCGAGACGTCGACCGTGTAGTCCACGCCCGCCACGATGTCATAGTTGTAGCCGGGGATGGAGTCGACCTCGAGGTCGTCGTCGCCAGCAGCGTCGAGCAGCACCCCGTCCGCGGTCGTCCGGTGGAAGTACTTCGCGGAGAACTCCAGGTACTCGCGGAGCTGCCGGCCGGTGACGCGGATCGTCTTCAGCGTGTTGTCGTAGCCGTAGAGCGCCGCGGCATGGGCCAGCGTGATGGCTCCGGGACCGAGCGTGGCGCCGGTGTTGAACGCCGAGGCCGCCGACAGATCCGCCCCCGTGGCATCGAGCTGGACGCGCTGGATCAGGTCGAGGATCGGGGTATCGGCGAGCCGCGCGCCTGCCGCCGACCACGCGTCGGGCGTGAAGCCGATCGTGTCAGCGACGTAGGCCACCACCCGCTCGTGCCAGGGCCAGATCTCCGCGAGGAGCGCGGAATCTGGCGAAACGCCCTTCGTCGAGAGCGTGGTCGCCGAGCGATCGACCACCCGCCAGCCCCCCTCCACGCGTTCGAGCTCGAGCGACACGACCGCCAGCGCTTCGGCCCATCGGCCCGCCTGGGTGACCAGCACGCCTGCCACCGTCTCGGAAGGGATGTCGCGATGGCTGTGGCCGAGGAGCAGGGCCTCGAGGCCGGGCAACGCCTCGGCGAGAGCCCGGCCTGCGTCCTCGGGTGGCACGCCGGTCGCGGCCTCGTCGTAGGACGACCCCGGTCCCAGCCCCGAGTGGATGACCGCGATCTGGATGTCGCTCTCCCGCTCCAGCTCGGGCCACCAGCGGCGGGCCGACTCGACGATGTCCCGGAACTCGAGCCTGCCCTCGACGTTCGCGCGGTCCCAGATCGCCGAGCCGGGGGTCGTCAGGCCGAGGATCCCGACCCGCACACCGCCCCGCTCGATGACCGTGAACGGCAAGAACGCGGTCGAATCGGTCCCCGCCACGACCACGTTGGCGGCCAGGAACGGGAACGAGGCCTTCGCGACCGCGTGCTGGAGCGCCGGGATCCCGTAGTTGAAGTCGTGGTTGCCGACCACCGCGGCGTCGTAGCCGAGGTGGTTCGTGGCACGGATCACGGGATGGATCTCGGCGGGCTCGACGACCCCGTAGTAGTAGTCGAAGGGGTTCCCCTGCAGAAGGTCTCCCGAGTCGACCAGGATCACTTCGGGGTTCGATGCGCGAATCGAGTCGACCAGCGTCGCGACCCGGGCGAGGCCTCGGTCCTCTTCCGACGCGGTGTAGTAATCCCACGGGACGATCCGGCCGTGCACGTCGGTCGTCCCCAGGATCGTGATCTCGACCCGGTCGCCGGCGGCGCGCCCCGGCAGGCCCTCGCCCGGCGCGCGATCCCCGGTCGTCGCGGCCGGCGCGCATGCCGCCAGCGCCAGCGCGAGGGCGGCGAGCCTCGGGAGGTGCTGGATTTTGGTGGACAGGACCCTCATGGAGAGGTCGGAATATAGGGACAAACCCCTACCGCGACCCCTGGGGTTCCGATACACGAAGCCCCCGGCTGGACGCCGGGGGCTTCAAGGTCAAACCGGCAGCGCGGTTTAGAACTTGTACCGCACGCCGAGCTGGGCCTGGAACTGGAGCGGGTTGAAGCCGACGGGGGCCTCGCGGCCGAAGCCGCCGTTGACCGAGTAGATCGCGCGGTTCGAATCCGTGTCGTAGCCCCGCTTCACCAGCGGGTTCGCCGCCGACCCGAAGATCGCGTTGAACTGCCCCCAGTCCTCGTTGATGCCGTTCAGGACGTTGAACATGTCCGCGATCAGCTCGATCTCCTGCCCGCTCGCGATGGCGAAGGCCTTCGACACGTGCAGGTCGACCGAATGGAACCACGGGTTCCGGCAGGAGTTGCGCTCCGCAATCCGGCCCAGGTTCTCGCGCAGGCACTCGCCGGCGTTGCTGTCCTCGTCTAGGAAGGCCTGAAACGCGGCCGCCTGCTCTTCGGTCGAGCCGGCCACGATCTGGCCGCCCGACACCAGGCCGAACAGCAGACCCTCGAAGACCGGCACCCGATCGTTGAACTGCTCGCCGTCGCCGTTCACGTCGCCATTGACCGTCATCGTCCACGGCGTCCCGCTCTGGCTCCGCCAGATGCCGCTCACGTCGATCCCCCAGGGGCCCTCCAGGGTCCCGCTCAGGATGAACACGTGCTGGCGCTCGAAGTCGGCATGACCCCATGTGCCGGCCGTGTCATCTCCCGGATCGCCGATGAAGTTGGGGTTGCCGGAGGTGGGCTTGGTGCGGAATCCCTCGTTCGAGGTGCAGCAGAAGAACGAGGAGTTGTCGTAGATGTTGTTGTACGTGTACGAGCCGTCCATTCGAAGACCGCGCGCTTCCCACTGCCGGCCGGCCTTCAGATTCAAGCTCCAAGCCCGTGACTCGGCGGTCGACTCGTTGAAGTAGACGCCGGCGAAATCCGGGTCCAGCCGCGGTTCCGTGCGGAAGTTGAAGTTCGTACGGAAGAACTGGTTGGCCGGCACGAAGACCGGCCGATCGTCGACCGCGGTCCGGAACATCTCGTCGTTCAGATTGATCTGGTTGACGTTGAAGTTCTTCGAGGTCCGGCCGTAGAGTGCGTCGGCCGAGAGCCGCCAGACGTCGCCCACGATCGTCTCGTAGCCGAGATTGAATTTCCACGACTCCGGGTTCTCCATGTCGGGATCCCACACCGCGAACTCGGGAGGATCCGCTTCGCGCTCCTCGGTGCACTCGAAGGGGTTGTTGGACCCGTCGGGCGACTGCCGGAAGAAGTCGTAGTCGGGCTCAGGCGCGACGCTCCCAGGGCAGAACAGGGACCGCAGCGCCGGAGCGCTCTGCATCACGTTGCCGTGGAGCACGAACGGCAGCCGCCCGTACAGAAGGCCCACACCACCCCGTACGATCGCGGTCTCGTCTCCCCGCACGTCATAGGTGAAGGCGAATCGCGGGCTGATGTTGTTCCGGTCTTCGGGCACTACGGTCGTGTTGAGCCCAAATCCGGCCTCGAGTTCCGGGGCCAGCGTAGCAGGGTCCTCGAAGACGTTGGTATCGTAGCGCAGCCCGATCGCCAGCAGCAGGTTGTCGGAGGCCTGCCATTCGTCCTGGGCGTAGAACGCGTACTCCGAGATGTTGAAGTCCGCGAACGGTGTGCCCCGATCCTCGCGTACGAAGCGCGTGTAGCTATCGACGACTCGGTTCTCGAGGTCCTCCAAGCTGTCGAAGTTGAAGTTCCCGGCACCCAGCAGGTAGAACAGGTTCTGGATGTTCGTGAGGATGTCGTTCGTCCCGATCTTCAGCGTGTGGCGCCCCGATTCGCCGAGCTGCCACGTGAGGTTGTCGACGAACTGGAGCTTACTCTCTTCCAGTCGGTTCCGGAAGACGATCCCGTCACCACCGTATTCCACGTCGGTCGCGTCTTCATGGATGTTCACATCGATTTCCGGCAGGTAGCTGTTGGCCGGCCGGGGCCGGTCCTCCTCCGAGAACTGGAAGCGGAAATTGTTGAACCCTTGTGCGCGCTCGCCGAACACCGACGTCAGCTCGGTCGCGAACGAGTTCGCCTCGTTCTTGAACGTGGAGCCGTAGGTCCGGGCCTCCTCATCGCTCAGCCGATCGTTCAGCGACTCGAAGTTCGTGTAGTTGTGCCGCACGACGAGAGAATTGCGGTCGTTGAGCTGCCAGTCGATCCGGCCGAATATGGCCAGTTCGTCCTCGGTCTCCAGGAACGTTCCGATGTTGTTCTCGAGATCCGCAAGCGACTCGCCGTAGACCTGGTTGAGGATGTCCTTGAAGCGGGCGATGCTGTCCGCGGCCCCCACGCATTCCGTTTGCACGCCCATTTCGTCGAACGCGGCCGGGCACCACCGCTCGGGTACGATCGAGAACACCGGCTGCTCCTTCTGCTGTCCATCGAAGGACACGAAGAAGTGGGCCTTGTCCCGGACGATCGGGCCCGACAACCGGGCCCCGAACTGCTGCGCCGAAAAGTCCTCGGCCTCGAGTCCCGAAAAATCATTCCCCGTCAGCGCCTGGTCGCGGAAGTAGCCGAATGCGGAGCCGTGGAACTCGTTGGTGCCGCCTTTGGTAACCGCGTTGATCACGCCGCCGGTGTAGTTGCCGTGCTCCACGTCGAAGCCGTTCGTGATGATCTGGAACTCCTTGATCGACTCCAGCGAGAACGTGAACGGGATGCGCGACGATCCCCGGTTCTCGCCGAAGAACGCGTTGTTGGCGTCCACGCCGTCGATCTGCACGTTGGTCGCCGAAGTGCGCCCGCCGCCGAGCGAGAACTGTCCGCCGGTCGTCACCTCGGGCGTTATGCTTACGAGGCCTGACAAGTTGATGAAGTCCGTGAAGTCACGACCCAGTGTGGGGAGGCTCTCGATCTGCTCCTCGTCGATGAGCTCGACCACGCCGCCCTCGGTCGCGTCCACCTGCTCCGCCTGGAGCACGACGGCGATAGCCGCCGCCTCGACCGGCTGGAGCGCGATGTCGACCACCTTCTCGTCCCCGAGCGAGACCTGGGTCGGTCCCATTTCGATGGCCTCGAGCGGCGGAAACTGCGCGGTCACCAGGTAGCGCCCGGGCTGGAGGAAACCCGCCACGTAGCGGCCATCGGAATTGGTCTGAACTTCACGGACGATGCCGGTTTCAGCGTTCCGGACGATCACGGTCGCCTGTGCGAGCGGCGAACCGGTGTTATCCGTGATCTGCCCCTTGATGGCTCCAGTCGTCAGTCCCTGCTGGGCGTGGGAAGTGCTCGGCAACGCAAGGAACGAGAGCCCCGCAAGAACGGCGCTCACGACTCCGGCCACGCGCACGAATCGTGGTAGCATGGGGTCCTTTCTCGGTGGTGGGGAAAGATCGGACCTCAGAGGATCCTCAACTCCACTGAGGGCGATTCCCCCAAGGTAGGACGGGATCCCCCGCGCGGTCAATCGCGGGCTTCGTGTCCAACATCCAAGGGACCAGCTACCCATCTCGGACCGCTCGGACCGCTTCGCGCACGGCGTCGAAGTCCGGGAGAACGTCGTCCCGCTCGCTCACCCACGCGTAGGCGATCCGGCCGTCGAGTCCCACGACGAACGCCGCGCGCCGCGCCACCCCGCGCAGGCCGAAGTAGTCCTCATAGAGGACCCCGTACGCGGCGCCGACGTCGTGGTTGAAATCGGAGAGAAGCGGGAACGGGAGCTCGAGCTCCTCCCGGAACCGGCGGGTCACGAACGGGCTATCGACCGAGATCCCGTAAACCTCCGCATCCAGATCCTTCCAGCCGGCCCAGTCGTCCCGCACCGCGCACATCTCCTCCGTGCAGACCGAGCTGAAGGCCAGCGGGAAGAAGAGCAGCACGATCGGCCGCTCGCCGATTCGCGCGCCGACGTCCACGATCTCGCCGGGCGCGGCGGGCAGCGCGAACCCGGGTGCAATATCTCCTGTCGCAAGCGGCATCTCGATCATCCCGGCAGGATGACCCTGAACGTGGTTCCGCGGCCGGGGGCAGACTCGAGCTCCACGCGCCCGCCGTGGACCTCGGCCACGTGCTTGACGATCGCCAGGCCGAGCCCGGTCCCCCCGCGCGCGCGGGCCCGCCCCTTCTCGACCCGGTAGAAGCGCTCGAAGAGCCGCGGCTGGTCCTCCCGCGGGATCCCGTCGCCGGTGTCGGCCACGGCAAGCTCCACGCCTTCGGGAACCGCGCGCGCCTCGACCCGAACCTCGCGACCCGGCGGGATGTACTTGATCGCGTTTTCGACCAGGTTGGTGAGCGCCTGATGGAGTAGCCGCCGGTCCGCGCGAACCTGGAGGCCGGGCTCGACCCGCGTCCCCAGCGACTGGCCCTTCTCGCTCGCCCGCTCGACCCAGGCATCCACCACCTCTCGCGCGAGCGCGTCGACCTCCACGGGCTCGAGCTCAGGGACGAACCCCTCCGACTCGAGCCGCGAAAGCTCGAGCAGGTCGCGGACGAGCGCGGACATGCGGGCCGACTGGCGGCGGATGACGTCGGCGATCTCCTCGACCCTGGCCCGGTCTCCAGCGGCGCCGGCGAGCGCCTCGCCGTATCCCGCCAGGGTGGAAAGCGGGGTCTGGAGCTCGTGGCTCACGTTGGCGACGAAGTCGCGACGGATCTCGTCGACGCGCTTGCTGGCCGTGACGTCGTGGAATACGCCCACCGCACCTCCCGTGGCCAGGCCCCCGACATGGAGCGAGAGCGTCCGCTCGACAGGCCACGTCACCCGGACCTCGCGGACGACGACCTCGCCGCGGCGGGCCGCCTCTTCGATCGCGTCGGCCGCCTCCGGATTCCTCAGCGCCTCGATCGGTGTTCGCCCCTCAACAGGCCCGCCCGGCGAGAACATCTCCCGGAGCGCTGCGTTGCTGAGCGCGATGCGGCCGCCGGCGTCGGTTACCATGACGCCCTCCACCATGCCCTCCACGACCGCCTCGAGCCGGGCCTTCTCGGCCCGGGCGCGCGCGACCTGGTCGGCGAGGGCGGCGGCGGCTGCGTTGAGCCCGGCCGCCAGATCCTCCAGCTCATCGCCCGTGTCGACCCGGGCGCGGGCGTCCAGGTCGCCGTCCTTCAACCGCTTGGCCGTGCCCTGGAGCTCCCGGATCGGACGGCTCAGGTAGCGCGCAAGGAGCCCGCCCGCTAACAGGGTCAGCCCAAGCCCGATGAGCATCGCCGCGAGCAGCTCGCGGCGCGCATGGGACTGCGCGGACGCAACACGGGTCAGCGGGACCGCCATCCGGACCACGCCACCTGCCCACGGGCCCGCGTCCAACCGCCGCGCCCGGTACAGGAGGTCGCTCTCGAGAGAGCGGGAGTACCGTACGCTCGCCCCCTCGCCGGTCGCCTTTGCCTCGTGTACCTCCGGCCGCCCCGCGTGGTTCTCGAGCGCGGCTAGCGAAGCCCCGTCGAACTCGCTGTCGGCGATCACCCGGCCGTCCGCCGCGACGAGGGAGAGACGGGCCTCGGCCGCGGCGGCCAGCGCGTCGATCTGCGCATCGA
Organism: Gemmatimonadota bacterium; assembly: GCA_035633635.1. GTDB lineage: Bacteria > Gemmatimonadota > Gemmatimonadetes > JACCXV01 > JAHWKZ01 > JAICNR01. The sequence goes on along the minus strand of DASQEN010000077.1, from coordinate 8,730 downwards.
GCCGCGCAGGATCGCGCTCCTCCACCCACCCTTCCAGCCCTTTCGCGACCACCCCCACGCCGGTATCGACCCGCGACTCGACCCCCGCGCGTGCCTCGTCACCCACCGTGTCGTAGAGAATCGCCCCCGACGCGCCCACCAGCAGGACACCCAGTACGATGTAGGTCCCGAAGATGCGCGTCCGTATCCGCACGATTCCCCGCGAAACGGCGATCAGGGTGGAGAGACGATCACGCGAAGATGCCGCTCGGAATCTGCATTCTCGTCTTCAGCCCGGACGGCTCAAGGCGGTGAAGGTCGAGGCGCGCGACGAGTGAGGCCGAGGCGTACTGAAAGGTACGCCGCAGGTCTCGCGAGGAGTGCAACGAAGAGATTCGCCGCCTTCAGCCGTCCGGAGGACGAAATTTGTAGCCGATGCCCCATGCAGTTTCTATCCATTCGCCCGGCGGTCCGAGCTTGCGCCGCAGCCTCGCCACGTGCGCGTCCACCGTCCGATCGTATCCCTCGAAGTCGTACTCCCACACCTGGCGCAGGAGCTCGGAGCGGCTGAACACGCGGTTGGGATGGGAGAGGAGGAAGTAGAGCAGGTCGAACTCCCGGCCGGTCAGATGGACCTCCCCGCCGTCGACGGTCACGATCCGCGCGGCGGGATCCAGCCTCAACCCATCGTGCCCCAGCACCCCCGAGCGACCCCGCTCGCCGCGCGAACGGCGCAGCACAGCGCCCACTCGCAGCACGAGCTCGCGCAGATTGAACGGCTTGATGATGTAGTCGTCAGCGCCGAGCTCGAGCCCGACGATGCGGTCGACCGGCTCCTGCCGAGCGGTCAGCATGATGACGGGCAGGCGTGCGGTGCGGTCGTCCCGCTTGAGCCGCCGGCACACCTCGATCCCGTCGACGTGGGGGATCATCAGGTCGAGCAGGATCAGGTCGAGCGGCTCGGTCGTCGCCTTCTCCAGCGCCTCGATCCCGTCCTCGGCGAGCAGCACCTTGTAGCCCGCGCTCCCCAACGTTCGGTCGAGCAGGCTCCGCAGGTCCGGCTCGTCCTCGACCACCAGGATCCGCGCCGTGGCTCCGTTACTGGTCGAACTCACCCTCTGTCTCCATATCCGAGGCCATCTCCTCTGCGTGGTGCTTGACCGTTCGCGCCTCGACGATGTAGATGACGTCCTCGCCCAGATTCGTCGCGAGGTCGGCGATCCGCTCGAGGTTCCGTGCCACCAGCATCATCTGGAGTGCCGCTACGATACCATTGGGATTCCGTGACATCTCAGCCAGCATAACGCGGAAGACGGCGTCGTTGTAACGGTCCACCTGATCGTCTCGGCGGCACACCTCGCGCGCGAGATCGGCGTCGCGGTCGATGAACGCGGCGATCGCATCCCGCAACATCTCGGTCGAGACGTCAGCCATCCGGTCAAGCTCGGACAGGTTCGGCATCGGTAACGCCTCTGCCAGCCGCCTCGCGCACTGGGCGATGTTGACGGCGTGGTCACCCACCCGCTCGAGGTCGTTGGAGATCTTTAGCGCCGACACCAGCGTCCGCAGGTCGGTGGCCATCGGTTGGCGTCGCGCGAGCAGCGCTATCGTCCGCTCCTCAATTTCCATCTCCAGGGCATCTATCTCGTGATCGCGCTCGATCGAGTGCTGCGCGGCTTGAGCGTCTCTCCGCTTTACCGCCCCTAGGGCGTCTCGAACCTGCTCCTCAGCGCGGCTCGCCATGCGGAGCAGCAACTCACGCACTTCATGGAGCTCTTGATCGAAGTGCCGGGACGGTCTAGCCGAATCTGCCGGTGACATAGTCCTCCGTGTGCTTCTCGTGAGGGGCCGTGAAGATCGTGTTGGTAGCATCGTACTCGATCAGCTCGCCGAGGTAGAGGTAAGCGGTGTAGTGAGACACGCGAGCCGCCTGCTGCATGTTGTGGGTCACGATCACGATCGTGTACTGCTCCACGAGCTGCTGGATGAGCTCCTCGATCTTGGCAGTGGCGATCGGGTCCAGCGCCGAGGCCGGCTCGTCCATGAGCAGGATTTCGGGAGTGACGGCCAGCGCGCGCGCGATGCAGAGCCGCTGCTGCTGGCCTCCCGACAGTCCCAGCGCGCTGTCGTCCAGCCGGTCCTTCACCTCGTCCCAGAGCGCAGCCTGCTTTAGCGCGCGTTCGACAATCTCGTCCAGGTCCGGAGGCCGGCCGTACAGTCGCGGCCCGAAGGCTACGTTGTCGTAGATCGACTTGGGGAACGGGTTCGGCTTCTGAAAGACCATTCCGATGCGGCGGCGCACCTCCACCGGATCCACGTGGTCGGCGTACAGGTTCTCTCCGTGGAACAGCACCTCGCCCGTGACCTTGGCGATGGGGACCAGGTCGTTCATCCGGTTGAAGCACCGGAGCAGCGTCGACTTCCCACATCCGGACGGGCCGATCAGCGCCACGACACGGTTGCGTGGGATCTCCATCGTAATCCCCTTGATCGCCTCGGCGTCGCCGTAATGGACGCGAACGTCCCGCGTCTCCAACGCAGCCTCACCATTCGCGCTCACCCGGATCGTAGGCATCGCTTCACCACTCCTTCCGGTACCGGTTGCGCAGCCAGATCGCGAGCGCGTTCATCGAAAGCAGTAGCACGAGCAACACGATGATGGCGGCCGCGGCAAGACCCCGGAAGTCATCCTGCGGCCGGCTGACCCAGTTATAGACCTGGATCGAGAGAACGGTGAACTGGTCCCGCGGCCCGTCGGGCACGAAGGCGATGAAGGTCAGCGCGCCGATCATGATGAGCGGCGCCGTTTCCCCGATGGCCCGCGAAAGGGCCAGAATCGTCCCGGTCAGGATGCCGGGCATCGCGTTGGGAAGCACGTGGTGGCGGACGGTTTGCCACTTCGTCGCTCCCAGGCCGTACGAGGCTTCGCGGATCGAATTCGGCACCGCACGTATCGCCTCCTGTCCCGCGATGATCAGGATCGGCAGGACCAGGAGCGAGATCGTCATCGCTCCCGAGATGATGCTTCTGCCCCCCGTGATCGCGAACATCCACCGCACGAAGATCGCGAGACCCAGGATCCCATAGACGATCGACGGCACTCCCGCCAGGTTGGCGATGTTCGTCTGGATCGCGGTCTGGAGCCACCCTCTCTGCGCGTACTCCTCGAGCCACACCGCCGCGGCGACCCCCAGCGGGAACGAGATCAGCGCGACCAGCGCCATCAACCAGACAGTGCCGTACAGGGCGGACTTGATCCCGGCTCGGGCGGGGAGCCGCGACGGGAACTCGGTAAAGAACGTGGGGCTCAGCCACTTCACACCGTCGACCAGGACGTCGGCCAGGAGCACGACCAGCGTCACGACCCCCACCAGGGTGGCTGCCAGGCAGAGGCCCTGGAACACCTTGCCGCGCCGGCGCCGCGCAACCAGCTCGGGAGGCGCCTCGAGACTTCGCCGCTGCCCGCTCACGCGTACTCCTCGCGATACCGCTTGAGGAACCAGAGCCCGAAGATGTTCATGACCAACGTCACCGCGAACAGCAGGAGGCCGACCGCGAAGATCGACTGGTATTCGATCGAGCCGAAGGGCGTGTCGCCCAGGCTCACCTGCACGATGTACGCGGTCAGCGTCTGGATCGACTGGCGCGCGTCGAGCGTGAGGTTGGGCGTCATGCCGGCCGCGAGAACGACCGCCATCGTCTCTCCGATGGCGCGAGAGATCGCTAGGATGAAGGACGCCACGATCCCCGACAGCGCGGCCGGCGTCACGACCCGCGCGGCGACCTCGAACTTCGTCGAACCGAGGGCGTAGGCCCCGTACCTGAGCTCGTTTGGAACCGCGTTCATCGCGTCCTCGGACAACGAGGCGATGAGCGGCACCACCATGATGCCGACAACGATTCCCGCGGAGAGCGCGTTGAACATGTCCAGGCCGGGGACGAGCACCTGCAGAATCGGGGTCACGAACGTCAGCGCGAAGTAGCCGTACACGACGGACGGGACACCTGCCAGGATCTCGAGGATCGGCTTCAGCCATGTGCGCAGCCGGTCCGGCGCAAACTCGCTCAGGTAGACGGCCGATCCGAGCCCGAGCGGGATCGCGATCACGGCGGCGATGAGCGCCACCAGCAGGGAACCTGTCAGCAGCGGCAATACGCCGAAGTGCTGCGGCTGGAAGAGCGGCGTCCACGTCGTCCCGGTCAGGAATTCCTCGACCGATACCCGCCGGAAGAAACCCACGGATTCCCATACCAATACCGCGATTATCCCGACCGTCGTCAGGATCGAGACCGCACCGGCGGCAAAGAGGGCGCCGCCGATCGCGGTCTCCTTGGCCGTCCGGGCCCGGGCTCCGCGCAGGCCCCGGGCCCGGGCGCCGGTCGGAAGTGCCTGCTCGCTCACTGTGCTGCGGTCGTGTCCTCAGCCGCCAGCTGCCGCACCTTCTCGAGCTCCTCCGCGTACTGTTCGGGCTTCAGTGCAATGTATCCGACCGAGCGCACGAGCTCGGCGCCCTGCTGGAGATGGTACTCGACGAACGCCTCGACCTGCGGCTTCGCCAGACCTCGGTCGCTCACGTAGAGGAAGAGCGGCCGGCTGAGCGGCGCATACGTCTGGCTCTCGATCGTCTGTACCGATGGCTGGATGCATCCCGCCCCGCCGTCGACCCCCAGCAGCTTCAGCCTGTCGGCGTTCTCCTCGTAGTAGGCGAAGCCGAAGTACCCGAGCGCGCCGGGGTCTCCCCCGACCCCCTGAACGAGCACGTTGTCGTCCTCGCTGGCCGTGTAGTCCGGACGACTTGCGTCCTCCTCGCCGACGACCGCCTCGGTGAAGTAGTCGAACGTCCCGGAGTCGGTGCCGGGGCCGTAGAGCTTCAGATCCTTGTCGGGAAAGCCATCCCGCACCTGGCTCCAGTTATCGATCGTGCTGCCGGGCTCCCAGATGCGCTTCAGCTCGTCGGTCGTCAGACACTGGACGAAGTCATTGGACGGGTTGGTCACGATCGAGAGCCCGTCCCAGGCCACGCGGATCTCGGTGAACCGGACGCCGTTCTGCTCGCACTCCTCGGCTTCGGAGTCCTTGATCGGCCGCGAGGCGTTGGAAACGTCGGTCTCGCCGGCACAGAAGCGCTTGAAGCCGCCGCCCGTTCCGGACACGCCGACCGCGACCCGGGTCTCGGGGTTCTCGATCTGAAACTCCTCGGCCACCGCCTCGGAGATCGGATACACGGTGCTCGAGCCGTCGATCTCGATGGGGCCCGAAAGGGTGCCTGTCTCCTCAGCTTGCTCACCGCCGCCCCCGCAGGCCAGCGCGCCGGCCACGAGGCAGGCGAGGGCCAGGATATGGATCGAAAAGTGTCGCATTTCGTGTCGCTCCTGTGTGGTGTCCGTTTGGAGTCTACTGCGGGATTGTTGCTGAATTATGACCGAGCCAGGGTCCGGTCAGAATTCGAGAACCGTGTTGACCCGGAGCGCGACCTCCCCGTCCCCCTCCCCGGGGGACAGATAGTCGACCTGGATCTGGGTCTTGACCCGGTCATGGAGGTAGAGATTGACGCCCGGCGTCGCGAGCAGTGCCTGGTCATCGTCGGCGTCGGTGTCCGGATCCGCCCACCCCAGCCGGACGATGGGCTCGACTCCCACGAGATACGGGATCGAGAAAACGGGTGCGTAGTAGCCGAGAATCCCCTGGACCGCCAGGAACGACGCGTCGTCTCCCCCGCCCACGTCCGGGTCCCAGTTGTCCCCTGCCATGAGCTGGCCGAGCGCTTTCCATCCGGGCTCGCCGTATTCGCCGCCCGTCACCGCCAGCTCGGCCGCGTCGAACCAGGTGGCGTCCTCCGCGTCGGGCGGCTCGCTGATCCGCTTGCCGCTCCAGGCGCCGCTCACCGTCCAGCCGGGGATCACCCCCACGTTCAGCCGCCCGGCGATCTGCTTGCCGTCGTCGTCCTCGGACTCGTTGTCTCCCGAGCCGTTCCAGAAGCCGGCCGCCCATCCCAGGCGACCGCTCCTGCCGTCCCACTCGACGCCGATGTCGCGGTTCGAGTACCCGAGATCGTCGACGAGCCCGTCGGGCGTCGGCCCGCCGGTCCCGCGCGGGGCGCCGTCCCGCTCGGCGACGAGAAGCTCGCGGCTCGAGACCAGCTCGTGCGCGTTGAACGGCTTCTTGTACTGGCCGGCGCGGATCGTGAACACCGGCGCGAATCCCAGCGTCAGGTACCCGTCGGTCAGCCGGGGGCTGCCCCGGCCGAAGTCGCCTTCCACGTCGCCGCGAATCCACCCGGCGATCCAGCCGCGGAGGGCAAGCCGGGCGCGACGCATCAGCCACTCCGAACTCGGCTCGTCGTCAACCGAGGTGGTGTTGAACTGGACCTGCAGGTTCGCCTTGACATTCAGGCTGTCGATCCCCTTCACGTGCACGACCTGGGACCGGGCCCCTGCGGGGAACAGAGCGCCCACGGCGATCGCGAACACCATGACCATGATGCGACGAATCATCGAACGCTCCTTGTTGGAAGTGAGAAAAGTATAGGGGAGGTGTGTGATCGAACTATGACGTGCGCAGCTCCAACTCGCCTTGACGGCCAGGGGGGGCGATAGACACACTCTGCTCCATGCCCTTTCCCAAGCCCCTACGCGTCGCCATCCAAGGCGAGCGCGGCGCGTTCAGCGAAGAGGCCGCTATTCAGCTCCTCGGGAGCCGGATCAAGACGGTCCCCACGCGCGACTTCCCGCACATGTTCTCCTCGGTCGCCCGCCACCGCGCGCATGCCTGCCTCGCACCGATGGAGAACTCGCTCGTCGGATCGATCTACCAGAACTACGACCTCCTGCTCCAGTACAGCCTGGTCGTCCGCGGCGAGGTGTACCTGCGGGTCTCGCACTGCCTGATCGCGCCCGTGGGCACCTACTTCGAGGACATCCGGCGGGTCTATTCGCACCCGATCGCACTCGACCAGTGTCAGGAGTTCTTCCGTCGTCATCCGGGGCTCGAAACCGTTTCCACGTACGACACGGCCGGCAGCGTCCACGATCTCGTCAAGCATCGCGTGCCAGGCGCCGCGGCGATCGCCGGCAAGTCTGCGGCTCGCTACTACGGCGCCAAGGTGATGGCCGAGGGGCTGGAGGACGATCCGGCGAACTACACGCGCTTTTTCCTCCTGACCCTCGACGACGCCGAGCTCGAGGGAATCGAGAGCCGCTTCGCGCCGGACCAGGTGGGGTCGACCAAGACCTCGGTCGTGTTCTACGTCAAGAACGCTCCCGGCAGCCTCTACGAGACGCTGGGCGAGTTCTCCAGCCGAGGCCTGGACCTCACCCGCATCGAATCCCGGCCGGTGCGCGGGAAGCCGTTCGAGTACCTGTTCTACCTCGACTTCCTCGGCTCCCCGCACGAGCCGCCTGGCGAAGAGGCGCTGGCCGGACTCCTGCGCCGGGCCGGCTTCGCCCGCGTACTCGGCACCTACCCCTCTGGCCGCCTGGACTGGGTGGGAAGCGACACCCCATTCCTTCCGCGCGTCCCTTCGCTCGAACCGCCGGCGCCGCCGCCACCTTCAAAGACCGATCGCCGCCGGGGTCCGGGCGAGGGTCGTCGGGTCTAGTCCGCTCACTCCTCGATCGCCACGAATCGGAAGCTCCCCGGCCACGTCGGATAGTCGTGTGTCGAAACGCCGTTCCGCGTACTGCCGTGGAAGGACGGCTGGGCCCCGAGCATCTCGAGGTCGACGCGTCCCCCCTCGGCCCGCGTGATCAGGCCCGCGTGGACCGCCGCCTCGCAGATCGACGAATCGTCCGTATAGACGTCGGTTCCCCAGACGCTCCCGCCACTCCTTCCCCCAGCGCACACCATCCACACTCGTTGACCGCTCGCGGCCCCGACCGAGCGCGGCGAGGTATACCAGTTAGCCTGGAACCCTCCGGTGGCGGCGACCTGGGGCGCCTCCGGGAAGCGGAAGCTCAGGTCCCACGCCGGATACGACGAGCTCGAGATACCGTGACGGATGCTGCCCGCGTATTCGCCGAGTCCGGGCGCGACCTCGACGAGGACGGTGCCTCCCCTTTGCGCGCTCAGTGCGCCGGCATGGGTTGCCGCCACGCAGATCGGGGAGTCCGACGTGTACGTCCCGGTTCCCCAGATCGTTTCCACCGATTCGGCCGCCGGGCACGCCGCGACGAACCTCTCACCGACCGTGAAGTCCAGCAGGTACACGATTTCGTCCAGCGTCGTCGTCCAGTCCATCTCGAGCGGCTCCACGGTGACCGCGACCTGAGCGTGTAGACCGCTGGTCGTCATGCAAGTGGCAAGGGCGAGAATCACGATGCGCATGGTGAGGTCTCCGGGAGAAGTCGTCCGGGATTTCGTTCATGAGTTCCTACAGTGACGGCAGGCGTCGCATGTCCGCTCACTCCTCGATCGCGACGAATCGGAAGCTCCCCGGCCACGTCGGGTAGTCGATCGACCTGACCCCGTGCCGCTCGCTTGCCTGGAAGGACGGCTGCGCGCCCAGCAGCTCGAAGCGGACGATCCCACCGTCTGCGCGCACGATCATGCCCGCGTGGACCGCCGCCTCGCAGATCGACGAATCGTCCGTGTAGACGTCCGTGCCCCAGACATTTCCACCCGTCCCTCCCCGGGGGCACTCGAACTCGACCAGAGCGCCGACCGGCGCCTTGGCCTGATTCGCCCTCGTGGACCAGTCACCCTGGATCTCGTGCATGGCGCGGGCTCCGGGCGCGGTGTCCGTTCCCCCCGTC
>DASQEN010000076.1:0-2006 GCA_035633635.1 Gemmatimonadota bacterium | reverse complement strand
GGCGCAACGTCGTCCTCGAGGTCGCTCGGGGCGGGCGCCTCCGAGAGGGCATTCGGTCCGACGCGGCGCAGTCGGTCGGCCGCCTCAAGCTGGCTGAGCCCCCGTAGGCGAGGACGCGAGCTCGCGCGCCACATCCGCAGCGTCGCGCACGTGCCACGGTGTCCCCTGCGGGTCGAGCGCTCCGTCAGACACGGTCAGATAGTCACGCTCACAGCGCGACCGGCGCCAGGCCCGCCGCGATCGGCTCGTAGGAGTCGACCCACATGCGTCCAGCTTCTGCAGGCCGGACGGGGCCGAAGGGCCTCCACCCTGTCGCGAGAGAGCCAGTCGACAGGCAGGAGGACCTCGTCCGCCGCGGGCGACATGCGTGCACTCGTCCCTGGGCGCGTATTCGGGTCCAATGTCCTCATCCAATCGGGTCTTTGCGCCCTACGGGGTCGACCGGACCCGGTCTAGGTTCCGACAGAGCGGGGGTGATCACCATGAGAACTGTCACGAAACCTCCAGAGCAAATTGCCGAGCAGCCGGTCTTTCGTTGCGCGAATTCGGAGCACTGGGGCCTTGTATCCGCCTCCGAGCGGATGCGCATCCACGACCACCGTTGGCGGCATCCGCCCGGCAGGGTCCCCGAACACGACTACTGTCCGAGAGAGTGCGAGACAACGCACGCGCTGGTAATTCAGGGTCGACCCGCCTTCTGCCCGCTCGGCGACGTTGCCGAGGACCATGAATGGGTCGCCGTGGATGGTGGGGCCTTTCGTCATATTGGTTGAGGACTTTCGGCCGTAGGAGGACGGTCGAGGTCGCGGTAATGTCAGCCTTGTCACGGGGGTCTGCAACCAGGAACCGGTCAGAGACAGCATCAAGATCGGGAGAACTCGAAGAAGCGGTCGAAAGACCGACGCAAGGACCAGAGATGACATCAAAAGCCCGGTTCGAGAACGGTGATGGAAACATCACCAGGACGATGCAGATCCCCGGGACGGTTTCCTGGAGGATGCCGTGATCACGCTCACCGCCACGGAACCCCTTCGCGCGGAACATCGCCAGCTCCTTCCCGAGATCGAGCGCTTGCGCGCGACGGCCGACGACCTGGCTACGGTCCCGAGCGATTCAACGATCGGCCAGCTCGATGCGCTTCTCGCCTTTCTGCGGAACCATCTCATCCCGCATGCGCGCGCAGAAGAGAAAGTGCTGTACCCCGAGATCGCGCGCTGTCTTGGGGCAGCCAACGCGACGGCCACGATGACGGCCGACCACGAGGAGGTCCTGCGACTCATCGCGGAGCTGGGTGAGATCCGCGACGGCATCCAGAGCGGTCGCGCCGATCGGGCCCACGCGGTCGCCCTCCGGCGCGTCCTCTATGGCCTCTACGCGATCCTGAAGCTTCACTTCGCGAAAGAAGAGGACCTTTATCTGCCGATCCTGGACGGGGCTCTCACCGCAGACGAGGCGACGACCCTGTTCCGACGGATGGAGCAAAGCGCGACGACCGCATGAGGCGACGTCAGTCGACGTGAAGCTCGCCACCTGGACCGCGCCCCGACCGTTCTGGTCAGGCCGCGCGGCCCCTCAAGCGACTTGCGTGAAGTGATGCCGGTGCTGCGACTCCGCGTCGCGTCCGCGGTCGTACGAGCCCAGTGCCAGGAAGCCGATGACGACAAGCCCCAGCGAGAGCCCGATCATCATCCCGAGAGCGAACATGAACATGCAAGCCACACTACGGAGGCGAGTGCCTCGCTCGTAGAGGCGAGCGTCACAATCGGAAGGGACCTAAAGGCCCCGACGCCGCTCAGCTGATGGCGGTGCCGAGCAGCTTCCCTACCCCGAAGGTGACCGTGGCCGCGGCGACCCCGATCGCGAGCTGGCGCAGTCCCGCGCGCAGGGCCGACTGGCCGGTGATGACCGTGATGAGCGCTCCGACGACGAACAGGGCCAGGGCGGACAGGATCGCGGCCGCCGCGATCGCCGGCGTGCCGCTCAGAAAAGCGAAGGGGATGAGCGGC
>DASQEN010000075.1:0-2059 GCA_035633635.1 Gemmatimonadota bacterium | reverse complement strand
GTTCTCGTTGAACGAGGTGTTGAGAACCATCGGCACCCCGGTCCGCTCGGCGAACCTCTGGATCAGGCGGTGGTAGAGCGGGTTCGCCCCGGCGGTGACCGTGTGGGGCCGACCCGTGCCGTCCACGTGCGTGACGGCCGGGATCAGGGACCGCTTCTCCTTCCGGATCTCGTACACCTTCATCATGAACGGAACGTCATCGTCCACCTCGAACCATTCCCCCATCGCCTCGCGCAGGATCGACGGGGCGAACGGCCGGAACGACTCCCGCAGCTTGATCTTCGCATTGATGACCTCGCGCATGTCCGCTCGCCGCGGGTCGCAGAGGATGCTGCGGTTGCCGAGCGCCCGCGGACCCAGCTCCATCCTGCCCTGGAACCATCCCAGAACCTCTCCGTTCGCGATGCGGCCGGCGACTTCCCCGCAAAGCGATTCCTCGCTCCCGACCTCGCGCACATCGCAACCCGCGGCCGTGAGCTCCGCCGCCGCCCCGTCGAGGACCGCCCGAAGGCGATCACGATCGTAGCCGGGCCCGTAGTAGGAGTGCGTCATGGGCTCCGGCCGGGATGCCCCGGCCGTTTCCTGCCAGGCGACGAGCGCGGCTCCCACCGCCCCTCCAGCGTCTCCCGGAGCCGGGGGGGCGAAAACCCGCGCGAACGGGGTTTCCCGGGTCACCTTCCCGTTGGCGACGGAGTTCATCGCCGCGCCGCCCGAGAGGACGACCGCGTCGAGCCCGTACCGCGCGTGAAGCGTTCGCAGCATGGCGAGCGCGACCTCTTCGAAGCGGGCCTGCGCCGAACGGGCGATGTCGAAGTGGCGCTGCTCGAGCTCCTCGCCCTCCCGCCGGGCCGGGCCCAGCAGAACCTCCAGCGCCGGAGTGTAATGCCGCTCCACCGTTGGCGCGCCGGCCTCCCAGCGGTACCCGAGGTCCTCCCGGTGATGTCGGAAATACGCGAGGTCGAGGCGGAACTGTCCCTCCGGCCCGTTCCGCACGACCCTCCGCATCGCTTCGAGGAAGGCGGGCTTTCCGTAGGGGGCCAGGCCCATGACCTTGTATTCGTCGCCGTACTTCGGGAACCCCAGGTACTGGGTCATCGCGAGATAGAAGATGCCGAGCGAATGCGGGAAGTAGACCCGGCCGTCCAGGCGCATCTCCCCCTCCCGGCCGACTCCCCACGACGCGCTCGAGAAGTCGCCGAACCCGTCCAGCGAGAGGAGGACCGCCTCGGAGAACGGCGAGACCAGGAAGGCGGACGCCTGATGGGCCAGATGGTGCTCCACGTTGCGGATTTGTCCCCTGAAGCTCCGGCCGCCGGGAGCCGATCGGGAAAGCAGCTCCTCCAGGCCGCCGATCCGCCGGGCGTTCCTGAGCCGGTCGCGAACCAGGCCGGGTTGCGGTCGGTGGCGCAGCGCGTGCGCGACCTTCCGCCACAGGTTCGCGCGCGGGTCGCGATTGACCGCCACGACGTCCACGTCTCCCAGTTCGAGCCTGGCTTCGCGCAAGCACCACGCCAACGACTCAGCGGGGAATCCCGCCCAGTGCTTCACCCGGCGGAACCGCTCCTCTTCCACCGCGGCCACGATGCGGCCATCGACGACGAGAGCGGCCGACGCGTCGGCGTGGTAGGCGTTCAGGCCAAGCACGTTCATGCGCGCTTCCTTCGCGCCTCCATGAGCTTCAGCGACAGGATCCCCTCGGCCACCGCGCGCTGGGCCGTATAGTACAGGCCGGCGCGCCCGTCGAGAACCAGGCCTCTGGCGAACAGGCAATACAGCGCCACCGCCGGGGGACCGAGCACGATGGTCGCCCGCAGCCGATCTACCCAGCCCAGCTCGCCGATCGGAACGGCGGCCACCTTGGCCGCTTCCTGCTCGGCGTATTCCGCCTGGTTCGAGAGCCACCGGGCGAGGCCCTTGCGGTCGTCGTGCACGATTGGCGAGCGCAGCCTTCCGGTCGGACCCGCGATCTGGATGCGGTGCGCGTGCCCGTCCTGTGCGAAGACCGCGCCGCCCTTCTTGAACAGCACCTGTCGCGGCGGATAGAGCGAGCCACGCAGCG
>DASQEN010000074.1:0-16448 GCA_035633635.1 Gemmatimonadota bacterium | reverse complement strand
TCTCAGCCGATCAGCTGGGCGAGCTCTTCGCGTCCGCGGTCCTGACCGACGAGATGCCCGTCGACTCGATCGCCCCCAGGATCCGCAAGATACGGGAAGACTCCGACTTCTGGCTTTCGCAGCTCAAGCGGGAGCTGGCATCGCTCGAGGGAAGTGAGGGCGCGCCGCGTGACGTCAAACTTCAATGGAACGGCGCGCCGGGAGCGTGGTCGATGGAGTGTGAGGGCCGCTATCCACCGGTAGTCCAGGGAAAAGTCGACGACGTCTATATGATGCGACCGCCATCCGGGCGTCGCGGGCTACATGTAAGTTTGTACCGCGGATACGCCCTTTTTTCTTCGCTGAACGGCACCGTTATCGGGACCGCGGCGAGCGGTCAGAATAGGCCCGCCGAGATGCCCGGCACTGACTTCCCGTACGACGTGGTCACTCTGATCTGGGACGCCCAGGTCACGGAGACGAGTCCGGCCGGGGATGGTGTGGATGGGACGATCGTTGCCAGCGGCGCCCTGACGTACACCGGGAACGACGGGAGCTGCCGCGGGAGGTGGCATTCGCCGTGAGACGTCGGTCGCTTGTGTCTCCGCGCGTGCGCGGACGAGTCCGGAGGTATGCCACGGACGGAGTGATGACCATCGTCGCCTCTCTCGGCGACACGATGCGACCGCCCCACGAGATGCTCCGAAGAATCCTCTTGCCCGCGACTCTCGCCTTGCTCCTGCCCCCACTCGTGTCGGCGCAGCCTGCTTCGAGTGGTGACGACCTCGACCGTGACATCGCGTTTTACGAGGACACCCTCGACAAGATTCGCAACAAGAAGTGGATCTATCTCCCCGTTCCGAACGCCGGGGTCCTCATCAGCCCGGAGCAGGAAGCCAACATGTTCAGCTACCTCATCCTGACGGGGCAGATGCACCCGGATTCGGTAGCCCCACGGCACCGCCGATACCGTGAAGGCACGCGCGTCCTCGAGGATGGGATCGTGAATACGCTCACGGAACTGCGTGCGCAGAAATTCCGGCGTGAAGTCCCCAATCCAAACGGACCTCCACCGGAGGTTGTTCCCGACCGGGCGCAGGGCGTGCTGCGCGGCACGTGGACTGTCCTGTGCTGGATGGGCTCCGAGCCGCTCAACGAAGGCGGGAGCTTCACCCTCCGGCTCGAGGGGACGGGAAGCGTAACGGGAACCTATACAGGCCCGTCGGGCAGCCTGCCTGCCACGGGTACGATAGACGATGCCGGGAACATCCAGGGCCACGGCAGCCACCCCGATGGCTCTTTCTCCTTCTTCGCGCGCGTCCAGATCGTGGGCACGACTCCGCGGTTGGTGAGTGGAAACGTCCACTTCGTTCCCAGCAATCCCGACGTGTCCTGCGCCGGGGGGGACCTGACCCGGGCGGTTTCCTAGAGCATGCGTCCTCCGAAGTCCGCCTCTTTGTCCTCCCTCGTCGTGGGCGCGCTGCCGTTCCTCCTCGCGTCGACCGCATACGGCCAGGCTCGCATCCCGCGGGTGCCTGCCGCCACGGTTCAACGTGTCGTCTCGGCCGAGTACGCCTTCTGCAGCCGAACGGAGGGCGCTACGAACTTGGAGCTCGACGCCGTGGACTCCGAGATCCAACACGCCATGGATCAGGCTCAGCGGCGCGTCGACCAGTTGGCCGCCGACTCGGCTGGAGCAGCGACCCGGCTCAAGAACGCCCAGGCGAAGGTGGACGAGATCGACGCCAGCCTGAGCACACTCCAGGTCGAGCGGAGCAAGGTCCTGAGCGACATGAAGCCCTTCGCAGATCAGATCGCGAGGCTCGAGCAGGGCAACGTTCCCGCCGGCGCCGCCGGCGAGCACGCGCAGCTCATGGCGCGGGAGGCGGAGATTCGGGCGCGCATTGCCGCGATGACCGCAGAGCTCGAGAAGCTGCGCAGCATTCAGCGCGGGGGTCCCGTGAATCCGCTTCCCACGCAGGGGGACGAGATCCAGCGCTTCTTCCAGGGGATGGCCGGCGCTGAAGGGCCACTGGCGGATCTTCGCCGCGCGCAAGAGGAGCTCGAGGGCGTCATGGCGCGGCTATGGGAGATCCGGCGCGAGACGATCCCCATCCGCTTCGACCCTCAATACCTGGCGCTTCAACGAAGGCTCGAGGAGCTCCAGCGCCCGATCGCCGCGCTCGATTCGCAGCTCGACGCTGCTCGGACAACGCGCGACGAAGCGAAGAGGGCGTGGGAAGCCTTCGACCTGAAAGGTCTCGAGCTCGCCCACGAGGAGAACCTCTACCTGTACGAGCACATGACCCGCGCTCAGCTCTGCGTCCAGAAGCGCCGCCAGCAACTGAGCCGTGCGGCGCCGCCCGCCCCGACCACTGCGGCGGGCGCCGCGTCCGGCCGGTGGAGCGTGTTCTGCCGATTCCAGGATCCCGATTACGGCCAGATGACGGACGGTGGCCGGTTCGGTGTCACGTTCGATGGTAGTGGCGGCGTCAGCGGGTCGTACATGAGCTCGAGCGCGAACTACGCCGTGACCGGGAGAATGGCCGCCGACGGATCGGCCAGCGGGACGGGCTCGGGTGACGGCTGGACCGTGACGTGGTCCGGCCGCTTCGGACAGGCGGGCGGCGAAACCGTCGGCAACGGCAACGTGAGCGTGAACATCACCGACCATGGAGGCGGCACGTGCAACGGCACATGGTCCATTCCTTGAGCCCGCGCCGGCTCGCGGCCCTCGCGCTCCTGGCGCTGGCGCCGCTCCTTCCGGCGGCGGCCGCGGCCCAAACCCTGCCCGCTGAGGTGCGCGAGGCCGCGGCCGACCGGCTCTGGATCCGCGACTACCTGCGCCTCTATGACCTGCTCCTGTCGATGCAGGCGGCGCTGGGCGAGATCACGGTGGAAGAGGCCGATGCCCAGCTCGCGGCCGCCGGATGGGAGCTCTACGACCAGGGCTTCTACGAGGAGGACCTCGACGCACTGCGCGAGGCGTTGCGCGGAACGGCGAAGGAGTTCCTCGACAGCATCGACGACGAGATCGCGAGCTCCACGACCTGGCCGACCGATCTTCCCGCCGAATCGTATCGCTCCCTCTCGAGCCAGCTCCTGCGCTACGCGCGGAGCGAGTTCGAGCGTGCGCTGACGAGGGGCGCCGATCCGGGGGTCGCTTTGCGAGCGGCCACGCTGTTGCTCGCCTTCGCCCGCGGCTACGAATCTCTGCCCGCCGACTTCGACTACTTCGCCGGGACGCGCGAGCGGGCGTCGGCGGCCCTTCCAGGGATCGATCTCATGCCCATCGACGGTGGGGTGCCTGCGCTTCGGCCGCCGACCGAGGCGCGTCCTCCTGCCGTCGTGACGACCGGGTTGCGCGACCCCTCGGCCCCGACCCGCGTCCAGCTCCGGGGCGGCACGGTCGAGGGCCAGGCGCGCCTCTTAGGAGAGTCCTCGATCGACGTTGTCGGCGGAACGGACCGTCTCGGTGCAGATGGAAGGCCCGATACGGAGATCGAGCTACAGCTCCTCGCCTCCGGATTCGTGATCGAAAATGTCGAGATCCGCCCACCATCCGGCGGCCAGATCGGCGCCACGTGGTCAGCGCGGCGCGCGAACGGGCACCCGTTGATGGGCGTCATGTCCAACCGCGTCCTTGTCAACCAGGAAGATGGCCGGCTGGGAACGATCCGCCTGCACGATCTGTCCACCCTGTCGCTCTACATCCAGGACGACGGGCAGCTCGCGCGGAGCTCGAATCCGGGCACCGTGGTGGTCTCCTTCCGCGGCGGCGAGCAGGCGACGTTCCCGATCACGGCCGGTGCTGCTGCGGCGGCCGGCGAGGACGCCCGCATCACGCCGGTCCCGATCGGCGGGCGAGGCGGAGCGCCGCCCGTGATCCTGACGTCGCTGCCGCCGCGCACCCCGGGGGCGCCCGGAAGGCGGCCGGCCCTGCCTCCTACAGCCATCCCGCGCCGGCTCCCGCCGCCCCAACCGGGCGGGGTCCCGCAGCCGCCGGCTGGGCAGCAACCCGTCTCATGGCCGCCGACCGGCTTGCCGCCATCGATTCGGCCGCCGATCACGCCGCCTCCGGCTTCCATGCCGGCCGACGGCCGACCGCCGGTGGCACCCCCGCCGGTCGTGACCGCGCCGGTCACTCCACCCGCGCCACAGCCCGCGGGGGCAGCCGCCTCGAAGCTCTATGCCTTCCAGGCGCGCTGGATCGGCGTGGACGCCGACGTCGTCTCCAAGGGGAGCGAGGCGCGTCCGGACGGATCGCCCGACGGCCACATCCAGCTCACCGTGTCGTTCTCGTCATGGCAGGACGTGACGCACCTCGCGCTTTTCAGCTCCGACGCGAACGGAACGCTGACGGGCGGCCAGGTCTGGCATACGAAAGAATCGGGATTCTGGATCCTCGGGGCGTTGGGGAATGGAATGAACCTCAACGTCCGTCATCTCCCCTCCCTCGGGAGGTTCAACGGAACGGTCACGCTCGATCTCTACGCGGGCGATTCGGGCTGGTTCACTCCCGGCCAGACGTTCCTCGTCGAGATGGGGATGGGTCCCATGGAGGCGGTGACGCAGATCGTCCAGGTCGGGGCGGGGGGCGCCGCGCTCGTCACCCCGCCGGTGACACCGTCCGCGGGGGGCGCGCCCACTCCGCCTGCGGGGGCACCAGCGGGAGGGGCTCCGACGACGCCCGTTTCGGGTGCGCCGCCAGCCGTGGCCGGCGCGGGACCGCCGGTTCCCGCGGACTGGAACACGCGGGGCGAGAGCCATCGCGGCGAGGTCGGCACGCGCTACACCTACACGTGTCCGCCGAACGGGACCGTGGGTCCGGTGTGGGGCACGGACGTGTACACGGACGACTCCTCGGTGTGCACGGCGGCGGTCCATGCGGGGCTGATCACGCTCGTGAGCGGCGGCGCGGTGACGATCGAGATGCGGGGCGGCGAGAGCGCGTATCGAGGGGAGCCGCGCAACGGCGTGACGAGCTGGAACTACGGGGCGTGGGAGGGCTCGTTCGTGTTCCCGCGCCCGGGGGATGCGCCGGCCGCGCCGCCGTCACAGGCGGGGGCCGGTCAGGCGCTGCCCGCGGGAGCCGGCCAGACCCCCGCCGCGAACGCCCTGCTGGGGCCGGAGATCTGTGGCGTGTGGCGGTGGTTCGATCGGTCGGTCGTCGTGTTCGACGCCGACGGCGGCCTGGCCGCGACGGGCGTGAACGCCCCGAGCGTGATGCTCGTCGACCGCGGGCGCTGGGAGCTCGTCGATCCGGCCCGCCGGCAGTACCGGATCGTGTGGCCGGTCGGGCAGGATCTGCTGACCCTTTCGCCGGACGAAAACGGCCTCGGCGGGACGAACGTGGGCGGCGCGGTCCAGGTGAGCGCCACGCGCACCGGCGCCTGTGGCGCCGCGCCTCCGTCCCCGCCGGGCGACTTCGACGCCCACGTGTCCTACGGCGCGGATTGGATCGGCATGGACGCCGATTTCGTCGGCGTCGGGGCCAGTGCAACGCCGGACGGTGTCGCGGACGCTCACTTCACGTTCACGGTCGACAGCGACATGGGTCCCTACGAAATCCGGTCCATCGCGGTCATGAGCTCCGACTCCCTGGGCGCCCCGACTGGGGGGCAGGCGTGGCACTCGGCGAACTCCGGGAACTGGCTGCTCGGTGTCGTGGACCGGGGAGTGCGCCTGAACGACAGCCACGTCCCCACGCTCGGGAGCCACCAGGGGTTCCGGAAGTTCGACCTTTATGCGGCCAACTCGGGGTGGTTCCGTCCCGGCCAGCACTTCCTCGTCGAAGTGGACATGGGGGGCGGCACACCCCTGAGGCAGGTAGTGCGGATCCCGGAGTCCTTCCAGCCCGATGTGCCCACGCCCGCGGACCCAGCGGCAGACGAGCCGGCGGCAGACGAGCCAGCGGAGCCCGTGACCGACGAGCCCGGCCCCGACGAGGAGTTGCCCGTCCCGTCGCCCATGTTCACTGGCACGATTGCGCTGGAGCGCTCGGTCTATCCGGACGACGAGCCGGTGCGGGTGACGTTCCGCGACTTCCCGCGGGGCGACGAGCGAATCGTGGTCGCAGTCGCCGACGCGGAGCCCGAGGAGTACATCACCGGAGTCTGGACCGATGGCTCCCACATCAGCGACACGCCGCCGGCGACGCGGCTGCGCGAAGGCAGCGTCGCGTTCATCGGATTCTTCCCCGGCGAGTACGAGGTTCGCGTCTTCAGTGGATCGCCCGCCGACGGTCATGAGGCACAGGCCGTCGAGTACTTCACCGTCGAGCCGGCGCAGGAGATCGAGGCGCCCATCGATCCGGCCGAGGAGATCGAGCCGCCCGTCGAGCCGCCGCCGGCTCCCCAGGAGCCGAGCTACCCGAGCAATGCGGTCGTCCGGGCGGATAGGGAATCGTTCTCGCCGGGAGAGGCAATCGTGGTGAGGTTCGAGGGGTTCCCCGGATACGCGCAGGACTGGATCGAGATCTCGCCGGTCGGCGCGAGCGACGAGAGCTACGGCGAATACCAGTATCTAGGTGGACAGACGGCGGGGACGCTGCAGTTCAGCGGGCTCCCGCCGGGGACCTACGAGGTTCGCGGACGGTTCGACTGGCCGAACGGCGGATACGCGGTGCGGACGCGTAGCACGTTCACGGTCACGGCCCCCGCCGATCCCCCAATGGACCGGTATCGGGTGGCGGGCTTGAGTGCAGGCTGGGTGGGGATGGACGCTGACATCGTCCCGAACGGCAGCGGCGCGGTGTCGCCCGACGGCGCTCCCGACGGACACTTCGCCCTCGAGATCGCGATCGAGGGCTCGGTCGAGCTGCGTTCGATCACCGTCTTCAGCAGCGACGCCCAGGGCAATTCCAGCGGTGGGCAGATTTGGACCACCGGAAGCGGGAACTGGGTTCTCGGCGTGGCCGCCGGTGGCCAGCTCCTCAACGCCGGCCCGGTGGAGACGCTCGGCAGGCTCCAGGCCGGGACGACCAGGCTCGACCTCTACGCCGGCAACTCGGGCTGGTTCAACCCCGGCCAGACGTTCGTCGTCGAGCTGGGGTTCGCCGACGGCCAGAAGGCCGCTCAGGTCGTCCAGGTGACGGGCACCGCGTACCGCGTGGTGGGCCTCACTGCGGGATGGGTGGGGATGGACGCCGACGTCGTCCCGAACGGCAGCGGCGCCGTGACGCCCGACGGCGCTCCCGACGGACACTTCGCCGTCGAGATCGCGATCGAGGGCTCGGTCGAGCTCCGCTCGGTCACCGTCTTCAGCAGTGACGCCCAGGGCAATCCCAGCGGTGGGCAGACGTGGAACACCGGAAGCGGCGGCAACTGGGTTCTCGGCGTGGCCGCCGGCGGTCAGCTCCTCCACGCCGGCCCGGTCGAGACGCTGGGCACGCTCCAGGCCGGGACGACCCGGCTCGACCTCTATGCCGGCAACTCGGGCTGGTTCAATCCTGGCCAGACGTTCGTCGTCGAGCTGGGGTTCGCCGATGGCCAGAAGGCCGCCCAGGTCGTCCAGGTCACGGGAGCGCCGCCCGACGCCCCAGTCCCGCCGCCGGTCGTAGGGGAAGCGGTCGCGCCCGGGGCGACCGGCACGACGTGGGGCACGACCGCGGTCGACCATCGCGGCCAGAACGGGCAGCGCTTTAGCTACACCTGTCCGCCCGGTGGATCCCGCGGCGTGATCTGGGGGACCGACCTCTACACCGACGATACGTCGATCTGCACGGCCGCCGTCCACGCCGGACTCATCACCTACGCCTCCGGGGGCACCGTCACGATCGAGATCCGGCCGGGCGCGACCAGCTACGTGGGCAGTGAGCGCTACGGTGTCAGCTCCAACGGTTTCGGCAACTATGACGGCAGCTACGTCTTCATCGGCGCCGACGGGGCGGCCGCGCGCGGCGCGGCCGGGGGCGAGGTCGCAGGTCAGGTGTTTTCGGCCCCCACCTGGAGCGGTCTGCGGGTGGATCTGTGTCTCGTATGGGGCGGACAGTGCGGCGAGCCCGCGGCGACCGAGTTCTGTAGGCGCTCGGGCTACGTCAAGGCGACCGATTGGCAGCCAGCCTACGACATCGGGGCGCAGACGCCGACTGTCGTTCTGGGGACCGGAGAGACATGCACCGAAGGGTTCTGCGACGGCTTCGCGTCCATCACCTGTTCTAGTACCCCCTAGTACTCGCCCGCGAGAACAACACACCCCAGGAGGTCTGACATGAAGCGCTCTCGAACCGTGTGGACTCTCCTCCTCCTCCCGCCACGGTCATGGTTCTGCAAGGCGGCTCCTGTGGCGGGGATACAGATAACCCTTTAGCGGTGGGGGAGGAGAACTCGGCGTGAAGACGTGTACCGTCGCGACCCAATCCCACGATTTTCTTGAGGTGTTCTGGATCGGTCCTACATTCGAGTGCGGGGCAGGATTCGAAACGAGTTAGCGATCAGAACGCGCCTAACGGTGCGCGTCGCGCCCCCAGGCCGCATGTGGCGCGCTCGCTGGAGGTGCGCCGCGGCATGGACCTCTTTGAGCTTCGCCATGAGTGCCGCACCTGCAAGCGCCCAGCCCGCGCCCCCCGAAGGTACCTGGAATCTCTGCGGCGCCTCGGGCGTGATCCGGAACCTCGGCGCTCCGAGCGATCGATCCTT
Source organism: Gemmatimonadota bacterium (assembly GCA_035633635.1). Taxonomy (GTDB): domain Bacteria; phylum Gemmatimonadota; class Gemmatimonadetes; order JACCXV01; family JAHWKZ01; genus JAICNR01. The sequence goes on along the minus strand of DASQEN010000074.1, from coordinate 7,830 downwards.
CCGGATCGAGCTCGTCGACCTCGCTCGAACCGACCCATCACTGGCCACCATGCTCGAGGGGACCCCGACCGCCGAGGGCTGGGCGGAGGGCGTCGTCCGGCGTGTCGTGGAGCCGGGCTCGACCTGTCGCGGGGCAGACTGCCCCGCGGGCACGCTCACGTGGACCGCTTCGATCGTGCGCATGACTCCCGCGGCGGGCGGCCCGATCGAGGGCCGAGGAACGCTCTCGTTCCAGGGACCGGCCGGGACCTGCACCGGCACATGGTCCGCGCGCGCCACGCCGGTCGCCGATCTGGAGATCCTCCTTCGGCTCTCGATCGAGCCTCCGGGACCGACCGACGAGCTGCGAGCGCTGACCGATCCGACCGGGGTGGTGCAGACGACCTTCGAGCTCACTTCCGGGAAACCGGCGCAATGGTGGGTCTCGGTCCGCGGCGCCCGGCAGCGAAGCGACGGCCGGCAGCTTGATCGGAAGCTCGTGCTTCCCGCCGAGATCGAGCTGCGGCTCGCGGGTCGCCTCGTCGGAACCGCGGGGACGGACCGCGACGGCGTCGCGTCCTTCGAATTCCTGCCGCCCGAGGACGCGCCCCAGGGGCGCAGCACGCACAAGGTCGAGGTCTTCGCTCGTCACGGCGAAGCGACGGGATCGCTGACCACCCAGGCGACGCTGGAGCGTGGTCTGCAGGAGATCGTTGTCGCGATCGAGCCGATCGAAAGCCCTCAGCCCGTGGGTGCGACGGTGACGGTCGAGGGTCGCGTCCACGCCGTCGCTTCGGGACTCTTCCTCGACCCCGTCGAGGCCGACATCACGATCAACACGGTCGGGAGGGAGACGCGGACCTCGACGGACGCCCGCGGGCTCTTCTCGGTTCCCGTCGAGATCTCGAGCGACGCCTTCGACGCCCGCTTTTCGGATTCGCAGGACCGCCGCTGGGAGTCTGTCGAGGTCACGGCGAGGCCCACGGATCGCGACCGGTACCGGCCGGGCTACGGCAGCGTCCGGTTCGTCCTCGCCCGGCAGGGCGAGCTGAGCGTGACGGTCCTGACGGATCGAGCGATCTATTACCCGGATGCGCTCGACGAGCAAGTCGTCGTCTCCGGGCAGGTGCTCGCGCGCGGGGCGCCGATCGCGGCAACGGTGCAGCTTACCTACGACGAAGGGCCTCTGGCGACGGTCGAGGCGGGCGCCGACGGCCGCTTCCTCTATCGCTTTTCACCAGCGGCGAGCAATCCCGGCGAACCGTCGGGGACGGAGCACACGCTGGTCGCCGTTGCGCACCGGACAGGCTACCTCACGAGCCGCCGCGCGCTCGCCGTTCTGGTAGCCGGCGACAGGGACGCCGCATGCGAGACCGGCCAGGCGTGGGTCCTCCAGACCACCGGCCGCAGCACCGTTACTCGGCGCACCGCCACCGGCGGGACGTCCTACGCGGATCTGGTCGAGCGGGGGAAGGTCCTTCCCGGAACCCTGATCGAGACCACGTCCTCGACCGCGGCGCTCGGCTTCGAGGTGGGGGAAGCATAGGGGTCACGGTCGCGATCGGAGCCGGCACCCGCGTCGAGGTCGCGCGCTACTGTCGCGAGGCTTCCGGCCGGGTGCGTATCGGTCTCGTGGTCGACAAGCCGGGCAACATCGTAATCGATCGCAAGGTGTCCGACGGCGCGATTGCGAACTACGAGATCCAGGTCGTGACTCCGACCGTCGCGATCTCGGACCTGAAGACGCGCTACTTCGTGCACGTGGACGAGGACGGCACGACGACCGTGGCGGTCCTCGATGGATCGGTGTCGGTCGCGCGGCCCGAGGGGGGCGCCAACATCGAGGTCATGGCCGGGGAGCAGATCACGGTCCACGCGGGCGAGACCCCCGAGCGATCGCGCGTGCTCGGGCTCCAGGGCCAAGTCGACCCTCGGCTGGCCGAAGCCCTCGGCGCCGCAGGTGGGGCGGTGGCCGGCGGGGCACCGACGGCTCCCGACGATGCCGGCAGGCTCGCGGAGCTGCGCGAGATCGAGCGCGCTGTCATGATCGACGGCCGGTCTGTTCTCGTCCGAACGGAGAGCGGAACCTTCGTGATCACGGTCGAGCAGCTCGAGGAGTATGCGACGCTAAAGGTTGAGACGGGAGCGATTCGCCCAGAGGAGCGGGCGGAGCTGGTCCGACGCCTGATGCGCGAGTCGGGCGAGGCGTTCCAAGAGCTCATCCAGCCCGAGATCGAAGCCCTACAGGCTAGGATCGGTCGCTAGCGTCTTCCGGCGCACTCCTCGAGGATGCGGGTTTACGGTGCGCGCGGCGCCCGCCCAGTGAGCGTGCGCGTCGACTCCCGGCCCGCGGCGGAATCCGCGCGCGCGAGCAGCTTGTGGACCTCGCGGATCCGGTCCGGCTCGACGGGAGCGTGCGCTTCCCACTGCGCGAGCCCCTCGCGTAGGTAGCGGGTCGCCTCCGGCAGCCGCCCCTGGTCGAGCAGCACCGCGCCGAAGCCCGTCGCAGCCGCCGCCCGATGCGAGTGTCCATTCGGCAGGTGCCGCCGGTAGAGCCCCAACGCCCTGCGGTAGTCCTCCTGGGCGGCCGCGAGGTCCCCCCGCAGGTGCTCAGCCCAGGCGAGATAATGGATCCCGTCGGTGACGAAGAGCGCCGAGCCGAGCGGTCGCGCGCCGTCCACGGCGACCGCCTCGTCGTAGATCGCGTCGGTGTCGCCGGCCTCTCGCTTCACGACGATGTAGGCCAGCCGGTTCAGGACGTCGCCCAGGTCCGGATCCGGGCTGGAGACGAACCGGCGAGAGCCGGCCAGCGCCCGGCGGAGGAGCCGCTCCGCCTCGACCTCGTCCCCGCGCTCCAGGCGGATCACGCCGATGTGGCCCACCCGGCCCCATTCCCAGATATGGCCGGGTCCGTAGATGCGCCTCGCGAGCTCGAGGTTCCGGCGGGCGTAGGTCTCCGCCTCCGCATACTTCTCCTTCCGATCGAGGACGAGGGCCAGGACGTGGATCGCGGCCTCGGTCTCGATGTGCTCCTCGCCGTACAAGGCCCGCGCGACACGCAGGGCATCCCGGTAGAGCGCTTCGGCCTGGTCGAGATCGCCCTGATCGCGGTACGCCGATCCCAGCGAACGGATCGTGAACAGGGTGGAGGCGTGAACCTCGCCGAAGATCTCCCGCTGACGCTCCAGAGCCGGTCGAAGAACCTCCACCGCTTCGTCGAATCGCGCCTGATTGAAGAGCGCGTATCCGAGCTCGGACGAGGCCTCGAGCGCGAACGGCGTGTTCGACCGGTCGGCTTCGCTGATCGAGGCGAGGAGATCCCGAAGCAATTGCTCCGATTCCGCGTAACGCCGCTGCTGCCGCAGTACGATCGCCAGCTCTCTCTGGACGCGCAGCGTCTCGATATGAGTGGGGCCGTAGTTCGCTCGATGCAGGGCCAGCGAGCGCCGCACCGCGTCCTCCGCCCGCTCGTTATGTCCGCGATAACGGAACAGCCGGCCGCGACGGTATAGCGTGGCCGCCAGATCGGCATTCGGCTCGTCGGAGAGGTCTGTCTGGATTCGGAGCGCCCGCGTGAGCAGGGAATCGGCAGTCCGCCATTCGCCCAGCGTGGTGTGGAAATCCCCGAGAATGCTCAGTGTGGCGGCCAGCATCTCCGGACGGCCGCGGAGCTCGCGCTCCGCTCGTATGGCTGCTTCTCCCAACATCTTCTGCGCGCTCACCTCGCCCCGGTCGGAGGCGTCCGGACTCCAGCCCTGAAGAAAGCGTCCCATGAGCTGGGCGGTTTCGGTCGCCTTGTCCGCTTCGTAGCGGGCCCGGTCGCGCTCGGCGCGCACCCGGGCCATGTCGACGGCGAGCAGTCCGATCGTCAGCGTGAGCGCGCCGACCGCCATGCCCACGCCGAGCCGATGCCGTCGAATGAACTTACGTGCGCGATACGAGACCCGGTCGCCCCCGTACCGGATGGGCAGGCTCGACAGGTGACGCTCGACGTCCTCGGCGAGGGCCTCCGCGGAGGGGTAGCGTCGCTCGGGTTCGGTACGCAACGCCCGCAGAGTGATCGTGTCCAGGTCTCCACGCAGGCGTCGCTTCAGGCGGTCCGGGCTCGTTCCGCGCCGCTGGGCGATGACGAGGGGGTCGATCGCCTCCAGCTCGGCGTCGCCACCGGAGCCCGTCTTACTCCGAATCGCCGTGGAGGGACGGCGGACTTCGTCCTGGTGGCGCGAGGCGTGTGGTGCCGAGCAGTGCCCGCTCAGGAGCTCGTACAGGAGAGCCCCGAGCTGGTAGACGTCGCTGGCGGTCGTCACCCGCCCGCCGGTCAACTGCTCGGGGCTGGCGTATTGTGGCGTCAGGAAGCCGGAGTTCCCGCGTGTGATCTGTGTCGCGTTGGCCTCCTCGTCGGCGAGCAATCTGGCGATGCCGAAATCGAGCAGCTTGATCTCGCCGCTCTCGTCGACGAGCACGTTCGACGGCTTGATGTCACGGTGGACGACCAGGTTCCGATGAGCATGAACGATCGCCCGGCATACGACCGTGAACAGGCGTATGCGATCCTCGATCGAGAGGTTGCGAAGGTCGCAATGCTCGGTGATCGGAACACCCCGGACGTACTCCATGACGAAGTACGGACGTCCGTCGTCGCTCACGCCGCCGTCGAGAAGCCTGGCGATGTTCGGGTGCTCCAGTCTCGCCAGGATCTGCCGCTCGCGCAGGAAACGAGCGAGGATCTCCTCGGTATCCATTCCGCGCTTGACGAGCTTGAGCGCGACTCGCTGCTCGAACTGGCCATCCGCTCGCTGGGCGAGCCAGACCGTCCCCATACCTCCGCGACCGATCTCTTCGACCAGTAGATACCGGCCGATCATCATCCCGGGATCGTCGGTCGAATCCGGCGTGGCAGCACGCGCGAGGTAGGGTGTGGCGAAGGATTCCGCGGAAGTGTCGAGGAACCCACTGGCGGCTTGGTGCGCGTCGAGCAGGGACTCGACTTCCTTGCGCAGGAAGTCGTCGTCTCCGCACGCGCGTTGGAGAATGGCTGCTCGCTCACCGGGGGGTGCGTTGAGCGCCTCTCCGAGAGCCGCCTCGATCTTCAGCCAGAGGTCAGGTTTCGGTGATCTCACGGTAGAGCCAGGCCCGGGCCTTCTGCCAGTCGAGTTTCACAGTGCTGGGTGACACTTCGAGCGCCTCGGAGATCTCCTCTACCGTCAAGCCCCCGAAGAAGCGGAGCTCGACGATCTGACTCAGTCGCTCGTTGAGCGCCGACAGCTTTTCCAGCGCTTTGTCGAGCGCGAGCATCTCGTCCGCACGGTCGTCGGAGACGGCCAGCGCCTCGTCCAACTCGAGTGGTGCTCGACCTCCACCCCTCTTCTGCGCTCCGTGAGCACGTGCATACGAGACGAGCACGAACCGCATGGCCCGGGAAGCGAGAGCGAGGAAATGAGCGCGATCCTGCCAACTGACACGCTCGTTGACGATCAGCTTGAGGTAGCTCTCATGGACTAGCGCAGTGGTGGACAGGGTGAGTCCGGACGGCTGTCCCCTGAGCGCGCGGTGCGCCTTACGGCGCAGGTCCTCGTAGACGAGGGGGAACAGCGAATCGAGGGCGTCCCGGTTCCCGTGTCGCCAGTCGACCAGTAACGTGGTAGCATCGGGTTTCAAAGGGATCCAACGCGGAAACCTACGCGGGGGCCAGGCCAGGGGCGAGGTCGGAGTTCGACTCTACCCAGGCCCACCACTCTAAAGCGTTAGACAGCAGGCGATCGGAGGCATGACGAACGGCCCTCGAAAGAGGGCCGTTTCGTTCGTGCGGCAGCGGACCCGAATCGCTCTGGCGCCACGTCCCGGCTTCCGTGGCGTGGGATCCCCCTCGAGATGGCCCTGCTCCCGGCTGGTGTTCCCGATCATCCGGCCGGGCGCGGGCTCGAGATCGCAGCCCTCCTCGTCGAAAACGGAGCCGAGGTCGATATGCGCGGCCTCAGTGGAAGGACTCTCCTCTACGGCGCGGCCGAGGAGGGGAACCTCGGCTCGGCGAAGTTCCTCCTCGACCACGGGGCGGAGGTCGACGCCGCGGACTCCCTCGGTTTCACGCCGCTCCACGCTGCCGCCGAGAACGCTCGTCTCGAGATCGCCGAGCTCCTCCTCTCGAGTGGCGCGGATGCGAACGCAATCGCCGCCGACGGCACGACACCTCTCGCGCTGGCTAGCGTCGACCCCGAGATGGAAGCGCTGGTGCGCCGCCATGGCGGCCGCTGACCGCCTCCGTCCCTTCGTCCTGATGGTCGCGCTCGGCCTGGCGGCGACCGGGTCGACCGGCTGCGGCAAGCAGTGCTCGAGCCCCGAGATCCAGCGCGCCTTCGACCTCGCATGGGTGGGGGACGTCGCGGCGATGCGCGCGCTGCTCGACGCCAATCCCGAGCTCGCTCGCGCCCGGGGTTGCCATGGCTGGGATGTCCTCGACCGCCTGACCGGCCGCCGAACGGGTCTGACCGACCGGCTCTTCCGTCGCGCGATCGGCTCCGAGTCATCGTCCGTGCTCCACGTGGCCGCACGGCAGGGCTTCGCGGAGATGGTCGGGCTCCTGCTCGAGCGCGGCGCCGATCCCGACGCCGGGAGCGAGGTGGGGCAGACCCCGCTCCACTTGGCCGCGATGTACGGCCACACCGAGGCGGCGCGAGCGCTTCTGGCGCATGGGGCGTCGGTCGACGCGCGTGCCAGCGGCGGCTACACGCCGCTTCACCTCGCGACCGGACACGGCCGGGTCGAGGTCCTGAAGCTCCTCCTCGTCCACGGCGCCGATCCCCGGGCTCGGGAGGGGGGTGGCTGGACTCCTCTCCATCGGGCGGCCGCCGAAGGGCACGCCGACATCGTGCGGATCCTGCTAGCGCACGGCGCGGAGGTCGATGCCGCGAACGAGCAGGGTGACACTCCGCTCGAGTACGCGCTCATCGGCGGCCACGACGAGGCGATCCGGCTCCTCGTCGAGAGAGGCGCGCGGGTCGAAAACGACAGGGGGATGTCGCCGCTGACCCTCGCCGTCTTCTACGCCTCGCCGGAGCACGTTCGCCTGCTCATCGAGCGGGGCGCTGATCCCGACCGGCCGGACAGCAACGGCCGCACGCCGCTCGAGACGGCCATCGACTACAATGGCACCCGCCCGGAGCGAGCGGCCGAGAGCGCACGTCTCCTCCTCGAGGGCGGCGCCGACATGAATGCGCGGCGCGCGGACGGCGGCACCCCGCTCCACCTGGCCGCCGCGCGCGGCAGGATCGAGTACGTGGGTCTGCTCCTCGATCGAGGCGCGCCGGTCGACGCGCGGAACGACTCGGGCTGGACGCCGCTCTTCTACGCCGTCGACCAGGGCCATGGAGATGTGGCGGAAGCGCTCCTCGCACGGGGGGCCGATCCCAACGCTGTGGACAGAAGCGGCAGGACCCCCATGAGCCACCTGCTCGGGGACGAGGAGATGAAGGCCCTCTTGCGGCGTCATGGAGCGCGTTGAGGCTGCGGGGCTTCTCTGTCGGATCGCTCGGCTCGACCCAGGGTACGAATAAGGCGATGGATAAACGCGCCGGAATCCCCTGTCATTTGGCTCACACTGGCCCGTGGTCGCCGCCTTTGGAGGCGGCCGTTGACGGCTCCCTACCCGTCACCTATGATTGTCGTTATGCGATTTTCTTGGATCGCACTCCCCGTCGTGTTCGCGACGCTGGTCGGAGCCGGAACCGGCGCCTCCAGCCCCACGGCCACGGCGGCGGAAAAATCGCTGGATCTTCCGTCGGGCAGCGATCATGCGGTCTCGAAGGCGGCACCTCCCGTCGTAGCCTTGCCATCATCGGCGGGAGACGCGACGCT
>DASQEN010000073.1:0-10148 GCA_035633635.1 Gemmatimonadota bacterium | reverse complement strand
GCGGCTGTCGAGTCCGCGTACAGGAGCTGCCATGCCAGCCGAGCCCGGGCGACGAACTCGCTCTGCGGGGCCAACAGGGCCAGCGAGTCGGTGAATGTGCGCGCGCGCGCGCTGTCGTCGTACGCGCTGAAGGCCAGGTCCGAGCGGTGGATCCAGGCGGGGGCGAAACCAGGATCAAGCTGGAGCGCGCGGGCGAACGCCACGTCGGATCCCTCCCGCTTTTCGTTCGCCTGATCGGCGTAGTGGTAGATCATCTCGCCCAGCGTGTACCACGCCTCGGGATCGTCGGGGTAGCGCCGGGTCGCGAGCCGGGCGGACTCGAAGCCATCGAGCGTCCCCCGCTGGAGCGCGAGCTCGGATCGGACCAGCAGCGCTTCTCGCTCGGGCAATCGATCGGCATAACGAGCCGCGCGCTCGATCGCTCCGGTGGCGAGTTCGCTGGTGATCGACTCCGCCCAGCCGTAGGAGGTAGAGAGTCGAAAGAGCGCGAGCGCGAACGTCGAGTCCGCCTCGACCGCGCGCTCGTACGCTGGTACCGCGGCCTCGAAGTCCCCCCGCCGGTAGAGGACCTCGCCCTCCATGAACGCTTTGAGCGCCGGCAGCGACGTCGTGGTGGCACGCGCCAGGCTTACGCTGCCAGCGGCGGCCGGATCGGCGCCGATCGCTCGCAGGATCTCGATCGAGAGCCGGTCGACGAGCGCGAACACGCTATCCTGCGCCCCCTCGACGGTCCCCGAACCCAGCTTGGCGCCGCCGTTGACGTCGTACACGTCGGCGGTCAGCCGCACGCCGTCGCCGATCGAGACCACGCTGCCGAGGAGCGCATAGCGCGCGCCGGCCCTTCGGCCCACCTCGAGCGCCGTGTCCAGGTCCGGATCTTGGTTCCCCGCGACCTCGTGCCAGCGGGCGAGCACGGTCCGGCTGTCGATCGCCCGGAGGCCGCCCGCGCCGTCCAGGTTCGTGGACAGGAGGTCGACCATCCCTTCGCGCCACTCGTCGAGCCCCGCGCCCTGGACGGAGAAGGGGAGCACGGCGAGCCCGGGCGCCGCAGCCTCCGCCACCGCGTCGCCGGGGCTGAAGCTCCGGCCGCGGTCCTGGATCACGACATAGAGGCCGGCCAGGCCGAAGAAGAGCGAGAACGCGAACACCCCGCCGGCGATCGCGCGGCTCCAGGTCAGGTGTGGAAGCCGTCCCCTGACCAGTGAGCGCCCGGCGTCGCCGAGCGCGAGGTCCCACGCGCCGGGAGCTCCCGTCGTTTTCGGGCGGGGCCGCGTCTGGACCCACGCGGTCGCGGTCACGATGACGAGCCCTACGAGGAGGAGGGCGAGCGCGACGGGCATCAACCACGCGGGCACGCCCAACGACTCGATGAGCGTGCCGGTCAGCTGGACGACGATCCAGGAGGCGACGAGGTAGAGGAAGACGACGACGGGAACGGCCGCGCCCCCCAGCTTGGCCAGCAGGCCTTCGCGACGGGGCTCCGCCTCCGCCGCCGGAGTCGGTGTCCACTCCAGCGCCGCGGCCGGGTCCATTCGCACCGCGTAGGCGTCCACGGGCCCGTCGATCCCCTTGAGGGTCCGGGCCCCCAGCTCCTCGAACGAGAACTCCGGCCGCGGCTTGAGCTGCCGCCACACCTCGCCGCTGACCAGCACCTGTCCGGGTTCGGCCGCGGCCTGGAGCCGCGAGGCGACGTTGATCCCGTCGCCGTAGAGGTCCCCGTCCTCAGAGGCCACCACGTCGCCGACGTGAACGCCGATCCGGAGATCGCGTGCCCCGTGCCGCCCGGCCTCGCTGCGCTCGGCGAACGCCTGCCGCACGGCGATCGCGGCGCGAACCGCGGAGTCCGTGCTCGCGAACTCGGCCAAGGCGCCGTCGCCCAGGAACTTGATCACCCGGCCCCCGCTGGCGGGGACGATCTCGCGGCAGACGGCTTGCAACAGCCGCACCACCGCCACCGCCTGGCCCTCGTTCTCCGACATGAGCCGGCTGTAACCGACCACGTCGGCGAACCACACGGCCGCGAGCCGATGAGACAGACCCGTCATACGAGCCCTGGATTCATTCTCGGGGGAATGCGATAAAACCCTGACTTGACCCTAGAAGATGGGGATCATCCCGTGTCGGAGCAAGCCGGCGTCTCACTGACTGTCGGGCCCGTACACCTCCGGCACGTGCGTCTGCTCCTCGAACGGAGTCCGGACGTAATCGGCCTTGGCCTTGCCCTTGGCTTTGGCCTTGGACCGGGGCGGCAGATCGATCTTGGGACGCACCGTGAGGTCCTCGTAGGGGATCTGCTGGAGCAGGTGCGCGATGCAATTCAGCCGCGCGTGCTTCTGGACCTCGGCATTCACCACGTACCACGGCGCCTGCTTGATGTCGGTGTGGGCGAACATCTCGTCCTTGGCGCGCGAGTACTCGAACCACTTGGCCCGCGCTTCGAGATCCATCGGGCTGAGCTTCCAGCGCTTCAGAGGATCATCCATTCGCTGTTGGAACCGCCGCTCCTGCTCCTCCTCGCTGACCGAAAACCAGTACTTGATCAGGATGATCCCCTCGCGAACGATCATCTGCTCGAACTCGGGACATGCGCGCAGGAATTCCTGGTACTCCTCCTCGGTGCAGTACCCCATGACCCGCTCGACGCCCGCTCGGTTGTACCAGCTGCGATCGAAGAGGACCATCTCGCCTGATGCGGGGAGATAGTTCACGTAGCGTTGGAAGTACCACTGCGAGCGCTCGCGCTTGGTCGGGGACGGCAGCGCGACGACCCGGACTACGCGCGGGTTGAGCCGCTCCTCGATCCGCTTGATCGCGCCTCCCTTCCCAGCGGTGTCCCGTCCCTCGAACACCACGACGACCCTCAGGCCCTCGTGTCGGATCCACTCCTGCAGCTTGGCGAGCTCGAGCTGGAGTCGGCCGAGTTCGCGCTCGTAGACCTTGTTTCGGATCCGGGTCCGCGGCTCGTCGTCGTCCTTCTCCTTCTCCTTCTCCTTCTCCTTCTCCTTCTCCTTCTTCGTGGGGCGTTCGTTCTCCGCTCCGATTCCAGCGGCGGCGGACGCCTCGTCGGTCAGCGTTCGGTCGTCGTCTTTCATGGCGTTGATCCTCGGATAGGGCTAAGGGATCGGATCGGTCGAAGAGGAATCTATAACAATCGAGCACCCGGACCCGAAAGTCAAATCGGGGGGCTGCGATGCAACTCTGTCAGGGTCGGCAGGATTCGTTCAATTCGGCTCTTCAGATCCTCGTGGATTTCCAAGATGGGACGGTCGCCGTGAATCCTTTCGAGCGGGTAATCGGTCATGATCTGCTCGAACTGCAACCGCAGGTTCTCCTGATACCTCGTGAAACTCTCGTACCAGTCGCGCGCCAGTCCCAGGTCCATTCCGGACTCCCAGTAGTCGAGCTTCCCTCGAGAGGACAAAGTGCGGTCGAGGATGTTCTCGGCGGACGTATCGAGGAGGTAGACCGCGTCGGGGACGACCGCCATCGAATAGAGCGGCTTGAGCCAATCGGCGTGCGCGCCGCGAATCATGTCGCGCGCCATCAACGTGTAGACGTATCGGTCGGCGAGGACCACGGAACCCGCGCGGAGGGCAGGAACGATGCGGTTCTCGAGCTGGTCGTAGAAGTCGGTAGCGTAGAACAGAGCCATCGTGCGGGGGCTCAGGACGTTCCCCTCCTTCGCCTTTTCCAGCTCGTTGGCGACCAGCTTGCTGCGCTTGAGGCCCATCTGCTCGACCGCGAACCCGAGTTGCTCGAGCCAGCGCGAGAGAAGCCATATCTGCGTCGAGCGACCGGAAGAATCGGGTCCCTCGATCACGATGAGCAGACCGCCGAGCTCCTCCATATCGATGCCGGGAATGACGTGTTTGTAGGTCCTGTGGCTCACCATTCCCCCTCCGCGTCCATCAGATCTTCCTCGAAAACGGGAGGCGCGATCCCATACTGGTCGTGGACCACGTGCTCGATGCGAGAGGGAAACGCGTTCAGGTCCAGCCGATCCTGCACGACTCTCCGCACGATCTGCTGCTGGTGCGGGATCGGCAGGGTGGCATCGACCTGAACAAGCGAGAATTCGTCGACCATCTCGGCGTAGTTCTCGGTAATGCGGCCCTGGAAGATGCGAAATCCCTCGCGGACGTCGAGGGAGAGTCCCAGATCCATCCCGGCTTCGAAATAGTTCGGCTCCTTGCGGGACTTGGTGAGTCTGGTCAGGGCAGTTTCCACCGGGACGTGGAACCAGAAGGTGATCTCGGGAGGTCGAGCGAAACCGTAGATCTCACGCAGCCATTCGGGGTCGCACCCCCGCGCCCGATCGCGGGCAAAAGATGTGTACACGTATCGGTCACAGAGGACGATGTAACCCGCCTTGAGCATCGGCAGGATCTGTCTCTCGTAGCGATCCGCGAAGTCGGTCGCGTGGATGAGACAAAACGTAGTCGGTGTGAGGAGGAGCCTGCGCTTACCCTTCTTCGTGGCCTCTGCCACAAGCGGGCTCGAGTTCCACTCGCTGAAGAACACCCGACACCCGAGGCCGCGAAGCCACTTGTGGAGGAGGTCCATCTGTGTCGATTTGCCGGAGCCATCGACCCCTTCGACCGCGATTAACCGTCCCTGTACGTCTCCCGTCGCAGTTGTATCGATCATTCCCGCTCCTCGTCGCTAGTAACGGTTACCTTGAGGCCGAAGGTCTCCTCGAAGAGCCGCTTCTTGCGATCGAGCGCCCAGCGCTCGAGCTCGAGATCTCCATCGCCCTCCAAGGATAGCATCACGCGACCATCGCGGGTCTCGGCGGATACGTCGGTCACCTTTTGCAGGTGCTCGCGGTCGAGGGCGTCGGCGAGCCTCAGGATCGCCGACATCCGGGTGACACGATCGCGATCCGGGTCATCCAGGGCGTTGAACGGCTCGTGCTTCGGGCTAGGATCGGCGCGGCGGTGATAGCGGGCGACGTTGGCCACCATTCCGATCTCCTCGGCGTCGAAGCCGGGAAGCTCAGATTGCGAGATCAGGTAATAGGAGTGCTTGTGATGCCGGGCGTACCCGATCCGCTGGCCCACATCGTGAAGCACTGCGGCGGCGACAAGAATCTCGTGATCGTCGGCGTCGAGGTCGTGCATATCTGCGAGCTCCTCGAACAGCCGTTTCGCAAGCCGCGCGACGTGGATCCCGTGCGACTCCTCGAACCTGTAGCGGCGGCCGAGCGCGACCGCGCCTGAGAGTACGTCGCGGGCGTGTCGCTGGGTGTAACCCGCGCGGGCGGTCAGGTCTTCTACCAGGTCGATCATGACCCCTTCTTTCACGCCCGCGTGAGGCACGTGGATCCGCGATTGGCCGAACCGCTTGGCGAGCCGCGCGTAGACCATCGCTGCAGGGAGGATCACGTCCGCTCGATTCTCGGTAAGCTTGAACTGTTCGATTCGCTCCTCCACCGTGAGTCCAGCCAACTTCTCAATAATCTCCTCAAGGGCCTCGAGCGGGACGACGCTAACTCCGTTCTCGTCGGGATCGGCTCCTGCAAGGCGGGCCAGTTCATCCATGTTACCACCTGTCGCTATGTACCCCTCTACCTCGATATCATCCTCCAAGTCCCCGAACCGTAGTCCAGCTACATACTCGTCGAGCAGGATGCGAACCCGCTCGGGGCCGCCGGTTTTGCCCTCACCGTCGAACTCCGCCAACAGCCGGACCGAGCCGATACCGAGGGATTCGATTGTCCGAATGCCGTTCCCGTCGACGAGCGCGATCTCCAGGCTCCCGCCGCCGAGGTCCGCCAGGATCCAGGGCTCGTCCCCGAGCGACAGTCGGCTCTTTGCGGCCCAGTAGACCAGCCGCGCCTCTTCGGCTCCGGAGATCACCTCGAGCTTCAAACCCGTCCGCTTTCGCACCAAAGCGACTAGCTGCCGTCGGTTGTCGCTTTCCCGTACGGCACTTGTCGCAACGGCCCTGTAATGTCGGATATCGAATTGGTCGAGAACGTCGCGAAATCGCTCCATCACGGTTACGGCTGCCTCGACCGACTCCTCGTCGATCTCTCCGGTTTCGAAGACTGAGCTCCCCAGACGAATGGGGACGCGGTCGCTCACGAGAGTCGTCCACGCGTAGGGGGCGAGGAACTCGGCGGCGAGGATCCGGATTGCGTTCGACCCCATGTCCACGACACCGATCCGAAGCGGGAAACCCGGCGCGGGGTCGGGTTCGGTCGATCGCTTGGCTTCGGTCATGGGCCCCTTCCCGATCTCTTCGCACTCGTTTCAGAGTTACTCTCTAAAGTCAACGAGAATACGCAAGAATCATGAACAAAATATTACCGACGTCGCCTTTAGCGTCGAGAATACGCCCGTCTTCCTGCCGCAACCATCTTCAAGGTATCTTGGTCGTGCCATGACCGTATCCTCAGATGACGTGCGCCACGTTGCGGGGCTGGCCCGTCTGGAGCTCACCGACGACGAGGTCGAGCGGCTTCGCCGCGAGCTGTCGACGATCCTGGAGTACGTCGAGCAGCTGGAGGGGCTCGAGGCCGGCCGTGCGACCGAGCTGCCCGCGCCCGACCAACCGCTACGGCCGGACGTCGTCGAGCGGTGGGAGGACGTCCGCCCCTTGCTCGACGCGGCTCCGGATCTCGTCGACGGGCTCTTCCGGGTCCCGCGGGTGATCGAGTGAGCTCCGGACATCACGGGACCGCGGCCGCGCTCGCCGGAGCGGTGCGCGCAGGGGAGACGACCGCGGCGCGGGAAATCGAGAACGCGTTCGGCCGGATTCGCGAGGCCGCGGGTCTCCACGCGTTCCTGTCGGTCCGCGAGGAGGCCGCCCGCGAGGAGGCCGCGGCAGTCGATCGCAGGGTCGCCGAAGGGGACGGCGGCGACCTGCCACTCGCCGGCGTGCCGGTCGCGGTCAAGGACAACATCGTGGTGGCGAGAGGACCCACCACTTGCGGGTCCAAGCTCCTAGAGCCATACGTTTCCCCGTTCGACGCGACCGCGATCGTGCGCCTACGCGAAGCGGGCGCGATCGTCGTCGGGAAGACGAATCTCGACGAGTTCGCGATGGGCTCCTCCACAGAGAACTCGGCGTTCGGCCCGACCCGGAACCCCCACGAGCCGACCCGCGTGCCCGGCGGCTCGTCCGGTGGCTCGGTCGCGGCGGTCGCGGCCGGCTGCGTGCCGCTGGCGCTGGGGAGCGAGACGGGCGGCTCGGTCCGCCAGCCGGCGGCGTTCTGCGGTGTGGTCGGAGTCAAGCCCACCTACGGCCGGGTCTCGCGCTACGGGCTGGTCGCGTTCGGCTCGAGCCTCGACCAGATCGGCACGGTCGGGGCAACGGTCGAGGATGCGGCGCTCCTGCTCTCGGTCATCGCCGGCTCCGATCCCCACGACGCGACCTCCGCGTCGGACCCGGTGGGGGACCTCTCCGCCGGACTCGACGACGGTGAAGTCGCCGGGACGAGGATCGGCTGGCCGGCAGAGTACTTCGGCGAGGGCCTCGATCCCGCGATCCTGGCGGCCTGCGAGGCCGCGCGCGACGCGCTGGCGGGGGCGGGCGGCGAGATCGTGGACGTCTCGCTGCCCCATTCGCCCTACGGGATCGCGGTCTACTACACGGTCGCGATCGCCGAGGCGTCCTCCAACCTTGCTCGCTACGACGGGGTCCGGTACGGTCTCCGCGCGGGCGCCGGGGACCTGTCGGCGATGTACCTCAAGACCCGCGCCGCGTTCGGCGCCGAGCTCAAGCGCCGCATCATGCTGGGGACGTACGTGCTGTCGGCGGGCTACTACGAGGCGTTCTACGGCAAGGGCACGGCGGTTCGGGCGCGGATCCGCGGTGACTTCGAGCGGGCGTGGGAGCGGGTGGACGCGATCCTGACGCCCACCACTCCCGCGCCGGCGTTCAAGATCGGCGAGAAGGCCGACGATCCGCTCGCGATGTACCTCAACGACATCTACACGGTGAGCGCCAACCTGGCCGGGATCCCCGCGATCTCGGTGCCGTGGGGAAGGACGCCGGAGGTGCCGGATCGACCCGCGCTCCCGATCGGCGTCCAGCTCATGGGGCCCGACTTTTCGGAGCGGCGATTGTTCGAGATCGCGCGGTTCCTCGAGCGGAAGGCGCCGCCACCGTGAAGGCGGAGACGAGGGAGCGACGCCTGGCGGCAGTGTGGTTCGCCGACATCGTCGGTTTCACCGGACTGTCCTCCCGCGATGAGGACGCAGCGCTCCGCCTGATCGAGAGCTTCCAGGCGATCACGCGGAGGGTCGTCGCGGAGTCGGGAGGGACCGTGGTCAAGTTCCTCGGCGACGGTGGGCTGGCCGTTTTCCCCAGCGCGGACGGCGCCGTGCGGGCAGGGCTCGCCGCCCAGCGATGCTTCAAGAGTGGGACCGCGGCGACAGGGAACGCCGCCAGACTGCGGGTCGGCATTCACCTCGGCGAGGTCGTCTCGGCACCGGACGGCGACGTGTATGGCGACGGGGTCAACACGGCCGCGAGGATCCAACGCGAAGCGGAGCCGTCATGTATCTGAATGTCGACCCTCGCCTCGATGATCTTCGTCCGGATCCTCGGCTCCGGGCTTTGCTCCGGAAGATGAGACTTGACGAGGGGCGCCAGTCGTGATCGCCCATCGCGGAGCGGCGCGCGCGGGCACCATCGAGGCACTCCTCGAGCGGTTCGAGCCCGTCATCGGCCTCGAGGTCCACGTCCAGCTCTCGACCGCGAGCAAGATCTTCTGCGGCTGCTCGACCGAGTACGGCGCGCCGTCCAACACGCAAGTGTGCCCGATCTGCCTGGGGTATCCCGGCACGCTGCCGATGCTTAACGCCGATGCCGTCGAGCTCGCCACGCGCGCCGCGCTGGCGCTTGGGTGCGAGGTCCACCCGCGCTCGATCTTCGCTCGCAAGCACTATTTCTATCCCGACCTCCCGAAGGGATACCAGATCTCCCAGTACGACCGGCCGCTGGCCACCGGAGGCACGCTCGCGATCCGGCTCGACGACGGCCGCGCGAAGACGATCCGGATCACGCGCGTCCATCTCGAGGAGGATGCCGGCAAGTCCATGCACGCCGCGAACGGCACGCGGGTGGACTTCAACCGCTGCGGCGTGCCGCTGATCGAGATCGTCTCGGAGCCTGATCTGGCAAGCCCGCGCGAGGCGTACCTGTACCTGTCGGCGCTCAAACAGACGCTCGAGTATCTGGATGTCTCCGACTGCAACATGGAGGAAGGGAGCCTCCGGTGCGACGCGAACGTGTCGATCCGCCGGCGCGGGGCGCAAACCCTCTCGACCAAGACCGAGGTCAAGAACGTCAACTCGTTCCGCTACGTCGAGGCCGCGCTCGAGTTCGAGATCGAGCGCCAGGCCGGACTCGTGGTACGCGGGGAGCGGGTCGTCCACGAGACGCTCCTGTGGGACTCGGCGAAGGGCGAGGCGCGGCCGATGCGCTCGAAGGAGATGTCCCACGACTACCGTTACTTCCCCGAGCCCGACCTCGAACCCCTGGACGTCGACGCGGCCTGGCTCGCGGAGATCCGCGCCGGCCTGCCCGAAACGCCGGCCGCGCGCGCGGCGCGCTTCGAGACGGATTACGGCCTTCCCGCGTACGATGCGGGCGTCCTCACCGCCACGCGCCCGCTTGCCGACTGGTTTGAAGCCGCCGCGCTCGCGTTCGACGACGCCAAGGAGGTGTCGAACTGGGTGATGGGCGAGGTGCTCCGCCTGGCGAACGAGCGTGGGGAGTCGGTTGCGATCGAGCCAGAGCCGCGGCCCGTCGCGCCCGGGCGCCTGGCGGAACTCCTGAAGCTCAAGTCCGACGGGAGGATCTCGGGTAGCGCGGCCAAGGAGGTGCTCGCGCTCATGGCCGAGACGGGGAAAGGCCCCACCGAAATCGTCCGCGAGCGCGGGCTCGAGCAGCTCTCCGACGCCGCTGCGCTCGAGGCTGAGATCGACGCCGTGATCGCCGCCCACCCGACCGAGGTCGCCGCCTTCCGCGGCGGCAAGCAGGGACTGATCGGCTTTTTCGTCGGCCACGTCATGAAGCGGACCGGCGGCCAGGCGAACCCCCAACTCGTGAACCGGCTCCTGCGCGACAAGCTCGCCGGCTGACACCGGGCCCCCGGGTTCAGCGGCGGCGTCCCTTCTTCCCGAGCGCTCTCTCGC
>DASQEN010000072.1:0-3147 GCA_035633635.1 Gemmatimonadota bacterium | reverse complement strand
ATCGCCAGAACATGTGCTGGATGCGGTCCGGTGTGTCGAACAGGCAATAGAGGAGTCCTTCTCGGAAGCGGTCGAACTCGTAGTTGAGCATCGCCTCGCGCTCGCCGAGGACGGTCGCGCACTGCTCGAGAAAGGCCGTTTCGTCGAATCGTTCGTTCACCAGGCCACCGTGGTCCTCGGCCATCCCCGTCGTGTGATAGGGCCCGATCCTCCGCTCGAGCTCGCCGGCATAGTCCCACGGAGAGGAAATCGGGAACATGGGGTTGTCGGGATCGAAGTTGACGGGCGATGCGTAGAGCTCGAGCGGATCCAGTCCCACAAGGTGGAACCGCACCGCGCCGTGGACGGTCTGCAGCATGCCGAGCCGGAACTTGACCTTCAGCCACTCGCTCCACTTCCCGACGCCGACCTCCAGTTCGGCCGGGTTGCCGTCCGAAACGACGATCGCGAACCCCGAACGCGGACGGATCTCCAGCTCAAACGAAGCGTCCTCCCCCTTCTTCGGATTGCGCGGACCGACGAGGCGGGTGATGAACGCCTCGCCATCGTCCTTCGCGAGGACCGTGACCTGCTCGCTCTCGCGAGCTGCGATGTCGCGCCGCTCCGTGAAGAGCGTCGAGGTCCCGAGGCCTCCTCGGAGGTCGGGAACCCCCATCCCTGCCAGCATCCGCCCTTCCAACTTGTCCGGGGGGTAGGTGCAGGGGCAGCGGAGCACTACGGAAGGGATCCCGGCCTTGCCCAGAACCTCCCACACGGCCGTGCCGCCCCTCAGGTTGACGGCGTGCGGGGGCAGAAAGGCGCTCTTCTGCTCGTAGCGATTGAGCGCGAGGTCGGGGCGGTATGTGGCGGGGTCCCGGCGGATGAAGTCGAAGATCCCGTGGCCTCCCGGGTTCGTGCCGGTGGCGAAGGTCGACCACGCCACCGGGGTCTGCGCGGGATACGTGGTCGTCACCGGCGCGTAGGCTCCGGTCTCCCGCAGGCGCGCCAGGTGGGGGAGGGCTCCCCGGGCGATGAGGCGTTCAGTGATGCGCGGATCGAGCCCATCGAGCCCGATTACGACGACTTTGCGGAATCCGGTCAAGCTAGCGAAAGATGCCGGTCACCTTCTGGACGACGAGGCGGACTGCCCCTACGACACGCCGCCAGAAGAGGAGCAGGACCCCTCCGACAGCGGCCAGGGCCGAGGCGATCGGCATGAGCGTCTCTGGACCGAGGTACAAGGCGCAAGACCGCTAAGTGGGTGGGAGAAGGACGCGAATCCCGAACGATCTCGAGAACTTAGGGAGCGGTACGGAGGGGCGCAACGAGCCCGTCCTAGCCTTGACGGGAACGAATTCCCGCACCGGGCTCCTGCAATTCGATCAGGCCGTGGGCCAGGAGGTCGCTGCAGTACCGCAGCATGTCCTGACGGATCTGCTCGACCGGCGCGTCGAACTCGCGGGTCAAAGCATCCACGGCGGAAGCCAGGCTCTCCGCTTCGCGCAGGACCTCGAAGAAGCGGCCGCCCGACTCGTCCATGCCATAGTAGTGCCCGGTCTGGATGTTGAGCAGGACGGTCTCCGACGCGAGCGTGCGGTACACGACGCGTTGCGGTATCGTGGCCCGGCAACCTTTGACGGAATCCCATTCCAGTGCGGAATCCAGAATCGCCTCCCTGAAGGGGCCCCAGTTGGGTCCTCCTTGCTGACGCGGCCTCAATATGCAATATCCGTGCCTACTTACAGCTCCGTCAGGCGCGTGTAGGCCCCGGGGGACAGGATCGCTTCCCCGTTGTGCTCCACCCACGCGTGAGCCTCGAACTCGGAGTTCTTCCTCACTCCGATCACGAGCGTGCTCGGGATGGAACGCCGCGCGAGGAGTCGAACGAGCACGAGCGAGCGGATCAGGCACCGGGAGTCGGTCGGAAGGACGGCGAGCGTCTTTCCGACCACCTTGCCCAGCCGCCGGGCGACCTGATGCTCGAGCGGGCCGGCGACGCGCTCCCTTGTGGGGACCTGCCGAGCTCGAGCCGCCATTTGCAGGACGTCGCTGAGTCTCAGGACCTGCCACATGGCTACGTAGGCGCGGAGGATCTCGAGGATCAGGGCGATCTTCTCGCCCGGACGAAACCGCTCGAGGGTGGCGGGGTCGCTGGGGTGGGGATTCATGCGCGTAAAGGTATGCGGCACCGCTGGCGCGGCCAGGAAACGCCCTCTGCTTGACGATTCGGACCGCTCCGTGTATCTTCTTGCTCCTCGCCGCAAGACCTTTTTCCGCAGATCGAGGAACGACGGTTACGGGGTTGACCGCCCCGCTGCGAGGACGTATGTTTACGGTCCCCTTCTACGGGACTTCGCTCTCTGACAACCGAATCGTGCCAGCCTGAACACACAGGACTGGATGGGCCCCGCCGCGCGCACTGTTTCGCGCGGCACTTTGGGGACTCAAAACAGAACTGTACAACGATTCCGCCCGCGGATTTCCCTTAGCCGGGAATCCAGCCCAACGGGGTTCGCCCCGGGACGGCCCAAGGGTGGGGTCAGGAAGACAAATTCTCTCATTCGGAGAGTTTGATCCTGGCTCAGGACGAACGTTGGCGGCGTGCCTTACACATGCAAGTCGTACGCGAAAGGGGAATCCAGCTTGCTGGGGACCCCCGGTAGAGTGGCGAACGGGAGCGTAACACGTGAGGAACCTGCCTCGGAGTGGGGAATAACCCAGAGAAATCTGGGCTAATTCCGCATGATGCAGCGGCCCCGCATGGGGACAGTTGTTAAAGACCGCCTCTGCTTGCAAGCGGTCGCTTCGAGATGGTCTCGCGGCCTATCAGCTAGTTGGCGGGGTAATGGCCCACCAAGGCGACGACGGGTAGCCGGCCTGAGAGGGTGTCCGGCCTCATTGGGACTGAGACACGGCCCAGACTCCTACGGGAGGCAGCAGTGAGGAATCTTGCGCAATGGGCGAAAGCCTGACGCAGCGACGCCGCGTGAGGGATGAAGGCCTTCGGGTTGTAAACCTCTGTCAGGGGGGAAGAATCCGGAGTCGGTGAATACCCGACTCCACTGACGGTACCCCCAGAGGAAGCACCGGCTAACTCCGTGCCAGCAGCCGCGGTAAGACGGAGGGTGCTAGCGTTGTTCGGATTTACTGGGCGTAAAGGGCGCGTAG
>DASQEN010000071.1:0-2540 GCA_035633635.1 Gemmatimonadota bacterium | reverse complement strand
CTGGAGGCCGATATCGAGCGCTTCGCGCAGCGATAGGGGCAAGCTGTCCGTTTCTTGGGCCACCCCAGGAGCGCCGGGCAGCAAGAGGCCCAGAAGGAGCGCGAAGGTGCGAAGCGTATGGCGCAGCATCGTTCTCGTGGGTGAAAGGGGGGAGGACCTGATGACCGACGAATGGACGGAATCTGCAGTTTCAGCGTTCAATGCGCGAGGTCTCCCGGATCTCGACCCTGTCCCCGCGCCGGACCAGGGACAGCGTCCGTCCGCCGGCAGCGAGATCGAAGCGCCCCTCTGCGGTGGTGATGCGCGCGGGGGCCGGAGCCCGGTCCATCGCGGCCTGCGAGTACGCCTCGGCGAACCGCTCGGCGAGTGCGGGAGAGTCCCAGAAGGTGACCCATACGTAACGGAGACCTCCCTCGGAATCGCGCCAGAGCCCGTAGCGGTCGCCGTCCCATCCGCGGGCCGCCACGGAAGGCAGCGCGGTGTCGGCGAGCGCGGCCGCGAGCGCCAGACGGGTGCCGAACTCGCCCCAGCTGCCCTCCGCGACACGCGCCGGCCCGGCGTCCCCGGCGGGCAACACCACCGCACGCGGTTCGTCCCGGTCATCGAAATAGCGATCGGGGTGGAGGATCTGTTCGGTCGAGGCAGGCGGGTCGCGGTACAGCCGGTCCACGGCTGCCCAGCCGCCCCGCGCGAGCGCTTCCCTCACGAAGTCCGATCCCTCAACGTAAGGGAACAGGAGCAGCCGCTGGAGCGCCACAGGCGCGGCGTCGAAGGTCGGGTACGCGTCGGCGATCGCGCCGCCCTGCCCGTCGAAGAGGTTCGAGAGCGGGGGCAGGTCTTCCACCCCGGCTCCCATGGGCTCGAGCAGGTAGGCGATCATCGCGGCCATCGCGTCGCCCTCCGCGACCGCGGCGCGCGCCAGCGAGCCGTCCTCGGTCGGGGACAGCTTCGAGAGCCAACGCTCGAGGTCGAAGTGCTGGTCCTGGAGCGCGTGGGTGACCTCGTGGGCGACGACCCCCCGCTGGAGCAGCTGGGGCAACCAGTCGGCCAGGTAAAACGTTTTTCGAGCAGGATCGTAGTAGCCGGCGATCTGCTCGGCGTAAAGGCGCACGACCAGCTCCTCCAGGTCGGTCCCGGGGGGGATCATGCCCGTGTGGACGAGAAGCGCCTCATAGGCCTCCCACTTCCCGGGAGGCATCTGGTCGGCGAGCGAGGCTCGCGCGTACGCCCGGACGGTCGCCCTGTCGCTGACCTCGAAGTCTATGGGGCGCAGGGTCGCGAGCCCGCGGATCCCTGCGACCTGCCGGGCGATCGCGCGCGCTTCGGCGACAAGGCGGGCGGAGGCGGGGGTTTGTGCGCTCGCGGGCACGGACAGGCAGAGCGCGAGCAGGCCGAGCAGGCAAAAGGGTGGAATCGTGCGCATGGGGGGCGTAAGATAGATGGTGAACGGAGGAGCGCGTATGCACAGATCGAAGGAACGGATGGGGTCTCTCGTAGCGGTGGCTTTCGCTGCGCTCTGCCTGGCGACGACCGCCGCGGCGCAGGTCGTGAGCCCTCTGTCGCCGATGTCCGAGAAGGATGGGCCGCGTCCGGAGCCCACCGTCGAGCGTCCTGCCGACGGCCAGGGTGTCGTGATCCCGCTGCCCCAGGCGGCGAACCGGGTAGAGGCCGCCGACCGCGCCCGCATCCGCGTTACCGCCGCGCTCCCCGCTAGCTGGACCACGATAGCCAGTCGCTACCAGCCCTATTGGGCCGGCGTTCAGCCGGCCGGTGCGTTCGGCATGCAGGGCTGGATGCCTTGGTTCGCCGCCGCCGGGTTCACGCCGGTCCTCTCGCCACATCCCTTCTTCTCCCCCTGGGGCATGCTGAGCTACGATGGCTGGCTGTACGATCGCTACCGCGCGATCTGGGGCCCGGCACGTCCAGACGACCCTCGCTCGGACGCCGCCCTCTGGCTGCAGCGCGGCGACCGCGCGATGCTCGCCGATCGCCCGCGGGACGCCGTCCAGGCGTACCGCCGCGTAACGCAGATCGCCCCCGATCTTCCGCTCGGGTACTTCGGGTTGGGCATCGCGCTGGCCGAGGTCGGCGAGGATGACGCGGCGGCGGCTTCGCTGCGGCAGGCAATCGACCGATATCCCGGCTGGCTGCCTCCCTCGGTGGATTGGATCGCACTGGTCGGCGACGGGCCGCGGATGGCCAGGCTTCTCACGGCGACGGCCGGGCGCGCGGAACGGGGTGGGCGCGCGAGTGTATTCGTGGCCGGAGTCACGAGCCTCTATGGAGGGGAGCCGAGCGCCGGCCGTGCCTATCTCTCAGCTATCCTGCCCGACGAGCACGCCCAGATCCTCCTGTCCAGATCCGAGAGCTCCGGCCGCTGAGCGGCCCCGAGGCGCTCGGGCGCCAGCTCAAGCACTCATCCTCGAAGGCAGCCGCGCGTCCGCGGTATACCCCGCGCTTCCATCATCGAGGATGAATGGTACAGCAATTGCGTAAGGGCGACGGTGAGATGATGGAGCTACACGACCCCATGCTCTCCG
>DASQEN010000070.1:0-1518 GCA_035633635.1 Gemmatimonadota bacterium | reverse complement strand
CGGCGAGCATGAACTGGATCGCCTGGAAATCCTGGATCTTCCGGCCGAACGCCTCGCGCTGGCCCGCGTACTGGACGCAGCGGTCGATCGAGTCCTTGGCGGCACCGAGCGTGGCAGCGGCCAGACCGAGGCGGCCCACGTCGAGCACGCCGAACGCGTAGTGCGCCCCGTCGCCGATCTTCCCGATCAGGTTCGCGTCCGGAACTTCCATGTCCTCGAAGACGAGCTCCACCGTGTTCGAGCCGCGGATCCCCATCTTCTCCTCGATCTTCCCCACGCGGAAGCCGGGGAAGGTCTTCTCGACGATGAGCGCGGCAGGTCCCGAATCCGACTCGCCCTCACCCTTCACGTTGCAGAACACGGCCACGACGTCGGCCAGGCCTCCATTGGTGATCCAGATCTTCGTGCCGTTGACGATCCACGAATCGCCTTTTCTAATGGCTGTCGTCTTCATCCCCATGGCGTCGGATCCCGATTCCGGCTCGGTCAGCGCATACGCGCCGATCATCTCCCCGCGGGCCATGGGGGCCAGGTACTTCTTTTTCTGTTCTTCACTCCCGAACTTGTAGATCGTCATCCCGCCGATCGATTGGTGAGCACCGATGAATGTGGCGGTCGACGCGCAGGCGCGGCTGATCTCTTCCTGCAGGATGCAGTACCCGGTCTCGCCCATCCCCGCTCCGTCGTACTCCTCTGGGAACACGACTCCCAGGAAGCCGAGCTCGGCCATTTTCTCGATGATGTGTCGGGGAATCTCGTGGCCCTTGTCGATTTGATCGGCGACGGGTCGCAGCTCCTCGTCGACGAACCGTTTCACGGTGCGGCGCAGCTCCTTCTGCTCGTCGGTGAACGACCAGTCCATGAGGCTCCTCCAGGATGATATGGAATGCGGGACCGGCGAACCGGGCGTAGAAGATACCGCTCGCTTCGGGGAGCGAAAGTGGCGCGCTCGGAACAAGGGACGGAGCGGCGGCGAGCCGCCCCGGATCAGGCCGGGACGGCCTCTTCGGCCAGCCGCAGCTCCACCGCCTCGGCGAGGATCTCGCGTGCGCGATGCGCCACGTCGTCGAGCGAGGGAGTGCGGAGCGCCATCTCGCCTGCGCGTCGCTTCAGCTCATCCAGCGAAGGCAGGTGCGGGAGGTGAACCTCGGGGAGGCCGAGGTGGGGCTTGTAGCCCCAGGTCTCGCGCGCCTGCGCGGCGATTGAATCCACGTGGAACGTGCCGGCCACCCGGTGGGCGACCTTGTCGATGGCGCGGCGCGAGAGCCGCCGCTCGCCGAGCATGACCTCCTCCGGTGGGGTATGGATGTTCCACACGATCCCCACCCACGACAGGGCCTTGAGCACGTAGTACGTGATGTCCACTTCGTACCAGCGGAACCCTTGCCGGGTCGAGATCTGATAGTAGTGGTGGTTGTTGTGCCACCCCTCGCCGAGCGTGATCAGCGCGAGCCACCAGTTGTTCCGGCTGTCGTCACCGGTCAGATACCGCTGACGGCCGTAGCAGTGGGCCAGCGA
>DASQEN010000069.1:0-9739 GCA_035633635.1 Gemmatimonadota bacterium | reverse complement strand
GTTCCACCAGGCCGACAGCGCTCGTGCCACGAAACTGATCCAGACTTACGCTCGAATTGCTCCCGAGGATGACGAGCACAACTTGTTACATAGCGTCGCCTTCTTGCTCGCATTCGGCGACTCGGCAGGTCGATCCCGTGCGCTCGGGGCTCTCGACACGCTTCCGATCGCTACATCGATAGCCGTCCTCTATTTGAGGCACCCGCGGTTCGGCCGACTTCAGGAGCAGGTCTTACGCCGGTTCCTTGCAAGGTCGGATGCGCCGCCTTGGGTGCCATGGTTACTGTTCGTAAACCTGCTCAATCGCGGGCGGTTTCGGGCCGCGCTCGAGTTCATTGACAACGAGCCTACCTCACACGATCCCTCCTCATCCTTGTACGCGGACCAGCCCTTGATAGCCTATCTCCTCATCGAATCGGGAATGGCGTTGCCACCGGAGCGAATTGACCGGGATCTTTCGGTGGCCGGGAATCTCCAGGAGCGGAACGCCTTTTTCGCGGGCGCCTACGCCGCGGACCAGGGGCGATGGCCCGCCTACGACTCAGCGGTCCGTACGTTACGCGCAGCCGCCGATCGGTTAGAGGCATCTGGGGATTCCCTTGACTCCGATTGGAACGAGAGCGCCGCCAAGGTGCTCCAAGCCTACGGTCGATGGAAGCGCGGCCATGGGGCAGAGGCGCTGCCTATCCTCCGAAGCCTTGAAAGACCAACTGGCCCCACCACCTGGATGATCGCGTGGTGGGTGGGCGAGCTGTCGCTGGAGCTCGGAAAGCAGCGCGAGGCCGCGGCATACTTCGGTTCGATCTGGGGGGACGACGCCACCCTCATGGCACTCGCGGCATTCCATCTTGGGGAGATCTATACGGACTTGGGGGAGTTCGAGAAGGCACGCGAGTCGTACGAGTATGCTCTGTTAGCCTGGCAGGACGCGGACCCCGAGATGCGGCCCCGGATCGAGGCCGCGCGCCAGGCGCTGGCGCGACTACCAAAGCCGCTCCGCCGCGAGAGCCAATGATGAAGGTCTATGAGGGGATCTGAGCGCACCCTCGCGACGGTCCTTTTCACAGACATCGTCGGCTCGACCGACCATGCCGCAGAACTTGGCGACCGGCGCTGGCGCGATCTCCTCGGGCGCCACCACGCGGCAGTCCGCCGAGAGCTCAGACGTTTCGGCGGTCGCGAAGTCGCCACCGCAGGCGACGGCTTCCTGGCCCTCTTCGACGAACCGGCCCCTGCGATCCTCTGCGCCTCGGCCATGCGCGACACCGTGCGCCAGGTAGGCCTGGAGATCCGGTGCGGTCTCCACATGGGGTCGATTGAGCAGACGGCCGGCGATGTCGGCGGAATCGGAGTCCACATCGCCGCCCGGGTCATGGGCCAGGCCGCGCCCAGCGAAGTTCTGGTCTCGCGCACCGTCCGCGACGCGGAGTCGGGTTCAGAGTTCGGATTTGAGGATGCGGGGGTCTACGAGCTCAAGGGCGTTCCTGGAGAGTGGCAGCTCTTCCGCGTAACGAGCGTGCCGGTCGGTACGGCCCGCTCGCTGGTGGGGAGGAGACGAAACGCCCGAAGCACGAGTCGGCGAGCGCTCCTCGGAAGCGCTCTGGCCGGCGTGCTGTTGCTCATGGGTGGGCTTTACTTGCTGCGGCGCGCCGCCGGACCGAATCTCACACCAGAGGAGGCGCTGGTCGTCGCAGCTCCCGGGATAGCCGTACTGCCCTTCCGCGTCACCGACCCCGATTTCGAAATCTGGCGCGAAGGCATGGTGGATCTGCTGTCGACGAACCTCGACGGTGTGGCTGGGTTTCGCACCATCGACAGCCGCACCGTGATGGCTCGATGGGGAGAAGCCGTCCGGCGGGAATCGGACGCGGACCTGGCGACTTCGCTCAACGTTGCGCAGAGCACCGGCGCGATGTACGCCGTCCTTGGCACCGCGGTCCGGATCGGGCCCGACGTCCGGCTGGCGGCCGACGTCTACGACCTCGAGAGCGGCGCTTCGATCGGCGAGGCCCAGGTCGAGGGGCCGGCGGACAGCGTCCTCATGCTCGTAGACCGTCTCTCGATCGACATCCTACGCGCGATTTTGCCGGAGGGTGCCGAAGAGCTACCGCCGGCGCCGCGCCTGTCGAGCGTCACGACCACATCGCTCGCGGCACTCAAGGCCTACCTCGAGGGGGAGGCCCGGTACCGCCGCTCCGATTTTCGCGGCGCGATGGCCGCGTACGAGCGCGCGGTCGAGGCCGACTCGCTGTTCGCGCTCGCCTACTACCGGCTCTCCGAGGCGGGGAGCTGGGTCGTGGGCCAGCCGGGTATGTACGAAAACATCGACCACGCCCTGAGGCACGCCGCTCGCCTCCCGGCTCGGGAGGCCACGCTGGTCCGCGCCAACCAGGCCCTTCATACGGGAAGCAATCCCTATCGCGCGCTCGATCTGTTGCGCGAGGCCGTCCAGCGCCACCCCGACGACCCGGAGGCGTGGTACCTGATGGGAGATACCTACGTTCACTACGGCCCGCAGATCCTCGCGGAGGAGGACGGCACCCGGGCGCTCGCCCGGGCCGTCGAGCTGGCTCCCACGTTCGCGCCCTTCCAGATCCACCTCCTCGAAAAGGCCTTTCAGAGTGACGACTCGGTAGCCGTCGCCGGGCGGATGCGAACCTATGCCCGGGCGGCGGCGGGCGATGCCCGGGAGCGCGCCTCCCGGCTCGCTTTCGCGCTCGTGTTCGGCGATCCTACCGGCCGCGCCCTCGCCCGGGCTGCGATGGACACGCTCCCAACGGAGGTCCTGACACGCTCCAGTTTCCTTTTGGCCTCGCGCCCGGGCGACCGCGAAGATGTCCTTCGCACCGCACGCGCCCGGCTCGACGCGACATCCTTGGACGCGGACTTTCTCTTCTGGACCCTCCGGGCGGAAGGGAAGCTCGAGGTGGCCCTCGAACAGCTCGGAGATTCGCTTGTTTTGGACGGAGCCCGCGCAGCGGGCTATTACCACCTGGCGCTGGACGGGCTCGAGATCCCCGCCGAGCGGATCGAGGCCGCGATCGCCCTCCAGCCGGCCGACACCGCAAGCTGGTTCTACGCCGGCGCGCACGCCGCCGACCGGGGCCGCTGGGTCGACCACGCGGCCGCCGTCCGCGCCCTGCGGAAGGCGGCCCGGGATGGGGAGACGGCGGGGGACAGCGTCGGCGCGCGGATCTTCGGCGGTGCGGCGGACGCCCTGGACGGCTATGCCCGCTGGCGGCGCGGCGATGCCAGAGCCGCGCTCTCCGCTCTGGAGGCGGCCCGGCGGGCCGTCGTGGGCTACGGGTACTGGAACGGGACGATCCGCTGGTGGCTGGGCCTCCTCCATCTCGAGCTCGGCCGGCGGGACGAGGCCATCCGCTACCTGGAGTCCCTCGTGAACGAGCACCCCTGGGGGACCGACACCTTTGCGGCTTATCGGCTGGGGCCGCTCTACGAGGAACGGGGAGAGGTCGCAAAAGCGATCGATGCCTACGACTACGTCGCGAGCGCCTGGCGGGAGGCCGACCTCGAGCTGGCGCCCCGAGTGGACGCCGCGCGGCTCGCCCTCACCCGGCTCGTCGGCGCTCAAGATTAGCGATCGGATTTGGCGCTGCGGTGCCGATCGTTCCGCTCCGGGAATCGCACTCAGGAGGTCGCGGGTTCGATCCCGATCAGCTCAAGAGTCTCCGATCTAGCTTGGGGCTGAGTGTCACGGGGCTACGGGCACAGAGGATCCGTTCACTTCCACGACCGTCCGCCACACACCGTCCACCTTGCGAAAGACGTTGACGTAATAGCCATGGTCGTCGGCTGACGAGCCATCCGTGGAGCGAGCAGACCAACGGCCGAAGTCGTATCCGATGTCGCCGGATTCCGCGGCCTCCACCCGGATCGGCTCCCATTCAACGACATAGTCCGGTCGCGACATCTCTTCTCGATGCAGCGCATCGATCGCGGCGCGCCCCTCGAGCGGCTCCGCGCCGGGATTGACCAGCACGGCATCCTCCGCGTACAGGGCATCCAGCGTGGCTGCGTCGCCTGCCCGGAAAGCGACCAACGCTCTCTGGCCGGCCGCCCGCAGCGCTTCCACATCGGCGGCGGCACTCGTCGTGTCGCGCACCGCACTAGAGCTTCCGTCGGCTGGCGTGGGTCCACTCTGATCATTCTGGCCGCATCCAATCCCCATGGTGAAAATGGTCCAGAGCACCATTGCTCGCATTTCGGCACCTCCTTTGGTTGATGTCCACTCTCTTCCGAATTGAACGAGAAGTCGTCCTGCGATTTCCTTCAGGCACGGCGGTCCGGTACTTCTGTGTGCAGTCCCACACGCAATTTGTGGCTAATCCCTCGTTTCATAATCGACGGTGGATCGCTCGGAACCGAATCGAGCCAATTGGGATCGATTGGGTCCGCATCTATCGGAAAGAGGGCGTTTCTGATACAATGACTTCGTCGGGACAAGCAAGAGTGTGGAATTCCGCGCTCGTCGCATGTCCCTCGATCCCAGGAAAATCGGTGGCCCCTACCGACGACCTACCGCACGAGCTCGCCCATTTGCTGGACGCCCGGGATGCGCCCTCGGAGGAGCGCGCCTGGAAGGAGTTCCTCGAGACGCATAGCCGCCTGATCCTGCACACTCTCCACCGGCTGGGCGGCGACCACGACACGGTCATGGACCGCTACGCCTACGTGATCGAACAGCTCCAGCGCGATCGGCACCACCGGTTGCGGACGTATTCCCCGAGCGAACGGAGCAAGTTCACGACCTGGCTGGTCGTGGTGGTCCACCGATTGGGGCTCGATCACCACCGGCGACGATACGGTTCACCGAACAACTCGGGGGACGGGAATCAGGACAAACGCGCAGCGCGGAAGCGACTCGTGGATCTCCTCGCCGATCGCGTCGACGTGGAGACGCTGGCGACGGAGGATGGAGGGGCGCCCGACTCCGGGATCCGGGACGAAGACCTCCATCAGGCGCTCACCACGGCCATGGACCACCTCGATACCCGCGACCGGCTGCTGCTCCGGCTTCGCTTCGAGCTCGACTTGCCGGCCCGAAAGGTCGCCGATCTGATGGGGTTTGCGACCCCGTTCCACGTCTATCGTCGATGCAATCGCGTCTGCGAAAGGCTGCGGGACGAGCTCGTCCGGCATGGTGTCGAGGATGAGGAGCCCTGATGTCCAGGCGCGCAATCCACCCCTTTGATTGCGTTCCATACCGTCGATGGACGCGACCTTCTCTCACACCGTCGTCAGGGCCTTCCCTATGACGCACGCTGACCATCTCGAGTCCGGGCTGATGGCCGCATACCTCGAAAACGTTTGCGAGGGGGAGGAGCGTTCGCGGGTCGAAGCCCACCTGGCGGAGTGCACGGATTGCTGCCGGGAGCTGGTCGCGCTCGACCAGACGATCCGGACGCTGGCCAACCGGAGGAGAGGCCGGGTCGTCATCCCGCTGGTCGCGCTCGGGGCCGCCGCGGCGCTCGCGGGGCTGATCGTCCTTCGTCCCTCGGATACGCCGGAGGGGCTGCCCGAGGGCAACCCGATCGTCCAGCGGTCTCAGCCCGAGGAGCGAAGCTCGATCGCGATCCTCGGGCCGGAGTCGGGAGCCGTCGTGGAGGCCAGCGAGGTCGTTCTCCGGTGGGCGTCGATCGAACCCGACGCGCGATACCTGGTCACCGTGACGACCTCGGACGGCGACAGCGTCTGGGCACTGATGACTCCCGACTCCGCGGCCGCGATTCCGGTCGCCTTGGATCCAGGCGGCGAGTACTTGTGGTACGTCGATGCATTGCTGCCCGGTGGAGGAACCGCAACCAGTGGCATCCAGCATTTCCGGGTCCCTCGGTGAGGCGGTGGGGAACCGTCCTCGGGATCGGAGGCGTAGCGCTTGGTGCACTCGCGCTGACGATCATCGTCCGGGATTCCCCTGATCCCATCGAAGGGACCGCGGATCCGCCAGCGGCGATGTCGGCCCTGGACTCCCTCATCGCCGCGGGCGAGCCACTCTACTGGGACGGCGATTTCGAAGGCGCCCGGGAGGTCTTCCGGGACGCCCACGACCGCGCGCTCTCTGCAGGCGATTCCGCTGCGCGAGCCAACGCCCTTACCTGGTTGGGCCTGGCCGCCTTCCGGCTTGGCGAGTACGACGAGGCCCGAAGCCTGGGGGAGAGCGCGCTGGCGCTCAAGCTCCGTCTCGACCTGACCGACCAGCTGCCCCGCTCCTACAACGCGCTCGGCCTCCTCGCCCTCAGCGAGGGAAGACTGACCGACGCGGCCGATCTTTTCCAGAAGACCGCCGAAGCGTCCCGCGCCGTCGAAGACCAGGAAACACTGGCCAAGGCCTCGAACAACCTGGGCCTCGTCTACACCGATCTCGGGGAATTCGTCCAGGCGCGTCGCGGCTTCGAGGAGAGCGTGCGCGCGGCTCGGGAGATCGGCGATCCGCTGATCGAAGGCCGGGCGCTCAGTAACCTCGGCATGCTCGAGTCCCGCCTGGGGAATCCGCTCGCCGCCATCGGCTACTTCGAAGACGCCCGCCTCCGCTACCGCGAGTCTGAGGATGTGACCGGCGAGCAGCATACGCTCGGGCAGCTCGGCGTGGCCTACGCGGCCCTCGGGGAGCCACGTCGCGCGATCGCGGTCCTCGACAGCGCTCTCGCGCAGGCCCGTGAGCAAGGCCTCCGGCAAGAGGAGGCCAGCGACCTCGAACAGATCGGGGAGATTCATGGTGAGGCCGGTGATCATCGCCGCGCGCTGACCTTCTACCGCCAGGCCGCGGAGATCAACGCCGATCTGGGACTCGCGATCGAGACCGGCGTGGATCTGCGACGGGAGGCACAGTCCTATGCCGCGCTGGGGGATCGGGAGCAGGCGAGTGCGCTCGCCGACCGCGCTCTCGAGAGCCATCGTGCGGCGGGAGCACCGGTCGATGCCATGGAAGATCTACTGGTCCTTGCCGATCTCGAGCCCTCCCCGGCCGCGGCTTGGCAGCGCCTCGAGGAAGCGCGAGAGCTCGCTCTCAAGCTCGATTCCCGCGCCGCCCGACTTGGCGTCGCTCTGGCGGAGGCCCGAGTCGCGGACAAGGTCGGAGAGCCCGATCGCGCGCTGGCTTCCCTCGCCCGCGCGGAGCCGGACCTCGCGACCGCCAGCTACCTCACTCTCGCGGAGGCCGAGGGGCTCCGCGCCCGGGCCCACGCCCGCATGGGGCGGCTGCCCCTGGCGGCGGCCGCCGGGCGCCGCGCCATCGCCGCCGTCGAGCGTGCCCGGGGCGGCTACGCCTCCGGTCTTCTCCGGACCACGCTGCTCAACGACCGCCGTGCCGTCTATTCGGGGCTGGTCGACGTGCTCATCGACATGGGTAAGGTCGAGGAGGCATTCGAGGTGGCCGACGCGTCGCGCGGACGCGCGCTGCTCGAGCATCTCGCCCACCGGGAGCCGGAAGGGCGAATCCCTGCGTCGAGCTACGAGGAAGGAGAGAGGCTGCTCCGAGAGGTCGACGGCCTGGCGACCCTGCTGAGCGAGACCGAAGCGATCCCTCCGGACGAGCGCGACGCGGAACATGCCACGACGGTCGCCGGGCTCGCCCGGCGGCTCGCGGACGCTCGGGCCCGGTACGAGTCGCTGACCATCCATGCCCGCGAGCGCGACCCCGCCTTCGCGGTGCTGGGGGGTCAACAAGCCAGGACGAGGGAAGTCCAAGCAGCGCTGGGGCCTGGGGAAGCTCTCATCGAGTACTACGTCACGCCTGAGCGGGTACAAATCTTCCTCGTAACTCCGAAGGAGGTCAGCCTTCAAACGCGATCGATCACCTCCGCCGATCTGGCCCGCCAGGTTCGTCTCGCCCGCGAGCTCACCGGCTCCGCCAGGCCCGGTACCGGCCCCGATCCGGACGCGATCCTCCGGCGACTCCACGCCGAGCTTCTCGCCCCGGTCGTCGAGAGCGGGGCGCTGACGGGCGTGACTAGACTGATCGTCGTCCCGCACGACATGCTCGTGTATGTCCCGTTCGCGGCTTTGCGGAGCGGGAAGACCGGTCGCTACGCGGCCGAGGACTTCGTGATGCTCGATGTTCCCTCTGCCGGTGCGCTTCCTGCGCTGCGGCGGGATGCCGCGGTGCTTCCGGATCGGCCGCGGACCCTGGCGATCGTCCCCTTCCCGGAGGATCTGCCTGGTTCGGCCACCGAAGGAGAGGCCATCGATCGGTCCCACGATCGCGTGTCGATCCTGAAAGGGGAGGAGGCGACCGAGGAGGCCGTGCGCCAGGCGCTTTCCTCGCAGACGATCGTGCACGTGGCGTCCCACGGCGCGCTCAATCTCCGGAACCCGCTCTTCTCGCGGATCGAGCTGTTCCGCAGTGTCGAGGGGAATCCCGCCGACGACGGCCGGCTCGAGGTCCACGAGATCCTCGATTTCCGGATCCAGAGCCCACTCGTGTTCCTGTCGGGCTGCGAGACCGGTGTCGGGGAGGCATGGTCCAGCGGATTCGCGCGCGGCGAAGACTACGCGACCCTCGCCACCGCCTTCCTCTACGCGGGGGCGGGATCGGTCGTGGCCACTCTCTGGCGGATCGACGATCGAGGGGCGGCGGAGCTGGCGACCCGCTTTTACGGGCATCTCCGGAACCGGTCGCCAGCCGAAGCCCTCGCTCTGGCGCAGCGGGACCTGCTTCGCTCGGAGGCCTACCGCAGGCCGTACTACTGGGCGGGATACCGAATCTCGGGGGACGAGAGGAGCTCGGCCTCGCGATCTGTCCGAGGGGAGCGCGAGGCGCAAAACCTGCTCGTTTCGGCGTTCCATGGTTCAGGTGGGTCGTCCCAGCCACCTCCATCTCGGCATCACGCCACCGTTCGATCCCGGAGGACTCCATGATCAGGCAGCACTCTCCCCTCAAAATCCTCAGCCTCATCGTCGCATCTCTGGTAATGGGGCTCTCCTGCGGGGAGGAGAAGCTCACTGGACCGGTAGACCGATCTATCGACATCGCTGGGAAACCATCCGCGGGAGGCGGCCTTACGGTCACTGCCGCGGTCCCCAACACGGCGCCTCAAGACACGACTCTGGACGTCACGGTTTCGGGAACGGGCTTCGATCGCGGCTCCCGAATCGATCTGGAGCTCGACGGTGTCGTATCGCCGAAGGTCCGGACGAACTCGACCCGATTCGTCAATAAGACGACCCTTGTCGCGAACATCACGATCGCCGCTGACGCCGACCCCGACCTCTACGACGTCGCCGTCACGACCACCAGGGGGAAGCGCGGGATCGGCATCGAACTGTTCGAGGTCTCCTATGCCATGACCTCGCTCGGGACGCTTCCTGGTCACGACCAAAGCGAGGCGGTCGCGATCAGCGAATCCGGTGATATCACCGGAGGATCCGGTCGATCTCAGCCGTGGGACGAAGGAATTTTCTTCTTGAGCGATGGCGTGATGCAGGAAGCGGGGACGGGGTATGCGATCGCAGCGAGTGACAATCAGCGCATCGTGGGGAACGACCCGCCGTCCGTGTGGGAAAGGCTGGGTGGCGGCTGGGTCAACACTCCACTTCCCTTGCTCCCGGGAATGATCCATCAAGCCCAGAACATCGCACCGGACGGCACAGCGATCGTCGGGGCGAGCGGCGGGAAGTCCCTGCTTTGGCGGGAATCCGGAGGGACCTGGACGATAGAAATCCTCCCTGCGAGCTGCCCGTGTGACATCAATGCAGCCGGCATGATCGTCGGGCATGACCG
>DASQEN010000068.1:0-2238 GCA_035633635.1 Gemmatimonadota bacterium | reverse complement strand
GGCGCTTCGCTGCGCTCGCCTACGGCTCGCTCCGCTCCTCGGCCGCCGGCTCCATTCAGCTCCTTCTCCAACATCGTGTGCTCCGATCTCGCCCTCTATTTCCTTGGTCATGGGCGTCTCACGCGAGCTTGGCAGAGAGGGACGTCGCCTACCGAGAGCTGCGCCGGCTGGAGAAGCGGCTGGGGGAGCGCGAGGCTGAGCTGCGCCGCGCCGCCGGCATGAGGGACCGCGAGCAGGGCGCGCTCAGTCTCTTCTTTCCCCTTAGCAATATCCAAGGCATCGAGCTCAACGGTTTCGCGGTCGCCGTCGCACGAGTCACGCTCTGGATGGGACACAAGCTGACCGTTGACGAGCTGGGTCTGATGAAGCGACACTGCCGCTCGCCGATCTCTCAGGCATCCAGCAAGGCGACGCCCTCCGGATTAACTGGCCGCGGGCGGATGCGATCGTGGGCAACCCGCCTTTTCATGGTGATCGTCACTTGCGTGGACTGTTCGGCGACGAGTACGTCGGGTGGCTTCAGCAGGAGTTCGGCGTCGGCATTAAGGACTACTGCGTCTACTGGTTCAGAAAGGCGCATGAGAACCTCGCCCCGGACTGCCGCGCCGGGCTCGTCGGCACGAACTCGGTCAGCCAGAATCGCGCGCGGTCCGCGAGCCTGCAATACATCCTGGACGAGGGAGGAATCATCACCGATGCGGTCTCGTCACAGGACTGGCCCGGTGAAGCGAGCGTCGATGTGAGCATCGTCAACTGGGTCAAGGAGCCGACTAATCCACAAGTAGGCAGGCACCTCGACGGCCAGGATCTCGATGAGCCGATCTCGGCCTCGCTGCGGCCGCTATCTCTCGCGGTCGATACCGCGGCCGAGCTTCCCGCGAACCGTGGTTATGCCTACTACGGTCCTATCCCAGGAGGGCGTGGCTTCATCTTGGACGAGGAGGAGGCCGTCAGCCTCCTCAGCCGGCACGACGATACGTGGCGCCAAGTAGTCCGGCCCTACCTCACCGGGGACGACATCCTCAGCCGCCCCGAGCACGATCCCTCGCGGTGGATCATCGACTTCGGATTTATGAGCCTCGAGGAGGCGATGCGATTTGAGGAGGCGCTCCAAATCGTGCGTGAGCGAGTCAAGCCGCAGCGGGACAGAACCCGTCGTGAGAGCTATAGGCGGAACTGGTGGCGCTTCTCGGAACCGATCCGGGATATGCGTACCCGATTGGCGGACCTCGAGCGGTACATCGCTGCACCGGCGCAGGGGAAGCGAATTCTCTTCGTGTGGGCCGATGCTGGGACATGTCCGAGCAACCTAACGACAGTCTTCGCTCTCGACGACGATTTCTCTATGGGAGTTCTCAGCTCGAGGGCTCACCGGGCTTGGTTGCTAGCGCAGTCATCCACCTTGGAGGATCGAACGCGCTACACGACAAGCTCTGTGTTCACGACCTTTCCGTGGCCTGGCCGCACCGAAGGGAACAGCTCGGTTAACGCCGCCATGTCGGATCTGGTTCGTCGGCGAGACGACCTCTGCACCGAGCACTCGATCGGGTTGACCCAGCTGTACAACCTCGTCGACGACGGTGGGTTCGCCGATGTCGCCGGACTCCATCGTCGCCTCGATGACGCGGTCTGCGACGCCTACGGGTGGCCGCGGGGTCTCTCCGACGACGACTGGAATGCCCGGCTGCTTGATCTGAACCATCGGATCGCTGCGGGTGATGTGGAGTACAGAGGGCCGCGAGGTGATGGCTAAAGGAGAACCTGCCATTGGGCCCACGCGCCTCTTAGAGTGGGCTTGTGGATCCTCCGTCCCCCCCCGACAAGCCCGCACGCAACGGTCGCCGCCGGTTGGCACCCGGATCCCTCGGGAGGCTTTGACTACCGCTACTGGGACGGTTCGCGTTGGACCGAGCATGTTTCAAAGGCGGGCACACAGACGGTCGATCAGGGCGAGGCCGTCCTGCCTGCGGTTCTGGCCCAAGCCCCACACGCCCCCCCGCCCGCCGTTCCTAGCCCGACTGTGCCCGCCGCGCCGGCAGCTGACGAAAAGAGCATCCCGTTCTTCGGGGCACGTGGACGGGCAGGCAGGGCCTAGCTCGGGGCGCGCTCGTCGAAGCGCGGCAGGCCGTCGTCCGGGAGCGGCTCCCAGGGCGCGGCGTAGGCGACGTACTGGTGCGCCTGCGGCCGGATGCCCGGGTCGCCGTCGATTGCCCCCAGCCGGACGATGCTGATCTTCCC